>DASRUX010000071.1:0-4954 GCA_035655235.1 Rhodocyclaceae bacterium | reverse complement strand
TCCTCGGCCCCGCCGCCGCCCGGGAATCCTACCTGGTGGCCGACAAGATCATCGCCGCCGCCAAGGAAACCGGTGCCCAGGCCATCCACCCGGGCTACGGCTTCCTGTCCGAGAACGAGGAATTCGCGGAAGCCTGCGCCGCCAACGGCCTGGTCTTCATCGGCCCGCCGGCCTCCGCCATCCGGGCCATGGGCTCCAAGTCCGCCGCCAAGGCCCTGATGGAGAAGGCCCAGGTGCCCCTTACCCCCGGCTACCACGGAGACAACCAGGAACCCGGCTATCTGAAGGAACAGGCCGATGCCATCGGCTACCCGGTGCTGATCAAGGCCAGCGCAGGGGGTGGCGGCAAGGGCATGCGCCTGGTCGAAAGGGGCGAGGATTTTTCCGCCGCCCTCGCCTCCTGCAAGCGGGAGGCCGCTTCCAGCTTCGGGGACGACAAGGTGCTGGTGGAGAAATACATCACCCGGCCCCGCCATATCGAAATCCAGGTCTTCGGGGATACCTTCGGCGGCTGCGTCTATCTCTTCGAACGGGACTGCTCGGTCCAGCGCCGCCACCAGAAGGTCCTGGAGGAAGCGCCGGCCCCCGGCATGACCCCGGAGCGCCGCCGCCGGATGGGCGAGGCCGCCGTCGCCGCCGCCAAGGCGGTGGGCTATGTGGGTGCCGGCACGGTGGAATTCATCGCCAACCAGGACGGGTCGTTCTACTTCATGGAGATGAACACCCGGCTCCAGGTGGAGCACCCGGTCACCGAAATGATCACCGGCCAGGACCTGGTGGAATGGCAGCTGCGGGTCGCCAGCGGCGAGCCCCTGCCCCTCTGCCAGGACCAGCTCCAGATTCGCGGCCATGCACTGGAGGCCCGCATCTACGCCGAGGACGCCGGCAAGGGCTTCCTGCCCTCCACCGGCCGGCTCATCAGCCTGGTGCCGCCGTCCGAGAGCCTCAACGTCCGGGTGGATACCGGCGTCGAGCAGGGGGACGAGATCACGCCCCACTACGATCCCATGATCGCCAAGCTCATCGTCTGGGACGAACACCGGGACGCGGCCCTGGCCCGCATGCGCCGGGCCCTGGCCGACTACCGGGTGGCGGGGGTGACCACCAATATCGACTTCCTTTCCCGCCTGGTGGCCTGCCCGGCCTTCGCCGGCGCCGACCTGGATACCGGCCTCATCGAGCGCCAGAAGGACTTCCTCTTCCCGGCGGCCCAGCCCGTGCCCCGGGACGTGCTCCTGGTAGCAGCCGTGGGCGAACTCCTGTGGGAGCAGCACGCCGCCCGCCAGGCCGCCAAATCGAGCGGCGATCCCTGGTCCCCCTGGCACGCCCGGGACGGCTGGCGCATGAACCTCTCCGCCGCCCGCTGCATCAATTTCCGGGATGGGGACGATCTTGACGAGGTCCAGGTGCGCTACGGCCGGGACGAGTGGCAGCTCACCGCCCGAGGGGAGACCACCGTCGCCCGGGGCCGCAAGCTGGAAGGCGACCGCTTCGCCGTGGAGCTGGACAACCGCCGCCTCATCGCCAGTCTCGTGGCGGTGGAAGAACGGGACCAAAAGCGGCGCCACATCTTCCTCAACGGCGCCACCCATGTGCTGCTGCGGGACGACCCGCTCCACTTGGTGGAAGCCGGCGGCGCCCAGGGCGGCGGGCTCACCGCGCCCATGCCCGGCAAGGTGGTCGCCCTCCTCGCCCATCCCGGCCAAAAGGTGGAAAAAGGCGCTCCTCTGCTTATACTGGAAGCCATGAAGATGGAGCACACCATCACCGCCCCCGCCCAGGGCACCGTCAAGTCCTTCTGCTTCGCCGCCGGCGAGCAGGTGTCCGACGACGCCCCCCTGGTGGAATTCGAGACCGAGAAATGAGCCTGCCGAACCGCGTCAAGATTGTCGAAGTCGGCCCCCGGGACGGCCTGCAGAACGAGAAGCAGGTGGTCCCGGCGACCATCAAGATCGAGCTGATCGAACGCCTGGCCGCCGCCGGCCTGCCGGCGGTGGAGGCGACTTCCTTCGTCTCCCCGAAATGGGTGCCCCAGATGGGGGACAACAGCGAGGTGCTGCGCAGCATCAACCGCCAGGCCGGGGTTTCCTACCCGGTGCTGACCCCCAACCTGCGGGGCTTCGACTCGGCAGTGGAAGCGGGCGCCACGGAAGTCGCCATCTTCGCCGCCGCCTCCGAGACTTTTTCCCACAAGAACATCAACTGCTCCATCGCCGAGAGCCTCAAGCGCTTCGAGCCGGTGGTTTCCGCCGCCAGCGCCCTGGACATCCCCGTACGGGGCTACGTGTCCTGCGTAGTGGGCTGCCCCTACGAAGGGGCCGTGGCGCCGGAGAAGGCCGCGGAAGTCGCGAAAATCCTGTTCGAGATGGGCTGCTACGAGGTTTCCCTGGGCGACACCATCGGCGTCGGCACCCCGACCAGCGTCTCCTGCCTCATCGAGGCCTGTACCCGGCACCTGCCCATGGCCAAGCTCGCCGGCCATTACCACGATACGTACGGCATGGCCATCGCCAACATCTACGCTTCCCTCCAGATGGGCATGGCGGTGTTCGACAGCTCGGTGGCGGGCCTGGGGGGCTGTCCCTACGCCAAGGGGGCGTCCGGCAACGTGGCCACCGAGGACGTGGTGTACCTGCTGGACGGCCTGGGCATCCACACGGGCGTCGATCTGCTGGACCTGGCCGCCATCGGCGACTGGATTTCCACCGTCCTGCAGCGCCCCAACGGCGCCAAGGCCGGCCGCGCCCTCTGCGCCCGGGGGACCTGAGTGGGGCTGCTGTCCGCCATCGCCGGCGTTCTCAAGCCGGCGGCTCCTCCCGATCCGGCCACGGCCAAGGCCCTGGAACGGATCGTCGAGCTGGTGGACCCACTCCTCAAGGCCGCCCCGGATTTCGAGCATAAGCTGACCGCCCCGGTACACCACGCCCTCGGCTACTGCGAGGGGATGGTGGCCGGCCTGCCCGGCCCGGTGGATATCAGCCGCCAGAGCTTCGGCAGCAATCCCCTGATCCATGCCCTCTTCGCCACCATGGACGACGTGGGCCAGATGTTCGGCAACAGCCAGGCGGTGCGGGACTACCTTGCCGACCCGGAATCCTGCCGCAGCGACCATTTCTACGCCCTCTTCGCCGCCCGCCGCCAGGAGAAGCACCAGCTCGGCATGGCCATCCAGGGGGACGTGATCCAGAGCGAGGTTCCCCAGACCGTGCTCTATTTCTCCGGCCAGCTCCTGGTCGAGCCCCACGCCGACCTGGAAACCACCAAGGCCCGCCTGCGCAAGGCCGCCTTCGACAGCCTGCTGATGAGCTTCCATGCCCACGTCGAGGCCCTGCGCCTGGAAAAAGCCAGCCTCTCCGCCGACTGCTCGGTGGAGCGGGCCCACCTTACCGTCCTGCGGGACCGGGAAGGGGGCAACGAGCGGACCGTCCATACCCGGCGCCTGGCCGAGCTAGACGCCCACCTGCGGGAGGTGGCCGATTCCCTCATGCCCGACCAGCTGGAAGAAGCCCTGGCCGCCTACCTGATGGCGCCGGAAGTCTCCTTGCGCCTGGACCCGGTGAGCGTCAAGGTGGACCGCCTGGGGGTCGTCTCCTCGCCGGACAACGGCGACGACGGCCCGGACATCGCCACCCTGTCCTTCCCCGAGCTGTGCGGCCGGGACCGCCGCCGCCACCTGGTCATGCTGGCCCGCATCGACCGGGAAGAAGCCCGCCAGGCCGTCGAAGCCAGCCTCGACCAGCAACGCCGCTTCCTGATCATCTGATGGTTCCCTCCCCCTGCATCAATGTCTGCAAGATGGACGCAGGCACCGGCCTCTGCGCCGGCTGCTTCCGCACCCTGGACGAAATCGCCGCCTGGTCCTCCGCCGGCGACGAAACCCGCCTCGACATCCTGGACAAGGTCGCCCAGCGCCGCCGGGAACAGGCCCCGCGGGAAAGCGATCTACGCTCTGAAGACGACAAGGGAGAAGGCTGATGGACGAAGACCCATACCTCTGCGTCGGCGTCTGCATGGCCGACCCGGACTCCGGCTACTGCCTGGGCTGCGGACGGCCGCCCCTGGGGACGCCGGACGTGGTGGTGGAAGTGGTGGCGGCGACGCCCGCCGAACCGTTGCCGGCTTCCGGCGACCCCGACACCCCGGCATGACGGTACGCCTGCCGGATTCCATCCTCGTCCTGGAACGGGGCTGGCTCTCCGCCAACAACATCCTCCTTTTCGAGGGCGAGAGCGCCACCCTGGTGGATAGCGGCTACGTCACCCACGCCTCCCAGACCGTCGCCCTGGTGGAGCGAGCCCTCGACGGGCGCTGCCTCCACCGGTTGGTGAATACCCACTCCCATTCCGACCACATCGGCGGCAATGCGGCGCTGCAGGCCTGCTTCCATTGCCAAATCCTGGTTCCCGCCGGCCTCTCGGCCACCATCGCCGAATGGGACGAGGACGCCCTTCTCCTTTCCCCCCTGGGCCAGCAGGCCGGCCGCTTCCAGCACGACGGGGTGATCCCGCCCGGCGCCGAAATCGAGATGGGCGGCCTCGCCTGGCAGGCCATCCCCGTCCCCGGCCACGACCAGTCGGCGCTGGCCTATTACAACCCGGAAGAGCGCCTGCTCATCTCCGGCGACGCCCTGTGGGAGAACGGCTTCGGCGTTCTCTTCCCGGAATTGCTGGGGGAAGCCGACGGCCTCGCCGACGCCCGCGCCACCTTGGAAATGCTGGGGCGGCTTCCCATCGACACCGTCATCCCCGGCCACGGCAGCCCCTTCGGCAACCTGGATGAAGCCCTGGAGCGGGCCTTCCGGCGCCTCCAGTCCTTCGAGGCCGACATCGAGCGCCTGGCCTGGCACGCCATCAAGGTCATCGTCTCCTTCCACCTCATGGAAAAGCGGCGGGTGCGGCGGGCCGAGCTGCCTGCCACCCTGGCGACTATGCCCTTCCTGGAGAGCGTCAATCGG
>DASRUX010000070.1:0-5349 GCA_035655235.1 Rhodocyclaceae bacterium | reverse complement strand
ACCGACGCGAGCTTTTACCGGCTGACGCCGGAAGTGATCGCCGTGGTGGAAAACGAGGAGGAAGTCCAGGCCGTGCTCCAGGCCGCCCGCGCCCATGGCCGGCCGGTGACCTTCCGGGCTGCTGGCACCAGCCTTTCCGGCCAGGCCATCACCGACGGCGTGCTGGCCCTGATCGGCGAAGGCTTCGCCACCTGCGACATCGCCCCGGACGCCGCCACGGTGCGCCTGGGCCCCGGCATCATCGGCGGCGAGGTCAATCACCGCCTCGCCCCCCTGGGCAAGAAGATCGGCCCGGACCCCGCGTCCATCAACGCCGCCAAGATCGGCGGCATCGCCGCCAACAACTCTTCCGGCATGTGCTGCGGCACTGCGCAGAACAGCTACCGGACCGTGGCCGGCATGCGCGTCGTCCTGGCCGACGGCACCGTACTGGATACCGAAGACCCGTTCAGCGTCGCCGCCTTCCGCCTCAGCCACAACCACATCCTGGACGAACTGGAGCGCCTGGGCCGCGATACCCGGGCCGACGCCGCCCTGGCCGAACGCATCCGCCACAAGTTCAAGATCAAGAACACCACCGGTTACAGCCTCAATGCCTTGGTGGATTTCGAAAAGCCCGTGGATATCCTGGCCCACCTGATGATCGGCTCGGAAGGCACCCTCGGCTTCATTTCCCGCATCACCTACAACACTGTCCCGGAAGACCCGTTCAAGGCCAGCGCCCTGGTTTTCTTCCCCACCATCGAGGCGGCCTGCCAGGCGGTGATCAAGCTGAAGCCCCAGCCGGTTTCCGCCGTCGAGCTGCTGGACCGCCCAGCGCTGCGCTCCGTCCAGGACAAGCCCGGCCTACCTGCCGTCATGAAGTCCCTGGGGGACGATGCCGCGGCGCTCCTCATCGAGGTCCGCTCGGCTAACCAGGATGGCCTGCAGGCCAATATCGACGCGGCTCTCCAGGCACTCGCCGGGATCGAGACAGTGGAGGCCCCGGCCTTCTCCACCGATCCCGCCACCTGTGAAATGTATTGGAAGGTTCGGAAGGGCACCTTCCCCTCCGTGGGCGCCATGCGGAAAACCGGCACCACGGTCATCATCGAGGACGTGGCCTTCCCGGTGGAATCCCTCGCCGCCGCCACCCTCGACCTCCAAGCCCTCCTCAAGCACCACGGCTACCACGAGGCCATCATTTTCGGCCACGCCCTGGAGGGCAACCTGCACTTCGTCTTCACCCAGGATTTCGGCGACGCCGCCGAGGTGGCGCGCTACGCCCGCTTCATGGACGATGTCTGCAAGCTGGTGGTGGAGAAATACGACGGGTCCCTAAAGGCCGAGCACGGCACCGGCCGCAACATGGCCCCCTTCGTGGAAATGGAATGGGGCAAGCAGGCCACCGACCTGATGCGCCGCATCAAGGCCCTCTTCGACCCGCAGAACCTGTTGAACCCCGGCGTCATCATCAACGACGACCCGGAATCCCACCTCAAGCACCTGAAGCCCATGCCCGCCGCCGAGGACATCGTAGACCGCTGCATCGAATGCGGCTTCTGCGAGCCCCTCTGCCCGTCCCACCGGCTCACCCTCAGCCCGCGCCAGCGCATCGTCAGCTGGCGGGAGCTGTCCCGGCGCGACCAGGCCCATGAGGTTCCCGGCCAAGTGGCCGAGGACTTCGCCTATTTCGGACTGGATACCTGCGCCGGCTGCGGGCTCTGCTCCACCGCCTGCCCGGTGGGCATCGACACCGGCGAGCTGACCCGGCGCCTGCGGGGCCGGGGCCTGGGCGGCGCCGCCCGCCAAGTGGGCCAATGGACCGCCGGCAACTTCGGCACGGTAGCCACCGCCACCCGGGTCGGCCTCAAGGTCGGCCACGCCGTCTCCGGCCTGGTCGGGGACAAGGTGATGAACCGCCTTTCCGGCGGCGCCTGGCGCCGGGACATGCCCCAGGCCGGCAAGACGCCCCAGGCCCGTGCCGGCTCCGGCGACCCGGTGGTCTATTTCCCTGCTTGCGCCGGCCGCATCTTCGGGCCGGGCAATCCGGAGGACCAGGGACTGGCCGAGGTGGTGATGGAAGTGCTGGAGCGAGCCGGCTACGCCCCCCGCCTGCCGGAAGGCTTCGATAAACTCTGTTGCGGCCAGATGCTGGCCAGCAAGGGCATGGCCGAGGAGGCCGACCAGATGGCGGAAGCGGTCGCCACGGCCCTCCTCAAGGCCGCCGACGACGGCCAGGGCGGCTACTACCCGGTGATCATGGACGCCAGCGCCTGCACCACCCGCATGCAGAAGCACCTGGCCGGGCGCCTTCAGGTCCTGGATTTCCACGAGTTCGCGGTCGATGCCCTGCTGCCCCGCCTGATGGTAACCAAGCAGAAGGGGCCGATTGCGCTGCACATCAACTGCAGCGTGCGCCGCACCGCCTCCGACGCCAAGCTCCGCAAGCTGGTGACTGCCTGCGTCGAGGACATCGTCGAGCCGGCCGGCGTGACCTGCTGCGGCTTCGGCGGCGACCGAGGCTTCGTGGTGCCGGAATTGAACGCCCACGCCCTGCGGAAGATCCACGACGGCCTGCCCTCCTCCTGCTGCCAGGGGGTTTCCACCAACCGGACCTGCGAAATCGGCCTCACCTCCGAAACCGGCCGCAACTACCGTTCCGTGGCCTACCTGCTGGAAGAATGCAGCCGCATTGAGGACAAACTGGCGTGCTAGAGCGGATTCACCCTGACTGGCCGCGCTGCATCAAGGTCAGGGCAGGATGAGCGCAAGGCGCGCGGCGCCGGCCAGGGTGATCCCTGGCCAAGCCGGGCAACGCAGCGATCGCCTGCCCTCACCTTGACCCGAAGGGCTGCCTGGCTTTGGGCGCATCGCCGCGTTGCCGCTCGCTTGTGCAGATCACTGCACCGCGCGACCGGCGCCTGGCGCTGCATCCCAAAGCCAGGCAGTGCAGCGTGTCCGGTCAGGGTGAATCCGCTCTAGAGCCCGGGATTTCCCCATATGGCATAGCCGACGCGTTTTGATAAGGTGAGAACTCCTGGAGGCCGAAAGGCCTCCATCCCCTACAGCCGGAAAGGAGAACCGATGTACAAGAAGATCCTGGTCGCCATCGACGACAGCGAGACCTCCCAATGTGCCCTCGAAGAGGCCAAGCATCTGGCCCGCACCCATGGCGCCCGACTGTGCATCGCCCATGTCGCGGATGAGACGCTGATGGGCATGCATCACCGCACCTTCACCACCACCCTCAACCTGGACCACGCCCGCCAGGCCATCGTCGATGCCGGCCGCAAGCTGTTGGACGAAGCTGCCGCCGCCATCACCGACATCGAAACCGAAACCCTCGCCCTGGAAGCCAGTACCCAGCGGGTTTCCGAAGCCCTGGCCGATGCCGCCAAGACCTGGCAGGCCGATCTGATCGTGGTCGGCACCCACGGCCGGCGCGGCTTCGAGCGCCTTATCCTGGGTTCCGTAGCCGAACAACTGGTTCGCCTAGCGCCCGTTTCCATCCTCCTCGTACGGAAGCACTGATGACCCTGACCACGCCGAACTCCCTCCCCTCTGCCGACAAGGACGAGCCCCTGCGGCAGGACATCCGCCTGCTCGGCAAAATCCTGGGCGACACCGTCCGGGAGCAGGAGGGCGACGCGGTATTCGACACCGTCGAGCGAGTGCGCCAGACGGCCGTCCGCTTCGCCCGGGATGGCGACCCCGCCGCCCGCGCCGAGCTGGCCGACCTCCTCGACCACCTGCCCCAGAAGACCACCCAGGCGGTGGTGCGGGCCTTCAGCTTCTTCCTCCAGCTCGCCAACATCGCCGAGGACCAGCACCACATCCGCCGCCGCCGAGCCCACGACCTGGCCGGCTCCCCACCCCGGGAAGGCAGCCTGCCCTACGCCCTGGACCGCCTGGCCGAGGCCGGCGTCTCGGCCGAGGCCATCGCCGACTTCTTCGCCCATGCACTGGTGTCGCCGGTACTCACCGCCCACCCCACCGAGGTGCAGCGCCAGAGCATGCTCCAGAGCCACCGCCACATCGCCCGGCTCCTGGACCAGCGGGAGCGCCTCCGGCTCACCCCGGAGGAACAGGCCGAGAACGACACGGGCCTCGCCAGCATCGTCCTGACCCTGTGGCAGACCCGCATGCTGCGGCCGGTGCGCCTGAAGGTCATCGACGAGGTGAGGAACGGCGTCAGCTACTTCAACGCCACCTTCTTCAACGAGCTGCCCCGGCTCTACATCCAGGCCACCATGCTCCTCCAGGAGCGCTACCCGGAGCGGCGCTGGGCCCTGCCCCAGTTCTTCCAGGTGGGCAGCTGGATCGGCGGCGACCGGGACGGCAACCCCTTCGTCACCGCCGACATCCTGCGGGAGGCCCTGCGCCTGCAATCCTCCGCCGCCCTGGATTTCTACCTGGGCGAACTCCATGAGCTGGGCGGCGAACTGCCCCTCTCGGACCTCCTGGTGCAGGTCAGCCCGGAACTGGCCACCCTCGCCGCCAATTCCCCCGACCGCTCGCCCCAGCGGGCCGACGAAACCTACCGCCGGGCGCTGACGGGCATCTATGCCCGCCTCGCCACCACCGCCCGCCGCCTGGACCGCCTGGAACCCCTGCGCCACGCCGTAGGCGAGGCCGAGCCTTACGCCGATCCTGAGTCATTCCGCACCGACCTCAAGGTCCTGGCCAAGTCCCTCAAGGCCAACGGCAGCGCCCTCCTGGCCGGCGGAAGGCTGCGCCGGCTCCTGCGGGCCGTGCAGGTCTTCGGTTTCCACCTGGCCCCCATCGACCTGCGCCAGAATTCCGATGTCCACGCCCGCACCGTGGGCGAGTTGCTGGCCGCCGTCGGCGTCTGCCCGGATTACGCCAGCCTGTCCGAATCCGAACGGATCGCCCTGCTCGTGGGCGAGCTGGACACCCCGCGTCCCCTCTATTCGCCCCACATCGAGTATTCCGAGGAAACCCGGGGCGAGCTGGCCATTTTCTTCGCCGCCCAGGAACTGCGCCAGCGCTACGGCCGCGCCGCCCTGCCCAACGCCATCATCTCCAAGACCGACGGCGTCTCCGACCTGTTGGAAGTCGCCCTGCTTCTCAAGGAAGCCGGGCTGCTGAAGCCGGGGGCCGAGCCGTCCCTGGAGATGAACATCATCCCCCTCTTCGAAACCATCGAGGACCTGCGCCAGGCGCCGGCCACCATGGGGGCCATCTTCTCCCTGCCCATCTACCGGCGGCTGGTCGCCAGCCGCGGCGAGGAGCAGGAAGTCATGCTCGGCTATTCCGATAGCAACAAGGACGGCGGCTTCCTCACTTCCGGCTGGGAGCTGTACAAGGCCGAGGTGGAACTCACCCGCGTCTTCCAGCAGCACGGCG
>DASRUX010000069.1:0-2741 GCA_035655235.1 Rhodocyclaceae bacterium | reverse complement strand
CCTGCGGGTGCCGGTGCTCAGCGGCCTGGGCGGCGCCCATACGGTGCGGCGGGAACTGCGGGTGGCCTTCATCCACCCAGACGACAGCCGCAGAGCCCGCTTCCTGCACCCCAGCCGGCTGACCGCCGTCGAAACGGCCTTCGCCATGACGGTGCACAAATCCCAAGGCTCCGAATTCGACCATGCAGCCCTGGTGCTGCCGGATCGCCTCAATCCCATCCTGACCCGGGAACTGGTCTATACGGCGGTGACCCGGGCGAAGAAGGCCTTCACCCTGGTAGAAAGCCGCCCCGAATTGCTGGAAGAAGCGGTGAAGCAGCAGGTGGTGCGGGAAAGCGGCCTGATCGACCTGATGTGGCCGACGCCCGCCGGCTGATTACCAGGCGGCCAGGAATTCGGGCCAGTGGGGCGCGTCGATTTCGGCCAGCCGCGCCTTGACGAATTCGACTTCGGCCTTTTCCTCGTCCGCAGTCAGCTCGCCCCGCATGCGGCGGAAGCGGTTATAGACCATGTAGGTATTAACCACGTCAGTCTCGCAGTAGTCGCGGATTTCGGCGATCTTGCCTTCGAGCCAGGCATCCCAGACTCGCCCGCCGTCCATGCCCAGCTTGCCCGGCAATCCCATGAGCTTGGCCAGGTCGTCCAGGGGGGCGTTGGCCCGGGGCTGGTAGAGGGCCAGCAGGTCCATCAGATCAAGATGCCGGGTGTGGTAACGGCTGATGTAGTTGTTCCACTTGAAGTCCCGGCTGTCGGCATAGTCGCCGTCGCCCATATCCCAGTAGCGGGGCGCCGTGACGCCGTGGAGCAGGCCCCGGTAATGGAGCACCGGCAGGTCGAAGCCGCCGCCGTTCCAGGACACCAGGCGGGGCGTGAATTTCTCGATGCCGTCGAAGAAGCGCTGGATGATCACGCCTTCCGACAGGTCCGGCTCTGAGAGGGACCAGACCTTGAAGGTTTCCCCCGCCCGCAGGACGCAGGAGATGGTGACGATGCGCTGAAGATGGTGGGGAAGGAAGTCGGAGCCGTTCTTGGCCCGGCGCTGCTGGAAAGCCAGTTCCGCCACCTCGGCGTCGGACAATTCGGACGGCAGGTCGTTGAGCCGGCGCAGCCCATCCACGTCGGGGATGGTCTCGATGTCGAAGACGAGGACGGGGCTATGCATCAGGCGGGGAAAACGCCGGTGGACAGATAGCGGTCGCCCCGGTCGCAGACGATGGAGACGATGACTGCGTTTTCCACCTCAGCCGCGATGCGCAAGGCCACGGCCATAGCACCGCCGGAGGAAATACCGGCAAAGATGCCCTCTTCCCGGGCGAGGCGCCGGGTAATGTCCTCGGCCGCAGCCTGGCTGACGTTCTCCACCCGGTCCACCCGGCTACGGTCGAAAATCTTGGGCAGATAGGCTTCCGGCCACTTGCGGATGCCGGGAATCTGGCTGCCCTCGTCCGGCTGACAGCCAATGATCTGGATGGCCGGATTCATTTCCTTGAGATACCGGGAGGTACCCATGATGGTGCCGGTGGTGCCCATGCTGGAAACGAAGTGGGTGATGCGCCCTTCCGTCTGCTGCCAGATTTCCGGACCGGTGCCCTCGTAGTGGGCAAGCGGGTTATCTGGGTTGGCGAACTGGTCGAGAATGATGCCCTTACCCTCGTCCCGCATGCGTTCGGCCACGTCCCGGGCCAGTTCCATGCCGCCGCCCTTGGGGGTGAGCACCAGGTCGGCGCCGAAGGCGGCCATGGTCTGGCGGCGCTCCAGGCTCTGGTTTTCGGGCATCACCAGGATCATTTTGTAGCCCTTCATGGCCGCAGCCATGGCCAGCGCGATGCCGGTGTTGCCGGAGGTGGCCTCGATCAGGGTATCCCCGGGCTTGATGTCCCCGCGGGCCTCGGCCCGGTTGATCATGGAGAGGGCCGGCCGGTCCTTCACGGAGCCGGCGGGATTATTGCCTTCCAGCTTGGCCAGCACCACGTTGTTGCGACGCTCGGCCTCGCTGCCCGGCAGACGCTTCAACAGCACCAGCGGCGTATTGCCGACGTAATCTTCCAGGGTCTTAAACATTGGCGTTCAACCACTTCACGTACTGGGCGACGCCCTCTTCCACCGTGGACATGGGGGCCTCGTACCCGGCCGCCCGCAGCTTGGCGAGGTCACCCTGGGTGAAAGCCTGGTACTTGCCCTTCAGGGCCTCGGGGAAAGGCACGTATTCGAGGAGGCCCTTTTCCCGCAGTTCCGACAGGCTCAAGGGCGCTTCGCCCTTCAATTGCCGGGAGCCATTGACGGTGGCCACGGCCACGTCGTTGAAGCTCTGGGCCCGGCCGGAGCCGAGGTTGAAGATGCCCGACGTTTCCGGGTGGTCCAGGAACCAGAGGTTCACCTTGACCACGTCGCCCACGAAGACGAAGTCTCGGCGTTGTTCGCCGTCGGCGTAGCCGTGGGAGCCTTCGAAGAGCTTCACCTTGCCGTCGGCGCGGAACTGGTTGAAGTGGTGGAAGGCCACCGAAGCCATGCGGCCCTTATGGGTTTCCCGGGGGCCATAGACGTTGAAGTAGCGGAAGCCGACGATCTGGGTAGACGGGTCTTCCGCCAGGCGGCGGCGCACCACCTGGTCGAACAGGAACTTGGAGTAGCCGTACACGTTGAGCGGTCCCTCGTGCTCGCGGGACTCGCGGAAGACCCGCCCGGCGCCGTAGACGGAGGCCGAGGACGCGTAGACGTAGGCGATGTCGAAGCGCTGGCAC
>DASRUX010000068.1:0-13486 GCA_035655235.1 Rhodocyclaceae bacterium | reverse complement strand
GGTCGATCTTGTTCCATACCAGCACCTGGGGCACCGACTGGGCGCCAATTTCCTCCAGCACCTTGTTCACCTCGGCCATCTGCTCGTCCCGGGCGTGATTGGCGCTATCCACCACATGGAGCAGCAGATCGGCCTGGGCGGTAGCTTCCAGGGTGGCGTGGAAAGCCGCCACCAGGGAGTGGGGAAGGTCGCGGATGAAACCAACCGTATCGGAAACCACGATGGTCCCGGCCCCCTCGATCCACAGCTTGCGGGACGTGGTGTCCAGGGTCGCGAAGAGTTGGTTGGCGGCATAGACGCCAGCGTGGGTCAGGGCGTTGAACAGGGTCGATTTGCCGGCGTTGGTGTAGCCCACCAAGGAAACGTTGAGGACATCCCCCCGGGCTCGGGCCTTGCGCTGGACGCCCCGCTGGCGGGAGAGCCTGGCCAGGCGCTCCTTCAGAGTCTTGACCCGGTTGCCGAGGAGCCGGCGGTCGGTTTCCAACTGGGTTTCGCCGGGGCCGCGCAGGCCGATACCGCCCCGCTGGCGCTCCAGGTGGGTCCAGCCCCGCACCAGGCGGGTGGAAAGGTGTTCGAGTTGGGCGAGTTCCACCTGCAGCTTGCCTTCGGCGCTCTGGGCCCGCAGGGCAAAGATGTCGAGGATGAGGCTGGTGCGGTCGATGACCCGGCACTGCAGCGCCCGCTCCAGGTTGCGCTCCTGGGCTGGGGAAAGCTCGTGGTTGAAGATGACCAGATCGGCGTCGCTGGCGGCGATGGTGGCCGCGATCTCATGAACTTTGCCCTTGCCGGCGAAGGTGGCCGGATCGGGGCTGTGGCGGCGTCCGCCGACCTCCGAACAGATGGTGGCGCCGGCCGATTCGGCCAGAAGCCTGACCTCTTCCTGCTGGTCTTCCAGGTCTTTCTGGCCGAAATCGAGCTGAACGATGACCGCGCGTTCTCCGGCCGCGGGTCGTTCTAGCATGGTGGGGTCCGCAATAGAGGTTGAATGGCTCGCCGAGGGGACAACGAGCCTGCCGGAGAGTGGCGTTTACTCAGCCGCCTGCTCCTGCTGCAGGTTGACCGGGCGAGCGGGAACCACGGTCGAGATGGCATGCTTGTAGACCATCTGGGTAACGGTGTTCTTGAGCAATACGACATATTGGTCAAAGGATTCGACCTGGCCCTGCAGTTTGATGCCGTTGACCAGGTAGATGGAAACGGGGACATGCTCGCGGCGCAAGGCGTTGAGGAACGGGTCTTGTAGCAATTGCCCTTTATTGCTCATGGTATGGACTCCACGGGTAGTTGTTTTATGAGAAACCGAATGTACCGAATTTTGTTTCTGGATGCCAAAGATTTATTCTTTTTCGCTACCTGCCTTCCTTGTCGGCATACGGGTTCTTGCTGGTCACGAACTGGATGCGTAGCGGCGTGCCCTGCAATTTGAACGCCTCCCGGAAGGTATGTTCCAGATAACGCTTGTAGCTGTCTGTTATGTGGTCCACCGCGTTGCCATGGACCACGATGATGGGTGGATTGGAGCCGCCCTGGTGGGCATAGCGGGGCTTGGGACGGAAAATTCCATGCCGAGGGGGAGACTGGCGGGCGACGGCATCGGCCAGCACCCGGGCCAGCTTCGGCGTCGGCAGTTTGGCCATGGCCGCGGCATAAGCGGCGTCCACCGACCTGAAAAGCGCTTCCAGCCCGACATTTTCCAGGGCTGAAATGAAATGGAAGCGGGCGAAGTCCAGAAACTTGAATTTGCGCTCCAGGATCGTCTTGGTCTGTTGGCGGACGTAGGGATCCAGGTGGTCCCATTTGTTGATGGCCACCACCAGGGCCCGGCCCGACTGGACGATGAAGTCGGCGATATGGGCATCCTGGTCGGAAACGTCCTGGCGGGCATCGATCATCAGGATGACCACATTGGCATCCTCGATGGATTTCAGGGTCTTCACCACCGAGAACTTCTCGATGGTTTCGAAGACCTTGCCCCGCCGGCGCATGCCGGCCGTGTCCACGAGGACGTATTTGCGGCCGTTTCTCTCGAAATCGATCTCGATGGCGTCCCGGGTGGTGCCCGGCGCGTCGAAGGCGATGACCCGTTCCTCGCCCAGGAGGGTGTTGATCAGGGTGGATTTGCCCACATTGGGGCGGCCGACGATGGCAACCCGGGTCACGTCCAGGGTCTCGTCG
This sequence comes from Rhodocyclaceae bacterium, assembly GCA_035655235.1. Lineage (GTDB taxonomy): Bacteria > Pseudomonadota > Gammaproteobacteria > Burkholderiales > Rhodocyclaceae > JAGTRP01. Next base: position 11,311 of record DASRUX010000068.1, on the reverse strand, counting down.
TCCTCGCTCGGCTCAGGGAAGGATTCCAGGGCCAGTTCCACCAGGCCGCGCACCCCTTCGCCATGGGAAGCGGAGATGGCGTAGGGCTCGCCCAGGCCCAGTTCGTGGAAATCGGCGGACACCATGCCTCGATTCATGCCTTCCGTCTTATTGACGGCCACGAGGACCGGGCGCTCCAGGCGCCGCAGCTTGTTGGCGATTTCCTTGTCGTGGGGCGTGAGGCCGGTACGGCCATCCACCACGAAGATCACCGCGTCGGCTTCGGCGATGGCCTGCTCGGTCTGGCGGGCCATTTCATGGAGGATGCCGTCCTTGACCAGGGGCTCGAAACCACCGGTATCGACCACCAGGTAGGGCTTGCCGCCCAGCTTGCCGTGGCCGTAGTGGCGGTCCCGGGTCAGGCCGGGAATATCGGCGACGATGGCGTCCCGGGTCTTGGTGAGTCGGTTGAAGAGGGTGGACTTGCCCACATTGGGGCGTCCTACCAGGACTAGGGTCGGCTTCATTGGGCATCCATGGCCATGACGGTGCCGCCGCTGGTCTGGACCAGGAAGGCGGAACCGATCGTCTGGGGCGACGCCACCACAGGGGTGCCGTCAGTCTGGGCGCGGGCTGCGAAGGATCCATCTTCCCGGGCGAGGAAGTGCAGGACGCCCTGGCCGTCGCCCACCAGCACCAGGCCCCGCTTCACCACGGGAGCGGAAACCCGGCGGTTCACCAGCTTGTCCTGCTTCCAGACGCTGGCGCCGCTGCTGCGGTCGAGGGCGTGGACCGCCCCCTTGTCGTCGGTCAGGAACAGGTAGCGGCCGTCGATGGTCAGGCCGGCGGCGGAGGAGAAATCCCTGGCCCAAAGGAGCTGGCCGCCCTGCCCCAGATCGAAGCAGGCGACTCGGCCCTGGAAGGCCACGGCGCAGACTTGGCGGCCGTCGATGACGGGTACGGAAACGATGTCGGACACCCGATCCAGCTCCGTGGCGCCCTTGGGCAGGGCCACGGTGCCTTCCCAGGTGGGGGCGCCGTTCTTCAGGTCCAGGGCCACCAGCTTGCCGCCGGGGAAGCCCACGAATACATACTTGTCGGCGAACACGGGGGAAGCCGTGCTGCGCAGTGACAAGGGCGGCGTGGCGCGCTGGTAGGTCCATTTGCGCTGTCCGGAGGCATCGAACAGGGACACCCGGTTGTCACCGCTGCGTACCGCGACCCCGTCGCTGGTGACCGCTGGAGCGGCGAGTATTTCGCTGGAGACCCGGGCCTGCCACAGGGGCTTGCCGTCAGCGGCCGAAAAGGCCAGCACTTCACCCTTGGGCGTACCCACCGCCACGATCTTGCCGTCGCTGCCGACGCCGGCCGACAGGGACTGACCGGCATTGATCCGCCACACCGGCGCGCCATCATCCACCCGGGCGATGGTGCCGTCGTTGCCGGCGATATAGACGCTGCTATCCACCACCGCCGGATTGAAGGTGTAATTGCCCGCCTTGCCGGCCGTCGCCGACCAACGGGTACGGACATCCGCCGTGGCCTTGATGGGCTCCAGGGGAGTCAGCTTGGGGCCGGAGCTGGCAAAGGGGTTCATGGAATTCATGGCGTCCGAGATAGTGGAACACCCGGAAAGCGCCAAGGTTCCGGCCGCCATCAGCCCCAGGACCAGGGGGCGCAGCCCGACGGGGGAGGTCACCCGGGGTTTCACGCCGCGGCTCCCAGGCTGTCCAGCTTCTGCTCGATCAACTGGCGATAGGGCGTGGCAGCCCGGTCGGCGACTTCCGCCTGGCCATTCTTGCTGTCCAGCTTGGCGATGGCCGCCTGATAGGCCGCCTTGGCTTCGTCTTTCTTGCCTTGGGCAGCAAGGACGTCACCCTTCAGTTCTGCGAAACGGGCATCGAAAGCGGCGGCGTGGGCGCTGTCGAGCTGCTTCAGGGCCTCGTCGTAGGCTTTCTCGTCCAGGAGGATGGCGGCCAGGCGCAGGCGGGCCACGTCCTTCAGTTCGTTCTTGCCGTTGCCGGCCGCCCAGGTCAGCTGGGCCTGGGCGGTCTTGAGATCGCCGCTCTCGAAGGAGAACTTGGCGGCCATCAGGGCGCCCAGAGGCGCATAGGTGGTGCCGCCGAATTTCTCGGCCAATTCGCCGGCAGCAGCCTTGACCCGCTGGCCGTCGCGGCCGGCTACGGCCTGTTCCAAAACGCTGTAGATGGCGGAAGCCTGGGCCGACTGGCTACGCTGGTACCAGCCCCAGCCCTGCCAGCCGACAACCCCCAGGGCCGCCGCGGTGACGACGCCGGTAATCAGGTTGCCGTACATCTTCCACCAGGTCTTGATGGAATCTATCTGTTCCTGCTCTTCGAGATCGTAATGGGCCATGGGTCTTATTCCTCTTCGTCAGAGCCGATCAGTTGATCGACGATGGCTTCCGCCAGATTGTCTACTTTCACCCGCTGCTGGGCAGCACCTTCGGCGCGCAGGGGCTTCAACTGCGCCTCGCCCGTCGCCGCCTCATCGTCGCCGATGATCACGGCAAACGGGGCGCCGCTACCGTCGGCCTTCTTCATCTGGGACTTGAAGCTGCCGCCGCCGCAATGGAGCACGACATTGATGCCGTTGTCCCGCAGCCCTTCGGCCACCCGGAAAGCCAGACGGGACGCGGCCTCGCCCTGGTGCACCAGGTAAACGTCCGGGGCCGGCGCCGCCGGCTCGCCGCCGGATTCCTTGATCAGGGCGATAAGGCGCTCGATGCCCATGGCGAAGCCACAGGCCGGAGTCGGCTTGCCGCCCAGCTGGGATACCAGTCCGTCGAAACGGCCGCCGGCACAGACGGTGCCTTGCGCACCGAGACGGTCGGTCACCCACTCGAACACGGTCAGGTTGTAGTAGTCCAGGCCGCGCACCAAGCGGGGATTGATGACGTAGGGGATGCCGGCATCCTTGAGGATGCGCTGCACGCCTTCGAAATGGGCCAGGGATTCCTCGCCCAGGAAGTCGATGAGCTTGGGCGCAGCGGCACACAGCTCCTGCATGGCCGGGTTCTTGGTATCCAGGATGCGCAGGGGGTTGGTGTGGAGGCGCCGCTGGGCGTCCTCGTCCAGCAGCTCGGCGTTCTTCTCGAAATAGGCGATCAGTTCTGCCCGGTGCTTGGCCCGCTCTTCCGGCTGGCCCAGGCTGTTGATCTGGAGTTCGATGCCATCCAGTCCCAGGTCGCCCCACAGGCGGGCGCCCATGAGGATCATTTCGGCGTCGATGTCCGGACCGGAGAAGCCGATGGCTTCCACGCCCACCTGGTGGAACTGGCGGTAGCGTCCCTTCTGGGGCCGCTCGTGGCGGAACATCTGGCCCATGTAGTAGAGCCGCTGGGGAACCTGCGCCGCCAGGTTGTGCTGGATGACGGCCCGCACGCAACCGGCGGTGCCTTCCGGACGCAGGGTCAGGGGTTCGCCGTTGAGGCTGTCCACGAAGGAGTACATCTCCTTCTCGACGATGTCGGTGACCTCGCCGATGGCCCGCTTGAACAGCGGGGTCGGTTCGACGATGGGCATACGGATAGGACGGTAGCCGTAGCTCTTCAGCCACGAGCGCACGGTTTCCTCGAACAACTCCCAGAATTCGGCCTCGGCCGGCAGGATGTCGTTCATCCCGCGCACGGCTTGCAGGGTTTGACTCATATTTTCAGTTTTTGTGGATATTTACGGGCCACATAGGCCTCGATGATTTGCTTGAATTCTTCGGCGATATTGTCGCCGCGCAGGGTGACGGTCTTTTCGCCGTCCTCGTAGACCGGCGCCGCCGGCGCTTCGCCGGTGCCCGGTAGGCTGATGCCGATATTGGCGTGCTTGGACTCGCCGGGGCCATTGACCACGCAGCCCATGACCGCCAGGGTCATGTTCTCGACGCCGTCGTAGGCAATGCGCCACTCGGGCATTTTGGCCCGGACGAAGTCCTGGACCTGACCGGCCAGCTCCTGGAAGAAGGTACTGGTGGTGCGGCCGCAGCCGGGGCAGGCGGCGACCATGGGCGTGAAGGCCCGCAGGCCCATGGTCTGCAGGATTTCCTGGGCCACCACCACTTCCTGGGTACGGGAGCCGCCCGGTTCCGGGGTCAGGGACACCCGGATGGTGTCGCCGATGCCTTCCTGGAGCAGCACCGACAGGGCTGCCGTGGAAGCGACGATGCCCTTGGAGCCCATGCCTGCCTCGGTCAGCCCCAGATGCAGGGCGTAGTCGGAACGGCGGGCCAACTCCCGGTAGATGGCGATCAGGTCCTGGACGCTGGAAACCTTGCAGGAGAGGATGATGTGCTCGCCCGGCATGCCCACTTCCTCGGCCCGTGCAGCCGATTCCAGGGCTGAGGTGACCATGGCTTCCCGCATGATATCCACCGGGCTCTTGGGCTGGGCGCGGCGGTTGTTCTCATCCATGATGCGGGCCAACAGGTCCTGATCCAGGCTGCCCCAGTTGACGCCGATGCGCACCGGCTTCTTGTACCGGCAGGCCAGCTCGACCATCTGGGCGAACTGCTCATCCTTTTTCTTGCCGAAACCGACATTGCCCGGGTTGATTCGGTACTTGGCCAGGGCCTCGGCGCAGGCCGGATGCTCGGTGAGCAGCCGGTGGCCGTTGTAATGGAAGTCGCCGATGAGGGGAACGTCGCAACCCATGCGGTCAAGGTGTTCGCGAATCTTGGGCACCGCGGCGGCGGCTTCCGGGGTATTGACGGTGATCCGTACCATCTCGGAACCGGCCCGGGCCAGTTCGGCGGTCTGCAGGGCAGTCGCCAGGTAGTCGGCGGTGTCGGTGTTGGTCATGGACTGGACCACCACCGGCGAGGCGCCGCCGACGGTCACATTGCCGATACGGCAGGCACGGGTTTTATGGCGTTGCAGCAAACTCATCCAATCAATCCAGCTTCAGGCGGGCGACATTGCCCTGGGTGTAGGGCGCCAGTTCCACCGGCTTGCCCCGCAGGCTGACCTTCACCCCCGGCGCGTTGCCCACGATCAGGGAGAAGGGACCCAGCCCTTCCACATCCTGCTCGCTGCCGGCCCGGCCGACATGGGAAAAAATGATCCGGCCCTGGCCGTCCCGCACCTCGACCCAGGAATCCTGGGCAAAGGTCAGGCGCAGCCCGCCGGCCTTGGCCGAGGCCGCAGGCACAGAGGAGTCCTGGGCAGGCGCAGGAATATCCGCCGTTTTCTGCGGCTCCGGCGCCTGGGTGACGGAGGGCGGAACCAGCGCCGGGGAAGAGATACCGGCCGTTGTGGCGGTCGCGCTATTCCCCGCCTCGGCCGGATTGACGGCCTGGGGGTTCATCACCTGCTGGGGCGTGGTGCCCGGGGGGAAAACCGGTTCCGCTTGGGGGGCCGCAGCGGGGGCCGCCGGGGCAGGCTCGGGCTCATGCCGGGAGAACAGGGAAGCAACGGTATCGATGCCTTCCCGCACGCCGGACAGATCGACCGGCCACAGGAAATAGATGGCGGCGGCAATCGCCACCAGCCCCACGCCGGACAGAGCCATGGCGTAGTCCCGGCGCCGGGGCCGTCCGCTCTGGGGCATGGCCACCTGATGCTTCTGCTCGGGCAAGGTCAGGCGTAGCTTGGGGGTTTCCAGGACCGAATCCAGTTGGACCATGAAGGGCGCCGGATCGATTTGCAGCAGGCGGGCATAGTTGCGGACGAAGCCGCGGATGAAAGTCTGGCCGGGCAGGCTGTGCCAATCGCCGTTCTCCAGGGCTTCCACCTGCCGCGACCCCAGCTTGAGGGCCATGGCGATATCGCCCACGCTCATCTGCTTCCCTTCCCGCGCCGCCTTCAGCTGGCTGCCGACGCTGGGCATGGAGGAAGCGCCGGCTTCGCCGGACTCCACGTCGCGATTTTCGTCGCTCATTCGAAATTGCCCTTGAGAAATTCCTGATATTCCTTCGAGGCCGGATAACGGCTGCGAAGCTGGGAGGCGTAGGTGCTTTCGGATTGCCGGTTGCCCAGCTTGCGGTCGATGCGCAGCGCCAGCCACAGGGCTTCGGGGGTGGCCGGCTCCATGCCCTTGAGAGCTTCGTTGATCAGCCGCCGGGCCTCGTCCAGGGTGCCGCGCCGATAGTTTAGGTTGGCCAGTTCCACCTGGGCCGGGATGCCGCCATCCTTGGACATGCGGATGGCCTGCTGGAGGTAACGCTCAGCCCCCTCCATGTCGCCGGCCTTGAGGGCACAGCCACCGGCATTGGTGTAGGCGCGGTCCGGGGTAGCGTAGAGCGGGTTCTTGATGGCGTTCAGGAAATAGGCGATGGATTGCCTCTCCTTGCCGTTCTGGCACAGGAACCAGCCATAGTTGTTGTTGATTTCGGGGTCTTCCGGAGCGAGACGTAGAGCCCGGCGAAAATCTTCCTCGGCCGCCTCCGTCTCCCGCAGGAAGGTACGCACCAAGCCGCGAACGCTGTAGGCAGGAGCGTAGCCGGAATCCGACTCCAGGGCGGTCCGGAGCTCGTCCAAAGCCACCGCCATGTTGCCGTCCTGGAAATACATAGCCCCCAGTTCCGTGTGGATCTTGGCCCGGGTCCGGGGATCGGGAATATAGGACGGCGCCCCCTGGGGGGCGGTATCGATCATCTGCTGGGCGATGGCCGGCGTCAGCAACGCCAGTCCGGCCAGCAGGGCTAGGATTCTTATTTCGCGCCGTGCTTCAATCAACGTGTCACCTCCCGCAATTGGATAGTCCGCCCGGCTGTACGCCGGGTCTTGTCCTGTACCTGCCCCGCCAACTGGCCGCAGGCGGCGTCGATGTCGTCGCCCCGGGTCTTGCGGGTGGTGGTAATGATACCTGCCGCCATGAGGATTTCCGCGAAGCGGCGCACCCGATCCGGCTTCGAGCGCTTGAATGGCGAGCCAGGGAAGGGGTTGAAGGGAATGAGGTTGAACTTGCACGGCACGTCCCGGGTCGCCGCCAGCAGTTCGCGGGCATGGGCGTCGGTGTCGTTGATACCGTCGAGCATGACGTACTCGAAGGTGACGAAGTCCCGGGGCGCCTTTTCCAGGTAGCGCCGGCAGGCGGCCATCAGTTCGGCGATGGGGTATTTCCTGTTGATGGGGACCAGTTCGTCCCGCAGCTTGTCGTTGGGCGCATGGAGGGACACGGCCAGGGCCACCGGGCAGGCATCACGAAGCTGGTCCATGGCCGGCACCAGGCCGGAGGTGGAGACGGTGACCCGCCGGCGGGACAGGCCATAGGCGTTGTCGTCCAGCATCAGTTTGAGGGCGGTGACCGTATTGTCGAAATTGGCGAGGGGTTCGCCCATGCCCATCAGCACCACGTTGCTGATGATGCGTTCGCCCTTGGGATCGGCACCGAGGGCGCGATTGGCCTGCCAGAGCTGGCCGATGATCTCGGAAACCGCCAGATTGCGGTTAAAGCCCTGCTTGCCGGTGGAACAGAAGGCGCAATCGAGGGCGCAGCCGGCCTGGGTGGAAACGCACAGGGTGCCGCGGTCGTCTTCGGGGATGAAGACGGTTTCCACCGCATTGCCGTTCCCCATGTCGAAGAGGAACTTGCGGGTGCCGTCGTCCGAAATCCTGTCGGAAAGGACGGCAGGGGGCGTCACGACCGCCTTCTCCTTGAGCTTGTCGCGCAGGCTCTTGGCGATGTCGGTCATGGCATCGAAATCAGCCTCCCCGAACCGATGCATCCAGCGCAGCACCTGCCGCGCGCGGAAGGGCTTTTCGCCCTGTTCCGCGAACCAGGCGGTCAGCCCGTCCGCATCGAAATCGAGGAGGTTGACGGTCATGTCCGGTAGATCAGCGGCCGGAGTAGACGTTCATTGCCGGGAAGAAGAAGGCGATTTCCACGGCAGCGGTTTCGGGGGCGTCGGAACCATGGACGGCGTTGGCGTCGATGGATTCGGCGAAGTCGGCGCGGATGGTGCCCGGAGCGGCCTTCTTCGGGTCGGTGGCGCCCATCAGCTCGCGGTTCTTGGCGATGGCGTCTTCGCCTTCCAGCACCTGGATCATGACGGGGCCGGAGATCATGAAGGAGACCAGGTCCTTGAAGAAGGGGCGCTCTTTGTGGACGGCGTAGAACTTGCCGGCTTCTTCAGCGGACAGCCAGGCCATCTTGGAGGCGATGACCTTCAGGCCGTTGGTTTCGAAACGGGAGTAGATCTTGCCGATGACATTCTTGGCGACGGCGTCGGGTTTGATGATGGAGAGGGTGCGTTCGATAGCCATTTATTGTGCTCCGGGTTGCAGGAAGTTGATAAAACATTACATTTTATCAGAGTTCCAGAAGCAAATAGGGGCCACCTTGCCCCCGCCGCCCCGGAAAGGCTTACCCGGGCACTAGGGAATGAAGCTCAGGTGCAGCTCCCGGGTACTGGCCGCGCCCCGGGTGTATTCAGCACACAGGTCGAGAAAGGAGCGGACCGCGGCGCTCACATGCCGCTGCCGGTGGCGGGCGAAGTTGAAGCGGCGACGGAGGTCGAACTGGGGCGTCCGGATTTCCACCAGACTGCCGCGCCGAAAAGCCTCGTTGAGGGACAGGCGGGACAGGCAGCCGATGCCCAGATGGGACTCCACGGCCCGCTTGATGGCCTCGGTATGCTCCAGTTCCAGCCGCAGATTGAACCGCTCCAGGCGACTGGCCACGATGCGGTCGAACTGGCCGCGGGTGCCCGACCCCCGCTCCCGCAGAATCCAGGGCTGGCCGGCCAGCGTTTCGTTATCGGCCTCCTTGCCGGCCAGCTCGTGCCTCGGTCCGCAGAAGACGACCAGCTCGTCCTCGATCCAGGGCTCCACCACCAAATCCGGATGGCTGACATCCGCCTCGACGAGACCGAGGTCGCATTCGAAATTGAGCAGGCGCTCGACGATGGTGTCGGTATTGGCCACATGGAGCTGCACCGGCGCCTCCGGATGCTGGCCCATGTACTCGGCGATGAGGAGGGTCGCCAAGTAATTGCCGATGGTCAGGGTGGCACCGATGTTCAAAGGCCCGAGCCGGCTCCCCGCCAGGTAGGCCTCCACGTCCCGAGCCTGGGAGAGCAGGTCCTCCGCCAGGGGCAGCAGCCCGGCACCGGTGGCATTGAGATGGAGGGATTTGCCGATGCGGTCGAAGAGCGGGCTGCCGAACATCCGCTCCAACTCCACCAGGGCGCCGCTCGCCGCCGACTGGGACATGGCCAGCCGCTCGGCCGCCCGGGAGACGTTTTCCGTCTTGGCGATGGCGGCGAAGATTTCCAGTTGGCGCAGGGTGATCCGCATATCCGCAAAACCGATTATCGATATCCAAATTATCCGCTTTATCCGAACAACATCAAGGACTAGGATGCAATCCACCCCAACCTATCCGATCAATGCCATGAGCGCTTTCGCTGCCGAAAAAATCCTCTCCGTGCACCACTGGAACGATACCCTGTTCTCCTTCCGCACCAGCCGGAATCCGGGACTGCGCTTCACCAACGGCCAGTTCGTGATGATCGGCCTGGAAGTAGGAGGCCGCCCCCTGATGCGGGCCTACAGCATCGCCAGCGCCAATTACGAGGAGCACCTGGAATTCTTCAGCATCAAGGTTCCGGACGGCCCCCTGACCTCCCGGCTCCAGCACCTGCAGCCCGGCGACGACCTGCTCATCAGCAAGAAGCCGACGGGAACCCTGGTGCTGCACGACCTGAAGCCCGGCAAGCGGCTGTTCATGTTCGCCACCGGCACCGGCCTCGCCCCCTTCATGAGCCTGATCCACGACCCGGAAACCTACGAGCGCTTCGAGAAGATCATCCTGATCCACGGCGTGCGGTGGACCAGCGAACTGGCCTACCACGACTACATCGAACAGGATCTCAAGGAACATGAATACCTGGGCGAGGAGATTCGGGACAAGCTGATCTATTACCCGACGGTTACCCGGGAGCCCTTCCGCAACGAGGGCCGCCAGACCGACCTGATCCTCTCCGGCAAGCTTTTCGAGGACATCGGCGAGCCGCCCCTGGACCCGGCCACCGACCGGGGCATGATCTGCGGCAGCCCGTCGATGCTGAAGGAAATTTCGGGCATCCTGGACGGCTTCGGCTTCGAGATTTCGCCCCACACCGGCGTGGCCGGCGACTACGTCATCGAGCGTGCCTTCGTCGAGCAGTAAGCCCTCTCGGCAACCAACAAGGACGCGGCCCAGGCCGCGTTCATTGGCTCAGAGCTTGGCGGGATCGAAGCCGGTTTCTTTGTAGACCGACTGGATGATGTCTTTCCCGATCCGGGATTCCATCTTCTGGTGCACCGGCACCAGGGCCCTCTTGAAGGCCAGGCGCTCTTCCCGAGTGGGCAGGTAGACCTTGGTCTTGCCGCTCTTCTTCACCGCCTCCAGGTCCCGGTCGTTCTGTTCCTTGGCGATGCGGTTGGCGTAGACGGTGGCATCCTTCATGGCCGCCTCCAGTTGCCCCCGGAGGTCGGACGGCAGATCGTCCCAGAAACGCTTGTTCACGATCACCGCATAGCCCAGGTAGCCGTGGTCGGTGAGGGCCAGGTATTTCTGGACCTCGTGCATGCGCTGGGTGTAGAGGTTGGAGATGGGATTCTCGGTACCATCCACCACCCCGGCCCGCAGGGCGTCATAGACATCCGAGAAGGCCATCGCCTGGGGCAGCGCCCCCAGGGCCCGCATTTCCTCCTCCAGCACCCGGGAGGGCTGGACCCGCATCTTCTTTCCCCGCAAGTCGTCCGGGGTCCGGATCGGGCTGTTCGCCGAGAAGGACTTGAAGCCGTTGTCCCAGTAGGCCAGCCCCTTGATTCCCCGGGATTCCAGCTTGTCGAGCAGCTTCTGCCCCACCGCGCCGTCGGTGACTTTATGGAGCTTGCCGTAGTCGTCGAAAATGAAGGGCAGGTCGAAGACCTCGAATTCCTTGACCCCCAGGATGCCGAACTTGGCCAGGGAGGGCGCCAGCATCTGGACGGCCCCCAACTGCAGGGCCTGCATCTCGTCCCGGTCCTTGTAGAGGGTCGAGTTGGGATAGACCTCCACCTTCACCCTGCCCTTGGTCAGTTCCTGCGCGCGCTTGGCAAAGAACTCGGCAGCCAAGCCCTTGGGGGTGTCGGTCGCCACGACGTGGCTGAACTTGATGACCACCTGCTGGGCGAAAGCCGCCCCCGACAGGAGGCAGGCCAGCAGGCAGATCAGGAATCTTGAGCCCTTCATCATTTCCATCGTCATCCAAACGGACTGCAATCGTCCCCGGTAGGCAAAACGGGCCGAAGCTTACCCCAGGATCACCCGCCGAGACATGCCAGATGTCTGCAACCCCTAGAAAAAAGCCGCCCGGAAAGGGGCGGCCTCAAGTCAAGCAAGGGGAAATCAGT
>DASRUX010000067.1:0-15725 GCA_035655235.1 Rhodocyclaceae bacterium | reverse complement strand
GGGAATTGGCGGAGGGCGACCCCCTGGTGCTGAACATCACCACCCCGGGCTACGACTCCTACGTGAATATCGACTACTACGTCCTGGACGGCAGCGTGGTCCACCTGGTCCCCAGCCCCCGGGCCCGGGACAACCAGGCGCCGCCGGGCTACTCGGCCACCATCGGCAGCCTGGGCAACTGGGTCATCTCGAAGCCCTTCGGCACCGAGCTGATCGTCCTGGTGGCGACCCCCGTGCCGCTATTCGACGGCCTGCGCCCAGAGAACGAGCCGAAGGCGGACTATCTGAAAGCGGTGCAGAACCGCCTGGGCCAGATCGCCGGCCAGCACGGGGCGGACAAGGTGACCGCCGATTTCGTGCAGATCACTACCCGGGGCAGGAAAAGGTAAGCGCCTTAGCTGAAGGCCGCCTTCAGTTCCTTGGCGTAGGTGTCGATCTCCGGCAGCAGGTCGAGGTAAGGATCGATGGGGGGCATCGCCCTGGGCGCCTCTGACTTCAAGTCCTTCAAGAGCCACTCGTCGGCCCCGCCCGCCATGATGTTGGCGATATACACCACGTCGGCCAGGGTAGCCGGGACGGGGGGAACGGGCCGCGGCTGATCGTGGTCGCGGACCGCCTCGCTGATCTTCTCCGGCACGCCCAGGGCGTTAAGGAGGGATTCGCCGATGCTCTCGTGCCACTGGACAACCAGGTATCTCAAGGTATCCGGGCGAACCCGCAGTTCCTCGTACTGGACGCCCCGGTAGAGCATGTAGAAGGCCCCCAGGTCGTGGACCAGGCCGGCCAGCAGGGCATCGTCCCGGTTGAGCCGGGTACGGCGGCCGGCGACCACGTAGGCCGCGGCGGCGGCGAAGACGGAATGGTCCCACAGCCCCTTGGTCAGGCCCTCGAAGGCCGCCATGTGCTTGGACATCAGCATCTGCTTCCCCGCCAGGGCCAGGGCCGTGGTGCGCACCACATTGACTCCCAGTTTCTGGATCACCGTGTTGATATTGGTGATCTCGTTGCCGCCGGGGTTGTACATCACCGAATTGGCGAGGCTCAGGAGGCGGCTGCACACCAGCGGGTCGCCGGTGACCGCCTTGGCGATCTGCCCGATGGTCACGTCGGGCAGGCTGAGCACCTTGCGCAGCTTGAGGGTCACGTCGAAGCAGGTGGGGAAGGCCACCGCCTCCGTCAGTTCGCAGGCGATGTCTTCCAGCATCTGGAAGCGCTGGGCTTTCAGCGCCTCGCCTTTCTTGTCGTCGGTTCTTGCCGTAGTCATGGCGTAAATGTTGGGGTTCCAGCCGGCCTGTATATGCCTCACGCTTCCCTTGCCCGGCCCATTTTCAGCAAGCGGAAGCCAATGTCATCGGCACATGCTAACGCGTTGGGGAGGCCTTATCCAGTGGGCTCTGCCCCAAAATCCATCCCACAGCGGCCTAAAACATCCCCAAAGATCACAAAAGAACAAGAAAACCGTGTTTCCGGTAGGAAAACCGGGTAGGGAACGGCGCCTATTTGCGCCTCCGTTTAGGCTGAACACCCCATGGGCAATTCCCCAAAACTGGGCAAAAGTGCATCCCAAGCGCCCCAATGGCCGGTTCCGGGAGAGGCGCAAAGGCCGGGGCATTGAACGGATATCCCTAAGGGAGTTGCCCACCATGCGAACCAACCTGCCTGTCACCGATGTCCGGCACGAACTGGCGGACGGCGAGTTCATCGTCTCCAAGACCGACCTGAAGGGGCGCATCACCTACGTGAACCAGCCCTTCATCGAAATCAGCGGCTTTTCCGAGGAAGAACTGATCGGCGCCCCCCACAACATCGTGCGCCATCCCGACATGCCGACCGCGGCCTTCGAGGACCTGTGGCGGACGCTGAAATCCGGCAAACCCTGGCGCGGCATGGTGAAGAACCGCTGCAAGGACGGCGGCTATTACTGGGTGGAGGCCAACGCCAATCCCATCTGGGAAGGCGGCCGGATCGTGGGCTATATGTCCCTGCGGACCAAGCCGACCCGGGCGCAGGTCGACGAGGCGGAACGCCTCTACCGGGAAATGCGGGAAGGCCGCAGCGCCACCCGGCTCCGGGAAGGCCGCCGGGTCCGGCGCGGACTGCCGGGGTGGTTGTCCCGGCTCGGCCAGGGGAGCACCCAGGCCTATGTCTCGATAGCCTGTACCGTCGTCGCCCTTTCCCTGGTCGGCCTGGCGCTGCTTGAAATCCTGGATACCGCCCTGCCCATCGGCCCGGCGGCGGCCGTCCGCTGGAAGCTCGGGCTTTCCGCCGCCTCCCTGGCGGCCATGGCCTGGCTGTGGTGGGCATTGCATCACCGGGTATTCCGGCCCCTGGGGGAAGCGGTGCGGACCTGCCAGGTCATCGCCTCCGGCCAGTTGCGCCAGGACCGCGTCCCGGACTACCACAGCGAGACGGGCCGCCTGCTCCACGCCCTGAACACCATGGCCGGAAACATCGCCAGCATCGTCGCCGATATCCGCAACTCCGCCGCCACGCTGAACGCCACCTCGGAGGAAGTGTCGGCCACCGCCCGCAATCTCAACCAATCCACCTGCACCCAGGCGACTTCGGTGGAGGAAACCTGTTCCGCCATCGAACAGATGAGCGCCTCCATCGACCGCAACGCGGACCACGCCACGGTCACCGACGGCGTCGCCATCCGCTCCGCCCAACTGGCCATCGAGGCGAGTTCGGCGGCCCAGCAGACCATGAGCGCCATGGACACCATCGCCGAAAAGATCGGCATCATCGACGAGATCGCCTACCAGACCAATCTGCTGGCGTTGAACGCCGCCATCGAATCGGCCCGGGCAGGGGACGCCGGCCGGGGCTTCGCCGTGGTAGCCAAGGAAGTGCGCCGGCTGGCGGAACGCAGCCAGGCCGCGGCCCAGGAAATCGGCGTGGTAGCCAAGGAGACGGTCCAGCGGGCCCAGCGCACCGGCGAGATGCTGGACGAGATCGTCCCGGCCATCGACCGGACCTCCGCCCTGGTGAAGGAGATCGCCCTGGCCTGCCAGGAGCAGTCCGTGGGGGTGGGCCAGATCGAGACGGCCATGGGCCAGATCAACGGCAGCACCCAGCAGGCCGCCTCCAGCAGCGAGGAGCTGGCGGCCACCGCCGGCGCCCTCTCCGGCCAATCCGCCCTGCTTCAGCGGCTGGTGTCCTTCTTCAATCGATAAAGAAGATGGCCACGGCGGCCACCGTCGGCAGGGCGAAGATGGCGGCGTAGAGGGCAATGCGCCAGAGGCTGAAGGGCTGGGGCCGGCGTGGCCAATCCTCGTCCATGAAGGAGAAGGTCACACCCCGCCCGGACTGGTGCTCCAGGTTCCAGAACAGGCCGGCGCCCAGGTAGATGAGGGAGGAGGCGTAGAGGTTGGGATACCAGGTGGGCGAATAGTCGCCGTCGCGCCAGACCAGGTAGATGTCGTAGGACCAGCTCGCCGAAAAGAGCCAGGCGCACACCGCCACATAGACCTCATCCCACCGGGCCCGCCCCTTGGCCGCAGCATGGAGGACGGCCACCACCCAGGGCGCGGTTGCAAAGCAGAACACCGACATGAACAGGCCATCGGCGTAGTCCCAGGTGCCGTCGCCGGTATAGGGCGCCACCAGGGTGATGATGGCAGTCGCCCCGACGAAGGTGACGAGCTTCCAGGGTTCCGCCAGGAAGTGCCAATAGGCCCGCCGGGAAATGGCGAAATCGCCCCGGCGGCGCAGGTAGAGCAGGACAGCCACCAGGCAGGCGGTGGCCCAGGCGGCGATGTAGAGCTTGAAGGCAATATCCATGGGGTTCCTCCCGTGCCGGGCCGGCGTTGGCAACCCGATTGGCGGCTATGGAGCGGATGTTCCGCTGGTCATTGATCCGCCGCATCCTTGGGCTGGGAGCTGTGCGTTCCCTCGGGTTCGCCGATGGAGTCGATGTACATCATCCCGGCGATCAGACCGGCAATGACGGCGACGGCAATGGCGACGAAGAGGGCGGTCTTTAGGCGGGGCGGCATCGGAAGCGCTTTCCAGGCTGAAAGAGGGAATCTTACCGGAACCGGGAGCACAGAATCACAGCAGTTGATATGCAATTGGTATTGCGGCAGGATTCGATCGATCGGCAGCTCCCAGCCAGTCACTTCATCGACCGCAATGAACGACAAGACCTTTCTCCTGATCTCCGCCGCGGCATTGGGCCTCTGGCTGGCTTTCGTCTTCGGACGCATCGTCGTGTACTGGCTGCAACTGCTGCGCATGCGCTTCCAGCCGAACGAAACCGCCGAGGCCGACCGGGCGTCGATGCCGGTGGACGTGGCAGCCGTCCTGGACCAGGCGGGCGCCCGTCTGAAGGCCCTTGATTTCGAGTACCAGGGAACGTGGCTCACTGCGCCGCTCCTGAAGGGGGGCGACATCGAGCCGACCTGGTCGGACCTCTACCTCCATACCGGGAGCGCCACCCAGGCCAGCGTCCAGGTTGCGGAAGCCCCCGAACCCGGGCTGTCGGCCGCGGTGAGCTTCACCACCTGCTATCCCGACCGGATCGTGGCAACGGAAAACCGCCGTCTGCATCTGCTCTTTCCCATTCCGCCGGCCTGCGACGGCCAGGACGCCCTGGCCACCGGCATCGAGGGACACTGGGCCAGCCATCGCAACAGGATGGCAGCCATGCCCGGCCCCGCCATCGCCTCCCCGGAAGAGGTGGACCGGCGGGTTCGTGAGTTCCGAGCCTCTCTCTTCCCATTCTGGCGGGAAATCGGCTTCATGCAGCCCGTCGGCGATGCCTGGCGGCTGACCCCCGGCGGCGCCTGGCGTTATCTGCGCCAGATCATGGCCGGCAATCGCCGGCTTGCCGCCTTGCCTCCTCCAGCCGACGAGGAGGACCTGGAAGTCCGTCTGGCTGCGGACCTTCACGCCTGGCGTGCCAGCGAAGCCATCAACCGGCACTGCGCCATGTCCTTGCGCAGCAAGGTTCTCTGGTTCGTCGCCAGCGCCATCCTGGGAACGGCGGCAATGGTTTTCGTCAATTCCTGGGAGACGGTCCCCCTCATCCTGGGCGTTTTGCTCTTCCACGAATTCGGCCATGCCCTGTCCATGCGGGCCGTAGGTTACCGGGCTCTGGGGGTGCTGGTCCTGCCTTTCCTGGGAGCGGTAGCCATCGGCCGCAAGGAAGATGCAGGCCCGTGGGAAAAGCTCGCCGTCCTCCTGGCCGGACCGCTGCCGGGCCTGATGCTGGCCGTGGTCTGCCTGCGGCTGGGCATCGCCGATCCGGAACACCGGGACCTGCTGAACAGCATCGGGATCATGGCCCTGGTCATCAACCTGTTCAATCTGCTGCCCTTCACTCCCCTGGACGGCGGGCAGATGGTGGACACTTTCCTGTTCTCCCGCCGGCCCCGCCTGCGCTTGGCTTTCTTTATCGTCAGCACGGTGGCCCTGGTCGCGGTCGGCATCGCCCTCTCGGCCCCGGTGCTGGCCGGCGCCGGCGTCGCCCTCAGCTTCGGTATTCCCGCCGCGTTGCGGCGGATGCAGTTGCTCAGCCGCTTTCCCTTTGATTCGGGAGAACAGCCCATGGCGGCGCTGCTCGAATGCCTGCACACTGCCCCCGGCCGCCGATTACCCTTCGCCCATCGACTGAGGACGGCCCAGATGCTGCTGTCCCAGGTATGCGGACGTGCTCCTTCCGTGCTTGAAAGCCTCGGCGGCCTGTCGGCGTACCTTGCGGCCGTCGCCCTGCCCATCGGACTGCTTTGGGATACCGGGACGCCCCAGGAGGTATTCGCCCACCTGGTGCGTCCCGCCGCCGCCTCGCACCAGCCCCCGGATTGGAGGGGGCAACTGGCCCACGCCGCAACGCCCCCAGAGCGCTGGCAGGTGCTCTGGAATGCCGGCCAATGGTACGAGGAGGAGGACGACCACAACGAAGCCCGCCAGCGCTACCAGGAGGCCCTGGCGGAAACCGACCTTATGCCCGCCGACGAGTCCGGCGAACTGAAACGTCTCGATACGCGCATCGCCTTGGCGAGAGTCTCCGGCCCCGACGAGGCCTTGCCTTCCTATCTTGAACTCCTGCCCCGCTTGCGGGAGCTGCCCGCCGCGGAGCGGCAACGTTTGGCCGAAGTCCTGGAAGCGCTCTATTGGGTCGACGGGAGGGCCGACGCCGAAGAACGGTCAAAGCGCCTTCAGGAAGCCATCGCGGTACGGGAGTCCATCCATTCACCGGAGGACTACCGGCTTTTCGATGACCGCCTGCGCCTAGCTCGCCATTTCGACGCCAACGGCGACACGGCGGGCGCCGAAAAGCTGCTCCTCAGGAACCTGGAGGCCCTTTCCACCCTGCACAGCGACTCCGCTGCCTGGCTGCTTGAGCCGACAGCCTGGTTCTACATCGCCCACGGACGGGCCGGCGACGCCGAAAGGTTGCTGTCGGCCCACGCCGCCCCCCGACAAAGTGGGCAACAGACCCTGGCGTGGGCCTATATCGCCCAGGGCAGGAATGGCGAAGCCCGGGAGTTGCTGGCCCAGCAGCTCAAGGAAAAGCGCAACAAGTCCGAATGGCAGCGCATGCAGATCTTCCTCGATCTCGTCCATGGGAGCGCCGGCGAGTCCGAAGCGGAGGCCCATTGGCTGCAGGAAGCCGCAAAGCTCAAGGACACCATGGGGCATGACACCTTCCGGGGAGTCCGTTCCTATATCCGCCACGAGGCCGAGAGCCGTGACTGGGAAAGGATGCGCGGCATGGCGCGGCTGGAAGCCATCAAACGCCTTCCCGGCGCGGAGGACGATGCCGAGGCGCGGCCGACCACAAGCTGCAAGGCCCCCGCATAGCCCTTCCCTCGATTTTTCCGCAAACTCTCTTCAAATCCAGGAGCCACCATGGCCTCATCGATCAACGGTATCGGAACCACCTTCTACGGAAAGCGCGACTTTCAGTCCGATGGATCCTATGTCACCACCAAGTGGTTCATCCTTGCCTTCCTGCCGATCTTCCCGTCCTACAGCCTGCGGGTGATCCCCGAGGACGAAGGACTGTTCCCGGCCACCCGCTTCCATATCGTGGAGAACCTCTCGATATGCTGGGCCCAGGTCTTGTCCACCTACGCCTATGTCTACCTGCTCTTTTTCGGGGCTTTCCACATCGCCGAGAAATACCACTGGAAGAATTCCTCCCAGATCGCCGTGCTCCTTATCTGGGCTGCCCTGCCGGCCGTTCTTCGCTTCATCGCCAAGGGCAAGGCGGCGCCTTAGCGAATTTCGACAGGTTTCCGAAAGCTGGCCTGTCCTAGGATTGCGTCTGAGGGCTCCTCCAGCTTTCTACTCTCTTCTTACACGCCCCTTTCCAGGGGCGTTTTTTTTGACGCAGACCGGAGGAGACGCCCCTCAGGCAACGATGGGCGGATACTCGCCGTAGCCGTCCGGCCAGGGCGTCAGGATGTCGAAGCCGTTGTCCGTCACCACCACCATATGCTCCCACTGGGCGGAAAGGGAGCGGTCCTTGGTGACCACGGTCCATTCGTCGGGCAGCAGCCGGGTCTCCGCCCGGCCGGCGTTGATCATGGGCTCGATGGTGAAGATCATCCCCGGCTCCAGGGTCAGCCCGGCCCCCGGACGGCCGAAATGCAGCACCTGGGGCTCGTCGTGATACACGTCGCCGATGCCGTGGCCGCAGTACTCCCTCACCACGCTGAAGCCTTCCCGGTGGGCCACCGTCTGGATGGCGAAGCCCACGTCTCCCAGGGTGGCGCCGGGGCGGACCGCCAGGATGCCGGCCCGCATGGCCTCGTAGGTGGTGCGGACCAGGCGCTTGGCCAGGATGCTCGGCTTGCCGACGAAGTACATGCGGCTGCTGTCGCCGTACCAGCCGTCCTTGATGACGGCCACGTCGATATTGACGATATCCCCGGCATTGAGCTTCTTGGCGGAGGGGATGCCGTGGCAGATGACGTGGTTCACCGAAGCGCAGATGGTCTTCGGATAGCCGTGGTAGCCCACGTTGGCGGGGATGGCCTGCTGCACATCGACGATGTAGTCGTGGCAGATCCGGTCAAGCTCGTCGGTGGTGACGCCCGGCTTCACATGCTCGGCGATCATGTGCAGGACGTCGGCCGCCAGGGCGCCGGCCCGGCGCGACATCTCGATTTCGGCCTGGGAGCGGATCGGTACTTGCTTCTTCGCCATCACGCCGCCCTCGCCACGTTGCCGTCGGCATCGGCTTCCGGCACGGATTCCAGCCCGTCGGTCCGGATGAGGAGTTGGCAGATTTCGCTGTAGCGGAGGTCGGGGTTGAGTTCGGCCAGCATGCCCACCCGCAGCCAGTGCTCGGCCTGGGCATTGATGGAGCGGCTCAGCGCGCCGCTGGTTCGACGCAGCGCTTCATGCATCTGTTCGGAGACTTTGACGATTCCCATGGGGTCATGAATATATGGTTTGTATATGTTTCATATATTACCAGAACCCCTTCGGGGGCACCACGACGCCATAGGTCAGCGGGCACCACACAATGCCCCTTGGCAGTTGAGGGTGTTGAAGTCATAGACCGCCGAATGCCCCGGATTTCCCTGGGGTTTCGGAACGCCTTTGGGGATCAGGAAGGTCGCGGAGTGGGCGCCGTAGAGGCCGGAGGGATAGGTGAAGGGCTTCAGCACCACGTAGGCGTTGTAGAGGTGAGGCTTTGGCGGCTTGGGCGTTCCCTGGCCGGCAACGGGCGGAATGTCCCGTTGGGGAGAGTTCGCGAGCACGGCATCGGACCAGGCTTCCGCGTCGGCTGCCGTCGCCTTGCGCAGCAGCCCCTTGCGGACAGCATCCTCGACGCCGGCCGGACCGGCGAGGGGCGCGGACTTATCGTAAAACGATTCCGGCGTGACTTCCGTGGAGGTCAACAGGCGGCTCCCCGCCGCAATCGGCCCGCCAATGAGGACCTGGCCCTGCTGCGCCGGGAACACCATGTCCACCGGCCGCCCGAAAAGGCGCCTAGCCAGGGGATTCAACGGCCCGAGATTGTCCTGGGTCACGTAGAAGTAGCCACAAGGCCCCCGGTTGTCGTAGGAACTATTCAATTGGGGGACGCCCCTCCCCAGACCGGCCACCGCCTGCCGATGGTAGCCGCTGGCAAGCACGGCCAGGATTTTCGTATTCGGGGACCAACTGATGTTCCAGACCGTCGGCTCATAGGCGCCAAGCATCAGGACGACCGGCTTGTCCGGGCTGTTCACCACGACATCGATCTGGGTTCCCTCGTGTCCGCTCTGGTCGATCTGGAAGGGAATCTTCCGGCCGGAATAGGCGCCCGCCGCAAAGACGGCGAATTCCGCAGGAAGCTTCAGGTCGGCGAAACCGCAAGCCGGTTTTTGCACAACCCCTGCCTGGGGGTCATAGTAAATCTCTCTGGTTTCGGATGCCGATGCATGGCAAAGGGCAAGCAACGGAAGGAACAGGGCAAGGTGAATTTTCATGGCGACTCGGCGATAAGGTTTCGGAAAAGGCACGCGCTACTTGGGTTGCCCGCCCCCCATCTGCGCCAGCAGGGAGCGCGCCATGAAGCCGAGGACAAGCAGGCCGACGGCCAGGACCGACCACAGCAGCCACTTCCCCTCGCCGGGACCGGCCTTGGCTTTGCCCTGCACTGCCGTCTTGGCCGGCTGGGTGGCCGCCGTCTCCGGCAGCTTGAGTGTGGCCGGGTCGGCGGCCGGCGGCTGACCGGCCCGCTGACCCGGGATCAGGGTCGACAGGGGCAGGTCGGCGGGGAGGCCGGTGCCGCCCCAGGCCAGGGTGTAGGGGCCTTCGCCCCGGGCCAGGAAAACCGCCTCGCGGGGAACGAAGCCGATCTGCAGGGTAGGCGCTGCACCGCCGAGGCTGCCGCCGCGGGCATCGACCCGCAGACGCAAGCGGCCACCCTGACCGCCATTCAGGGCGATGTCGCCGGACCGGGCTTCGCCGTCGCCGGCTTGCAGACGGTAGGCGACGCCTCCCGCCAAGCCCTGCCACGAGCACTCCTGGCGGCGCTGGTGGCGGTGGTGGCGGCTTGGGTAGATGCCGCACACCTCCCGCTGCAGGGTAAAGGGCAGGAGGACGTTGATCTGGGGCAGGTTGATCCGCAGCTGCTCGAGGGGCAGCTGCCCGGGCACGTCGTAGTCGAAATAGCCTTCGCCCGTCGCCGCCGACGCCAGGGGGGCCGACCACAGCAGGGCGGGCGGCGCCGTCTCGCTTTCGGTGCGGGTCAGGGTGGCCGCCTGCACCGTGGGCGCCTGGGCCGGGTCCCGCCAAAGGAGGCGCAGGTAGCGGCCGGCAGGCACCGGCCAGTCGGCCTGGGCGCTCTCCAGTTGCCGGCCTTCGTGTTCCAGATGCACGAAGACGGCATCGCTCTTCAGCATCCGCCACTGTTTCAGGTCATCGCTGCTCTCCAGGGTATAGGGGTGGAAGGACTGCCGGCCGCCTACCGCCGTGAGGCGCAGCGACTGGGCGCCCAAGAGGCCGCTGGCGTCCATCACTACGCCCTGCGAGGCGGCAGGCGTCCCTTCGGCCCGGCCCGGGCGGACGGCGACCAGGGTGCCGTCGGCGCTGCGGCGCACGGTGACCTCGACATCGTCCCCCGCCTTGCCCGCCACGCCCGGCAGGGGGAAGACGGGCACGCCGGCCTCCTTCGCCCGGGGCGTGGCCCGGCTTTCGTCCCGCCACCAGGCGTAGGGAAGCAGTTCGCCCTTGCCGTTGAAGACCCGCACATCGCCCAGGTCGGCGCGGCTTGCTCCCTGGTACACGGCCAGGGGCAGAGGAATCCGATGGAATGGCCCCTTGCCGCTCGCCACGATCTCGCCCCGGCCGGTAAAGGCATCCGGCGCCGGGGGGCTGTCGGGCCAGGCGGGAAGGGCGAGCAGCAGACAGGGGAAAAGCAGGAGCAGTCGTTTCATGGGGCGGATTGGGCAGGAAGGGGCTCGGGATCGTCCCGGCGCGGAGGCAGGGGGGCGAAATAGCCGACGAGGAGGAGGAGCAGGCCGACCACGATGAAGGAGACGATGCGCTCCAGGCTGCCGCTCGCCGCCAGTTCGACCAGGAAGAGCTTGGCCACCACCAGGCCCACCAGCCCGGCGCCCCCCAGCCACAGAAAGCGCAGCCCGCGGCGGTGGGCGAAAAGCATGAGGCCGATGGCGACCAGGCTCCAGACGATGGAGAGGGACGCCTGGGCCAGCATCGAATGGGCCAGGGCATCGCCCTCCCAGGCCACGCCGCCCCAGTGGTGGCAGGCCCGCAACACCGCGGCGCTGAGCATGGCGAAGGCGCTGGCGCCCAGCACCCCGATCATCAGCGGGCCGCTGCGGCTGAACAGCGGATGGGTCCGCAGGCCGGACCACCAGCGGGCAACGGTGAACAGGATGCCGACTTGGCCGAGTTCGACCGGGTTGAGCAGCGGCACATAGGGCAAGGACGGCGCCCCCTCGCCCTGGAAATTGCCCACCGCACCCCAGGCAATGATCAGGAAGACCAGGGGCGACGCGGCATGGACGGCGTAAGTCTCGGCCTGGACCGACAGGGGCCAGCGGCCTCGCAGGCGGCTATCCGAAACCAGCCAGGCGAACAGGAGCGCCACCGGCAGCCAGCCGAACCAGCTCCAGGCGCCCCCGTGCCCGCCAAGGCCATCGATGTGCCAATGGACCTCCAGGCTGGCGAGGAGGAGGAAGAACCAGGCGCCGGCAAGGTGGGCGGCCCATTGTAGCTTCGGCGCCAGCTCATCTTCCTGGGCGCGCAGCAGGCGCACATGCATGAACAAGGCCAGGGGCCAGGCTGCCGCATTCCAGCCGCTGAGCGGATGGGGCGTTCCCCCGAGGAGTTCGTCCCCCAGCAGGATTGCCAGGGCCGGCAGATAGACCAAAGTCGCCTGGCCGATCTGGGCCCAGGCCAAGCGGCGCTCCAGCCACAGCCAGAAAGCCATGGTCAGCACCGCCACGGCGACCAGGGCGGCGATGGCGGTTTCCGCCGGCAGCAGGCGCCGGATTTCCCCGGACCAGCCAAAGGCCCACCAGGCCATGGACCAGAGCAGCGATGCCCAGCCCAGGACAGCCATCTTCCGGTCGCCCTCGTCCCGTTGCAGGAAGCGGGCCCCCGCCAGGGCGGCCAGGGAAATGAGCAACGGCCCCCAGAAGCCGCTGTGCAGGAAGGCGCGGACCGGGTTGCCGGCCAGCGCCGCATCGATCCAGAAATCGGTCCGCCCATTGAGGACCACCCCACCGGCCACCAGTTGCAGGATGAGGGCGAAGCCGAGGGCCACCGGTTGCCCGGCGCGCACCGCCCAGGCCAGGGTGGCGAGGGCGGTCAGGGGCCAGACCAGGGCGGCCAGCCGCCAGGGCAGGATGAAGAGAGGCGCCAGGTTGACGAAGGCGAGTCCGGCGAGGAGAACCGGCGACAGCAGCCAGCCATTCAGGCCTTCCACGTCCTCCTCCCCGGCCTTATTCCTGCTACCGCGCAGGGCAGCGACGGCGCCAGCCAGCATCGCCCCGCCGATCACCCCGGCGGCAAAGAGGCCGTGCCAGCCGTCGGCCAGGGCCGCGCCGCCGTCGCCCCGCTGCACAGTGGTCAGGAACAGCCCGCCGGCCGCCAGTTGGAATAGGCATCCGACGCCGACCAGGGCCCGTTCGGACAGGCGCCGCGCCGCGAACAGGACGGCAGTGCCGACCAAGGCAAGGGCCGTGGCCGCCCAGTTCATGGCCCAGAGCAGGAAGGGCGCCAGCCCGACGAAGAAGGCGGCGGCCCCGGCCAGCCAGGGGCGCAGGCCCGGCTCGAAGGAGGAAAGTCCGGCAGGCTCCGCCCGGCGCAGCAGGCGGTAGGTCCAGCCCAGGGCGACGGCGAGGACCAGGCAGCCCAGCCGGGAGCCGTCGAGGACGGCCTCGCCACTCCCCTCCCCCAGGTCCAGGGCGAAATAGGCCGCCGAGCCGAACAGGAGCAGGAGGGCGAAGAGCCGTGCATAGACCCGCCCCTGGCGCACCCCGACCCAATACACCCCGGCCGCCTCCACGGCCCAGCCGGCGCTGGTCCATTCCCCTTCCAGCCCGAGGGGCAGGGCGAGGCTGCCGAAGATCACCGCCAGGGCGATCATGGTCTCGTTCAAAAGCGCATAGCGCAGGCCGGTCCGCCGGAAGAGCACAAAGGCGAGGACGATGTAGAGCAGCCCGAAGCCCAGGGCGCTGTAGGCCGGGCCGTTCTCGAAGCTGCGGGTGATCAGGTACTGCATGCCGAAGGCGGCCATGGGTACGCCGAAAGCCAGGCTCCCATCCACGTAGCCGACCCGGGGCAGGGCCCGGCGCACATGGGACGAGAAATCCTCCCCGGCTTCTTCCGCCTCGCCCAGGGTGCGCCGGGCGTAGAGGAAGGTGATCAGCACATAGACCACGAAGAAGAGCAGCAGGAAGGGCTCGGCCAGCCCGAAGAGGGCCGGCTGGTAATAGCGGTCGCCCCAGGCGGCGGCCAGGAAGAAGGTGCTGATGAAGCCGATCAGGTTGAGGATGCGCCAAGCCTTGAACCAGGCGATGGCGGCGATGCCCAGGTTGAGGATGGTCAGGTAGCCGAAGAAGGCCAGGTGATGCTCGCTGCCGGTGGAGGCCAGCACGGGAGCCGCGAAACCGCCCAGGGAAGCCGCCACCGCCAGGGGCAACGCGTCCTCCAGGATGGCGAGCAGGGCGGCGAAGGCCGCCACGCCGATCAGCACGACGAAACCCAGCTCCGGCGGAATGAGGGGATGGAGCTTCATGCCCGCCAGGGTGGTGAGGTAGAGGACACCAACCCCGGCGCCTTGCAGGATCAGGCCGTAATTGCCCTCCCTCCCCCGCCAGCGCCAGCCGGCGCCCAGGAGCCCGATGCCGGCCAGGGCCACGCCGGCATAGCGCAACCCGATGGGCACCACCGTGTTCTCGGCCACGTAGCGCAGCAGGAAGGCGAGGCCCAGGAAGAGGATGAGCACCCCGACCTTGACGATGGGGTTGCCCCCCAGCACCCAGCGGGAGACGAAGGTGGAGAACCAGTCCGGCTCGGCGGGTTCGGGCTCCGGCGCGATTTGGGGCGGCGGGCGCAGGCTTTCGGGCTGGGGCGGCAGTTCGGGTTCGACGGGGGGCGGCGCCACGGCTTCCGGTGCCGGCGGGGGTTCCGCGGCGGGCGGCTTCTCTTCCTCGAGAACAGCCGCCGTCACGATTTCCGGCAGGTCTTCCGGCAGCAGTTCCTGCTCCAGAGGCATCTCCCCGGCGGCCAGGGCCTGTCGGGCCAGTTCATCCTCGGAAAGCGCTTGGGCCGGGGCGGATTCCAGGTCCGGCAAAGGCGCTGGCGCCTCGGCAGGAGCAACCCGGCCTTCCAGCCGATCCAGCCGCTGGGTGGCCAGGCGCAGCTGCCTTTCCAGGTCGAGCACCCGGGTACGCAGCTCGCCGATATCTTCCTTCGCCGCTCCTTCCGGCGCCTTGCGCTGGGTCATGGCGCCGCCGATGACGGCACCGATGACCCCCAGCAACATGGCCGCCGTAAACGACTGGAAGGCGGCGCCCAACATGAGCCCCAAGACGATACCCAACCACATGGCCTGTCCTCGCTCCCGCTTGCTGCGGGTCATTGTTATCCCGGTCCGGCAACCGCCGAGCCCGTTCAATTATTCGAATGCCATGCTAACACAAGGTCGGATCGTTCTCCGGTAGCGGGCCGCCCTCCCCTATTTCGCCTCCCTCACCACCCGGAAACCATTCTGGGATTGCCGCACGCTGGCGTCGTACTTGAAGCGGGTGGAGGACATCATGTAGCTCGCCCCTTCCCGCCAGGAGCCGCCCCGGATCACCCGGGACTCGCAGTTGGGCTCTTCCCACGCGCTGCCGTCGACGGGAGCGCCCTTATAGGAGGCGTGCCAACAGTCGCTCACCCATTCCCAGACGCTGCCGTTCATGTCGTGGAGCCCATAGGGATTGGCGGCGAAGGAGCCCACGTTGGCCGGCGCCTCCTGGCTCCAGGGTTCGCCGCATTCCTTGCAGTTGGCGGTGCCCTGGCGCATCTGCTCGCCCCACCAGTATTTGGAGGAAGTCCCGCCCCGGGCGGCGTATTCCCACTCGGCCTCGGTGGGCAGGCGATAGGCCTTGCCGGTCAGCTTGGACAGCCACCGGACGTAGGCTTGGGCGTCGTCCCAGCTCACGTCCCGGACGGGGGCGCCCTTGGGGGCATTGGCGTCGGTGGCGATCTTGGGGCAGGCGCCGGCATCGACGCAGGCGTTCCATTGCTCCACGGTGACCTCGGTCTTGCCGATGGCGAAGGGCGCCTTGATGGAAACGGAATGCACCGGCTTTTCGCTGGGGTCGCCCCCGTTGCTGCCCATGGAGAAATGCCCCCGCGGCAGGGAAACCAGGGCCGGGCAGGTCGGGCAGTCCTTCACTTCCCCCACTGCCGGGGCGGCGGCCTTGGCGGCAGGCGCTTTCTCCGGGGCCTTGGCAGCCGGCGGGGGAGCCGGTTTTTCGGCCGGCGCCTTGGCAGCGGGCACCGGTTTCTCCGGTGTCGTAGCCTTGGCCGCGGGAGCCGGCTGGGCCTGGGGCTTGGCGCCCTCCGTCTTCAGGCGTTCGATTCTCGCCTTGGCCAGGGAGGCGAAGCGCCCCTTGGGATAGGACTTGAGGTAAGCCTCGTAGTCCTCCGGGTGGCTGCTGTCCTTGATGGATTCCCAGAAGGTCAGCTCGTACTGCTCGGCGCTGTCCTTAGGCAGAATGCCGGCCCCGGCCTGGGGGATCGGGACGGTAGCCAAG
>DASRUX010000066.1:0-8311 GCA_035655235.1 Rhodocyclaceae bacterium | reverse complement strand
CCGGCAAGAACGGCAAGATTCATCGCCTTGAAGATTGGGGCCGCCGCCAGTTGGCCTACCCGATTCAAAAAATGCACAAAGCCCATTACGTGCTCATGAATATCGAGTGCGACGCCGAGACGCTGACCGAGCTCGAGCATTCGTTCAAGTTCAACGATGCCGTGCTGCGTCACCTGACCGTCAAGATGAAGCATGCCGTGACGACGCCTTCGCCGATGATGAAGGAAGAGAAGTCGCGCTCCTTGCTGGGCGGTGGTGATGTTGCTCCCGAGGCCGCCCCGGCTGAACAGCCGGCAGCGTAACGGGCGAACGCACGGGAGAGAGACTGAACCGCATCGAACTCGCCGGCAGGCTGATCGAGCGCAAACAGTTGCGCTACACGCCCGCCGGAGTGCCGGTCAGCGAAGGGTTGCTTCAGCATGCCTCGACGCAGACCGAAGCAGATGCGATGCGGAAGGTGGAATGTGAAATCGCCATCGTCGCCCTGGGGCAATCGGCCCAGTGGTTGCAGGCGATTCCGGTGGGAGCGTCGGTCAAGGTGACCGGATTTCTCGCCGCAAAGAGCCGCCACAGTCGGACCCTCGTGCTACATGTGAATTCAATCGAATTTTTGGAAGGAAACGAAAATGGCTCGATTCTTCAAGAAGAAGGATGACGACAAGAAAAAGCGTCGCGGCGGTGGTCTCTTCAAGCGTCGCAAGTTCTGCCGCTTCACGGCAGAAAAGGTTGAGCAGATCGATTACAAGGATATCGATGTGCTGAAGGACTTCATCCAGGAAAACGCCAAGATCATGCCGGCTCGTCTGACCGGTACCAAGGCCGGCTACCAGCGTCAGCTGTCCGCCGCCATCAAGCGCGCCCGCTTCCTGGCCCTGCTGCCCTACACCGATAACCACCAGTAATCGGGGAAGAGAATAACCATGCAAATCATTCTGCTCGAAAAAGTCGTCAACCTCGGCAACCTGGGTGACGTGGTCAAGGTCAAAGACGGCTACGCCCGCAATTTCCTGATCCCGAAGCGGATGGCCAAGCGTGCCACCCCGGCCGCCATGGCTGAGTTCGAAGCCCGCCGCGCCGACCTGGAAAAGGCCCAAGCCGAGAAGCTGGCTGCCGCCCAGGCCGAAGCCGACAAGATCAACGGCCAGACCGTCACCGTCGCCCGCAAGGCCGGCATGGACGGCCGCCTGTTCGGCTCCGTCAGCAACTTCGACATCGCCGAAGCCCTCCAGGCTGCCGGCTTCACCGTCGACAAGGCTGCCATCCGCATGCCGGAAGGCCCCCTGAAGGCGATCGGCGAGTTCCCGCTGGATGTGGCTCTCCACACCGACGTGATCGCCAACGTCACCGTGGCGGTGGTGGCCGAGTAATACCGGCTGTCTCCCACTGAAAAGGGCCTCGCGGAAGCGGGGCCTTTTTTGTTTTACACTTTGGCTATGAATCAGCGTCCGCAAAAACCCCAGATGACCGACTCCGCCGTTGCCCAGCTGCGGGTCCCGCCCCACTCCATCGAAGCCGAGCAATCGGTCCTCGGCGGCCTGCTCCTGGACAACCAGGCCTGGGATCGCATGGGGGATCTCCTCAGCGATACGGACTTCTACCGGGACGAGCACCGGCGCATCTTTCGGGCCATCAAGGGCCTGCTGGAGCACGCCAAGCCCGCCGATGTGGTGACCGTGGCCGAAGCCCTGGACGCGGCTGGGGAGGGCGAACGTACCGGCGGCCTGGCCTATCTTGGCGAGCTGGCGGCCAATACGCCTTCTGCCGCCAATATCCGGCGCTATGCGGAAATCGTCCGGGAGCGCTCCGTCCTCCGGCAACTGGTGGCGGCCACCGACGAGATCGCTGCCGATGCCCTCAATCCCCTCGGCCGGGACGCCCAGGACATCCTGGATACGGCCGAGACCAAGATTTTCAAGATTGCCGAATCCGGCGGTGCCAACACCGAAGGTTTCGTGCACATCAACCCGCTGCTCACCCAGGTGGTGGAGCGCATCCAGGAATTGCACGACCGGGACAACCCTTCCGACATCACCGGCGTCCCGAGCGGTTTCACCGACCTGGACCAGAAGACCTCGGGCATGCAGCCGGGGGACCTGATCATCGTCGCCGGCCGCCCCTCCATGGGCAAGACTGCTTTCGCGCTCAATATCGCCGAATATGTAGGCGTCGAGGCCGGCTTGCCGGTGGGCGTGTTCTCCATGGAAATGGGCGGCGCCCAGCTGGCCCAGCGGATGATGGCGTCCACCGGGCGCCTCAATTCCCAGGCCCTGCGGACCGGCCGCCTCACCGACGATGAATGGTCCAAGCTTTCCTACGCCCTGGGAAAGTTGCACGAAGCCCCCATCCACATCGACGAGACCGGCGGCCTGTCCCCCGGCAACCTGCGGGCCCGCGCCCGGCGCCTGGCGCGCCAGTACGGCGGCAAGCTCGGCCTGCTGGTCATCGACTACATCCAGCTTATGTCCGGCAACCGGCCCGGGGAGAACCGAGCGACGGAAGTGTCGGAAATTTCCCGCTCCATCAAGTCCCTGGCCAAGGAACTGCATGTGCCTATCATCGCCCTGTCCCAGCTTTCCCGGAAGGTCGAAGAGCGGACCGACAAGCGCCCCATGATGTCCGACTTGCGGGAATCCGGCGCTATCGAGCAGGACGCGGACGTGATCCTGATGATGTATCGGGACGAGTACTACAACCGCGAATCCCAAGACAACAAGGGTATCGCCGAGGTCATCATCGGCAAGCAGCGTAACGGCCCCACCGGCACCGTGCGCTTGGCCTTCCTGGGCGAATACACTCGCTTCGAGAATCTCGCCACCGGCGGCTTCCAGGACGCCCGGGAGTAAAGCTCAGGGATTCTCCCGGTCGGGCAGGGTGAAGTGGAAGGTGGCGCCTTCATTCACCTTCGCTTCTGCCCAGACCCGGCCGCCGTGGCGCTCGATGATGCGCTGGACGATGGCCAGCCCGATGCCGGTGCCCTCGAAGTCCGAGGCGGAGTGTAGGCGCTGGCAGACTTGGAACAGCTTACCGGCTGCGGCCATGTCGAAGCCGGCACCGTCGTCCCGGACATAGTAGGCGGACAGTTCCCGGTCGTAGCCGAATTCGATGTGGGCCGGCTGCCGCCGGCGGCTGTATTTCCAGGCGTTGCCCAAGAGGTTTTCCAGGACGACAGCCAGCAGCCGGGCGTCGCCCCGGGCGGGCAGGGTTTCCGGCGCCACGAATTCCACCTGCCTTTCCGGCTGTTCCTGCCGTAGTTCAGCGATCACTTGTCGGGCGAGGGCTGCCAGGTCAACCTCTTCATGGTGCAGGTCGGTCCGGCCGCATCGGGACAGCCGCAGCAGGTCGTCGATGATCTGTCCCATGCGTTGGGCCCCATCCCTGATCCGGCCCAGGCGCTTCTTCCCCTCCGGGTCCAGATGAGCGCCGTAGTCCTCCTCCATCATCCGGGAGAAGCCGTCGATGGCCCGGAGCGGTGCCCGGAGGTCGTGGGCCACGGAATAGCTGAAGGCTTCCAGTTCCTGGTTGGCGTGCTGGAGGTCGCGGTTGATGCGCTCGATCTCCTGCTTGGCGGCCTCCAGTTCCCGGGTCCGGGCGCGAATCTGCCCTTCCAGCAGGATGGCGGTCTGGAACATGCCGAAATCCGTGCCCTGGGCGCCCATGGCCCGCTCGGCCCGGCCCATGAGGGCATCGATGATCTTGTTGAGGCGCTGGATTTCCCCCCGCAGGGCGGGTTCCCCTTCCAGCTCAACGTGGCCGGCGACGTAGGGAGGGCGGTAGCTGCTGGTCACCGGCATTTCCGGGAGCAGGACCTCGTCCTGGCCCATGGGCAGCCGGGAGCCGTCAGCGTTGTCGGGGCGGCGGGGCTCGCCGATGGCGATGCCGGTCAGGGTCTGGTTCACATGCACGCCGCAAAACTGCTCACCGTAGGTGGAAAAACCTACGGCGTTATTGCGGCGGAACAGGTCGGTCACGGTTTCCTTGATGCCCCGCTGGGCGGTTTCCACGTCCCGCAGGATGCAGTCGCAGGCCAGCATCACCTGGGGCGGCCCGATATCCCGGCGTACGGCGTCTAGGGTGCTCTCCAGGTTCGAAACCAGGTTTTCGCCGTGGGCAACGCGGAATACCAGGCCCTCGTCGATGGCGCAGTAGAAAGTGAGGCTGCCATCGGGGTTCACCTTCTGGATGGAGCGCACATAGTTGGTGCCGTCGATCAGGACCACCACCGGCGATGCCGCGAAGGAGGCCGGGGTGAGGTCGCTGACCGGAACCCCGATGATGCGGGCGTACTCCTGGGCGGCGGGCAGGCCGTTGATTTCCTTGACCACGCGATGGGCCGTGTCGGCGCAGGTGACCACCAGCCGTTCCGTGTCGCTGATGAAATGCTGGGTCCGGAAGATTCGGAAGGGGTAGGCGGTGTGGACCAGGGTGAGCACCGCCGCATCGCTATGGAAGGCTCCGTTATGGAAGACGCAGGTCCGGGTGAATTTGAGGTCGTCTCCCGCTGAGCCGCCGACCAGAGGGATTTTCCGAAGGGCGTTCTGGAGGGTGCGGGTGACCGCCTCTTCCCGGGTGGAGAGACCGTCGATGAGAAGGAAACCGAAGGTGTTGCTGTCGTCGCTGTCGGGGCTGCGCTCCTCCAACTGCCGGAGGAGGGGGCCGGCGAAGGACTGGCCGGCGGCGAGCTGAAAGTCGTGGAGGGAATCCAGGAAGCCCGTGACCGCCGTACAGGATCCGGCAGGAAAACTCGCTCCGGTCAGGCTGTGGTCCACGTAGCCGGAAGCGCCGATTTCGCCGGCGGTGGTACAGCCGACTACCCGGATGCCCGGAAACTGGCGATTGATCTCGTCGGCCAGGATATCCAGGTCGTACTCGCTGGAGCAGAAGAAGACCACCAACTCCATCTTCGGCTGCCACACCCCAGCATGGAATTCCCGTACCGCCTCGCGGGGATCCGCCGCGCGGGAATGGGCATTGCGAATGGCTGATCGAGATTGCGACACCGACTGCTTGCGCCTTGGAGTCACGGCGGCGGCAGAGCCTGATCACCGCCTTCGTTATGGGAATAATCCCTACTTAGGCAGGTATCGGAGAGCCGTAGTTCAGCCCTTGGTAGGCTGAACCCGGCGGTAGCGTTACCAGGGGCTCAGATATCGAGCTGGCGGGTGCGGATGGCGTATTGGAAGGCGGCGGCGTCGGTGCCGTCCCGGCGGCCGGTGGAAGTTTCCAGTTGGGGCAGGAGCAGGAAGGGAACGGTGCTGTCGCTGCCCGGCAGGGATACGTCGGTGCCGACGTTGTAGGCGATCCAGTTCATCTCCCAGACCCCGAACAGCACCTTGCGCAGGGCCGCGAGCTTGCTGTCCCGTTCCGACAGTCCTTCCAGGGCGATGGCCCGGCGTACGTCGGCGGGATCGACCGGAATCCAGCCATAGCCGGGCACGTAGAACTCGGCGCGGACATGCTGGCCGCGGGTGGCGTCGGCGGAGGTGAGGCCCAGGCTACGCAAAAGGCGGGAAGGGCCGACCCGCAGGCCATACACGCAGCGGGCCGGGATGCCGATGGCTCGGCAGATGGAAACGAAGAGGCCGTTGATGTCGGCGGAACGGCCTCCGTACTGGCCGGAGTCCAGCTGGCGGCGAACGTCGCCGTTGCCGCAGCCAGGCAGGCCCGGATCGTAGATGGTGTTTTCCACCACCCAGTCGTAGATGGCCTTGCCTTGGGCGACCGGGTCCTTGATGCGGCCGACGATGCGTTCGCCCATCTGGTGGGCGAGCCCCTCGTTGGGAATGAGGCGGGAGGCCTGCAGGTTGCGCCGCAGGATGTCATCCCGTTCCGGGGCGACCGTGCGCTTGGTGACATCGAAATGGCGGTCGGCGGTGGTGACCGTGGTGGTCAGTTCCAGCTTGGCTTCGGTATTGCCCAGCCACTCGCACTGGTAAACCTCCAGGTTGCCGTCGGGCAGGCGGCGCATGCCGGCGGTGTCGGCATTGTCGTTCCAGGTGTGGCCGAGGGTGCGCTGGAAGAGGGTGTCCTGATTGAGGGGCAAGGGCAGCCACAGGCGGGCGCGGCCGGTGCCCCGTGGCAGGCTCACTGTCGTGGTGATCTCGTAGGTGCGCCACTCGCTGGGCGGTTCCGGCGCCTTGACCGGGGGCAGGCGGCTGGCGGAGGAGCCGATGGGCGGCTTGTCGGTGACAGGCTCGTCGGCGGTGTGGGCTACCGGGCCGCTCGGTTTCGGCGTCGTGGCGCCGTGGCGGGACGATTTGCGGCCGCCTTTTCTGGAGGAGCCGTGGGAACCGCCATGGGCGGATGCTTGCTTCTTTTTCGCAGCCCAGGCTTCAGGACCGAAAAGGGACAGGAGGCCGGCGGTTGCGGCCAGGAATTTGCGGCGTTTCAAAAGGCTCTCTCCGGCAAATGATCCGTGGCGGAAACGAGGTTCAGTGTCAGCCCAAGTCGGTTTGGCCGAAACTAAAAGGCCGTGTCAGTGACACGGCCCGTTTGATGGGGAAAATTATAGCACTTCGGCCGCGTGGTCCGCCAAGCGGGAGCGCTCGCCCCGTTGCAGGGTGATATGGCCGGAGTGGGGCCAGCCCTTGAACCGGTCCACCACGTAGGTGAGGCCGGAACTGCCCTCGGTCAGGTAGGGCGTGTCGATCTGGGCGATATTGCCCAGGCAGACCACCTTGGTGCCCGGGCCGGCCCGGGTGACCAGGGTCTTCATCTGCTTGGGGGTCAGGTTCTGGGCCTCGTCCAGGATCAGGAACTTCTTGATGAAGGTGCGGCCCCGCATGAAGTTGAGGGACTTCACCTTGATCCGGGAGCGGATCAGGTCCTTGGTGGCCGCCCGGCCCCATTCGCCGCCGTAGGGGCCGCCTTCTTCCTCGCTGTGGTTGAGGACATCCAAGTTGTCCTCCAGGGCGCCCATCCAGGGAGCCATCTTCTCCTCCTCGGTGCCGGGCAGGAAGCCGATGTCCTCGCCCACGGGGACGGTGACCCGGGTCATGATGATCTCGCTGTAGAGCTTGGTCTCCAATACCTGGGTGAGGCCGGAGGCCAGGGTCAGGAGGGTCTTGCCGGTGCCGGCCTGGCCGAGGAGGGTGACGAAATCGATCTCCGGGTTCATGAGCAGGTTGAGGGCGAAATTCTGCTCCCGGTTGCGGGCGGTGATGCCCCAAACCGCGTTCTTCGGGTGGGTGTAATCCACCAGGGTTTCCAGCACGGCGGTCTTGCCGGCGGTTTCCTTGACGATGGCGGTGAAGTTCTCGGTTTCCAGCCAGACGAATTCATTCACCAGGAAGTTGGGGCACATGGGCCCGGTGACCTTGTAGAAGGTCTTGCCCTCCTTCTTGCCGGACTGCATGTTCTGGCCGTGCTTGTCCCAGAAATCGTCGGGCAGGGCGGTGGTGCCGGTGTAGAGGAGGTCGGTGTCCTCCAGCACCTTGTCGTTGAAGTAGTCCTCCGCCGGCAGGCCCAGGGCGCGGGCCTTGATCCGCATGTTGATGTCCTTGGACACCAGGATGACGGAACGCTTCGGGTGCTTGCGCTGGAGGTGGATGACCACCGCCAGAATCTGGTTGTCGGCCTTGGCGGTAGGAAGCGCCGGCGGCAGTTCGGAGCTGATGGCCTCGGTCTGCAGGAAGAGGCTGCCGCTGGCCAGCTCGTTGGACGGCCCGGACAGGGGGATGCCGTCCTCCATGTCCTCCTCGCCCTGGGCCAGCAGGTCGTCCAGCATGCGGGAAACCTGGCGGGCGTTGCGGGAAATTTCGGACATACCCTTCTTGTGGTTGTCCAACTCCTCCAGGGTCATGATGGGGAGGAAAACGTCATGCTCCTCGAAGCGGTACAGACTCGTGGGGTCGTGCATCAGCACGTTGGTGTCGAGAACGAAAATCTTCGTGCTGGCCTGCTTGGTCTTGCTGGAAGAAGTTTTGCGCGGCATTGAATCGGTCTCTCTTCAGAGGGTTTTGACGAAATCGAGGACTTCCTGGGCATGGTTCGGCACTTTCACGCCCCGCCACTCCCGGCGCAGGACGCCGTCCCGGTCGATGACGAAGGTGCTGCGCTCGACGCCCCGGACCTGCTTGCCGTACATGTTCTTCATCTTCATGACGCCGAACAGGTCGCACACCGTTTCGTCGGCATCGGAGAGAAGGGGGAAGGGCAGGTCCTGCTTGGCCTTGAAATTTTCATGAGACTTGATGCTGTCCCGGGAGACGCCGGCCACTACGGCGCCCACTGCCTCGAATTCGGGATGAAGGTCCCGGAATTGCTGGGCCTCGGTGGTGCAGCCGGGGGTGCTGTCCTTGGGGTAGAAGTAGAT
>DASRUX010000065.1:0-3825 GCA_035655235.1 Rhodocyclaceae bacterium | reverse complement strand
TGGTGGATGGCTTCAAGCTCAACGACATCCTGCGCATCATCCTGGAAACCATGTATCGGGCCATGGGCTTCAAGCGGGTTGTCCTGTGCATCAAGGATCCGAGGGCGAATGCCATGCAGGGGCGCTTCGGCTTCGGGCCGGAGGCCAACGATCTGGCCAAGGTGTTTCGCTTCCCCTTGAGCTTCACGCCGGACATCTTCCACGTCGCCACCTCGAAGGGGGTGGATATCCTCATTTCGGACATCGACGATCCCAAGATCGCTCCCCGCATTCCGGATTGGTACCGGAAGGCGACGGGGGCCAAGACCTTCGTCATCTTCCCGCTCAACATCAAGACCAACCCGGTGGCCTTGATCTATGCCGACAAGGACGAGGCGGGCAGCATCGTCATCCCGGAAAAGGAACTGTCCCTCCTGCGCACCCTGCGCAACCAGGCGGTGCTGGCCATCAAGCAGGGGTCGTAAAAAAGCCGGCTTTCGCCGGCTTCTCGTTGGTTTCTACCAGAGTTTCCACCAAGGTTCTTTTTTCGCCACATCCCCGGTCAGGAAGCGGCTTTTCGGGAAGTTCTTGCGCAGGATGCGCTCGGCGTCGTCCCGGAGTTCGTTCATTCCCAGCTTGTCGTAGGCGCTGACCATGATGAACAGGGCCTCTTCGTTGGCGGGGGCATTGGGGTAGGTCTTGACCGCAAACTGGGCCCGGTTGGCGGCGGCGATGTAGGCGCCGCGCTTGATGTAGTAGCGGGCCACATGGACTTCCTGCATGGCCAGGGCGTTGACCAGGTAGTTCATGCGCTCGATGGCGTCGGGGGTGTATTTGCTCTTGGGGAAGCGGGTCACCAGTTCCCGGAAGGCTTCGAAGGATTCCTTGGCGGATTTGGGGTCGCGCTCGGACATGTCCTGCTGGCTCAGGTGGCCGAGGAGGCCCAGGTCCTCGTTGAAGCCGATCAGGCCCTTCAGGTAATAGACGTAGTCCACGCCCGGATGGTTGGGGTGGAGCTTGATGAAGCGGTCGCAGGCGGCCAGGGCGGAGGCGGGCTCATTGGCCTTCCAATAGACATAGCCCAGTTCCAGCTGGGCCTGCTGGGAATAGCGGCCGTAGGGGAAGCGGGCTTCCAGCTTTTCCAGGAGCTTGGAGGCCTTGTCCCAGGCGCCGTCCACCTGGGCGTCCTTTGCCTCGGCGTAGAGTTTGCTGGCCGACCAGCCCGCGGTTTCGTCCTTCACTTCGGGCAGCAAGCCGCATCCCGCCAGGGCGGCGGCAAGGGCGAGCGCCGTCAGGAGGCGGAAGATGGGGGCAAATGCGGCTAAACTTCGCATATGAGCATTCCTGTGGAAAATCGCGGCGATTATAACCTGACCGTGCCGGATGAGCTTGCCGGACGCCGCCTGGATCAAGCTTTAGCTGAACTCCTGCCCCAATATTCCCGCAATCGCCTCCAATCCTGGGTGAAGGACGGCCAGGTGCGGGTGGATGGGGGCGTTGAAACCGAGCCCAAGCGCAAGCTGCGGGGCGGCGAGCGCCTGGAGGTTGCTGCCGCGCCGGATATCGAGGCCCTGGCCGAACAGGCCGAGGACATCCCCCTGGCAGTGGTCTATGAAGACGACGCCCTGCTGGTGATCGACAAGCCCGCCGGGTTGGTGGTGCACCCGGGCAGCGGCAACTGGAGCGGAACGCTGATGAACGCGCTGCTCCACCATTGCCCGTCCGTGGAGCAGGTGCCACGGGCCGGCATCGTCCATCGCCTGGATAAGGAAACCAGCGGCCTCCTTGTCGTCGCCAAGACCCTGGAGGCCCAGACCGACCTGGTGCGCCAGCTTCAGGCCCGCACGGTGAAGCGCCAGTATCTGGCGGTGGCGAGCGGCGTCCTGGAGCGGGACGGCAAGGTGGATGCACCAATCGGGCGGCACCCGGTGCAGCGTATCAAGATGGCTGTGGTGTCCGAGGGGCGGGGCGGCAAGCCGGCGGTGACCCGTTACCGGGTGCTGGAGCGCTTTGCCCGCTGCACCCTGGTCGAGTGTTCCCTGGAAACCGGGCGTACCCATCAGATTCGGGTTCATATGGCCCACCTGGGGCACCCGCTGGTGGGCGATCCTGTCTATGGCAGGACGGACCGGCTGTTGCCCCCTTTCCACCGCCAGGCCCTGCATGCCGCCCGGCTGGGCCTCATCCACCCGGTGACGGGGGAGGCCATGCACTGGGAGGCGCCTTTGCCGGAAGACATGAACGAATTGCTGGAGAAACTGCGTGGCGCCTGACGTGATCTTTCCCAACTGGCCGGCTCCCCCGGGCGTCCGGGCCGTGCAGACCACCCGGAAAGGTGGAATCAGCGCCGTCCCCTACGACAGCCTGAACCTGGGCGACCATGTGGGGGACGATCCCGGTGCGGTGGAAGCCAATCGGCGCCGTCTGGCGGAAATCGTGCTGGCGGAGCCGGTATGGTTGAAGCAGGTGCACGGCGTGATGGTGGCCGATGCCGATGACGCCGTGGCCGGCTGCGAGGCGGATGCCGCCGTGTCCCGCCGGCCAGGTCGGGCCTGCGTGGTCATGACCGCCGATTGCCTGCCGGTCCTCCTCTGCGACCGGGCTGGGACGGTGGTGGCGGCCGCCCACGCCGGGTGGCGCGGCCTCGCCGCCGGGGTGATCGAAGCCACCGTGGCAGCCATGGGCCGGCCGGGCGATGAACTCTTGGCTTGGCTGGGGCCGGCCATCGGTCCCGACGCTTTCGAGGTGGGCGACGAAGTGCGGGCGGCATTCGTTGCCCACGATCCCCTGGCCGCCGCCGCCTTCGTGCCCGGGGCGCCGGGCAAGTGGCTAGCCGACATCTGTCTCCTGGCCCGCCAGCGGCTGGTTGCCCTCGGCATCCATGACGTGTGGGGCGGCGGGCAGTGCACGGTGGCCGACAGCGATCGCTTTTTTTCCTACCGCCGCGACGGCGTCACCGGGCGGATGGGGACCTTCATCTGGCTTGAGTAGCCGTTACAAGGCGAACTGGAAGCGGCTGCGGCCGGCGTTCTTGGCCTGATAGAGCATGGCGTCCGCCCGTCGCATCAGTTCATCGGGGGTGTTGCCATCCCGGGGGAAGAGGGCGACGCCGATGCTGGCGGAGATGTTGATGGCAATTTCGCCGTGGGTGAAGGGGGCGGAAACGGCCTCCAGCAGGCGGCCAACCGCGATCTCGCATTCCTCGGGGGTGTTGACGCCGTTCAGGAGGATGACGAATTCGTCTCCCCCCAGGCGGGCGACGGTGTCGCCGCCCCGGACTGAGCCGCGCCAGCGGTTGGCCACATTGACGAGCAACTGGTCGCCCACGGCGTGGCCGTATTGGTCGTTAACCGGTTTGAAATTGTCCAGGTCCAGGTAGCAGACGGCGAGCAGGGTGGCGTCTCGCTGGCTCTTGGTGAGGGCTTGCTCCATGCGGTCGGCGAGGAGGATGCGGTTGGGCAGGTCGGTGAGCGGGTCATGGAAGGCCATCTTTTCCAGGTGGGTCTGCTCTTCCTTGAGGTCCGTGATGTCCGAGGCCATGCCGACGAAGTGGCTGATGCGCCCCTCTGCGTCGCGGACCGCCGAAATCCGGGTGTGCTGGACATAAAGCTCGCCGTCCTTGCGGCGGTTCCAGATGTCTCCCCGCCAGGAACCCTGTTCCATCAGGCTCTTGCGCATGGCGGAGAAGAACTTGAGATCGTGGTGGCCGGAGTCGAGAATGGATGGGGTCTGGCCGATCATTTCCCGCCGGGGGAAGCCGGTGAGTTCTTCCATCTGGCGATTGACGTCGATGATCCGGCTGCGGGCATCGGTGATCATGATGCCTTCGTGGGCGTGGGAGAAGAC
>DASRUX010000064.1:0-2261 GCA_035655235.1 Rhodocyclaceae bacterium | reverse complement strand
CAGCGACGAAATCCTGGAGCGCTACGCCAAGGAGGCAGTCCATCAGGCCACCGTTAATCTTGACGCCATTCCCGCTCCGGCCGGGCAGATGACCGTGGTTCTCGGCTCCGGCTGGCCCGGCATCCTGCTCCACGAGGCCATCGGCCACGGCCTGGAAGGAGATTTCAACCGCAAGGGCAGCTCCGCCTTCTCCGGCCGCATCGGCCAGCGGGTCGCCGCCCCGGGCGTTACGGTGGTGGACGACGGCACCATCCCCGACCGCCGCGGCTCGCTGAACATCGACGACGAGGGCAATCCGACCCAGCGCACTGTGCTCATCGAGGACGGCATCCTCAAGGGTTACATGCAGGACAGCCTCAACGCCCGCCTGATGGGCGTGGCGCCCACCGGCAACGGCCGCCGGGAATCCTTCGCCCACCTGCCCCTACCGCGCATGACCAACACCACCATGCTGGCTGGCCAACACGATCCCGAGGAAATCATCAAGTCGGTGAAGAAGGGCATTTACGCCGCCAACTTCGGCGGCGGCCAGGTGGACATCACCAACGGCAAGTTCGTCTTCTCCATGTCCGAGGCCTACCTCATCGAGGACGGCAAGGTGACCCAGCCCATCAAGGGCGCCACCCTCATCGGCAACGGCCCGGATGCCCTGACCAAGGTGTCCATGATCGGCAACGACATGCGCCTCGACCCGGGCGTCGGCACCTGCGGCAAGGACGGACAGAGCGTGCCGGTGGGCGTCGGCCAGCCCACCCTGCGCATCGACGGCTTGACGGTGGGCGGCACGGGCTGAGCCTGACGGGGGCCGGCCTTCGTATTGCCCATGGGCGACTCTTCGGGAGGCGCCCATTTTTTTGCCCTTCCTTTCGCTTTCCTTTATTCGGGAGCCCTGCCTGGAGTATCATGCTGGGCTGATAATTCCTAAGATTAGCTACGTTGGAGGGGATATGGGAAAGGTTTGGAGAGCCTTCTGTTTGCTGGCTGTGTCGTCGGCTGCCTGGGGAGCGCAGCCCCCGGCGGCACCGCCCCCTGTGGCGGCACCGATGCCGATCCAGGAGCGCTTGAAGGTTGTGTCGGCTGATCCGACGGCGCTGAAGAACGCGGTCGAAGCTGGCAAGAAGGCGAGTTTCTTCTGTGCCAACTGCCACGGCGAGGACGGCAACAGCAAGATTCCCGAAGTGCCGAACCTGGCGGGCCAGAATCCCTCCTATCTGCTCGAACAGATTCGCAAGTTCGGCGCCGGCGAGCGCAAGGATCAGTTCATGCAGGGCATGATCAAGGTGCTCAAGGAAGAAGAGCGCATGCAGATCGCCCTCTACTACGCCAATTCCGCCGTCGTGCCCGGTCGGGGCGACGCCAGCTTGGGCGCCCGGGGCAAGGAAGTGTTCACCCGCCTGTGCGTCCGCTGCCATGGCGAGCAGGCCCGGGGCAACGAGACCATCCCGCGCCTGGCGGGCCAGAAGATGCCTTACCTGCAGACTTCCATCACCCGTTACCGGGATCAGACGGGGGTCCGCAACAACCAGTTGATGGCCATCGCCACGGCGCCCCTCAAGAACGACGAGATCGCCGCCATCACCCACTACCTGACGCAGCTGCCCTAAAAGAGCGTCATTTGCCGATCCGCCGGGCGTTCCGGCGGGGCCGGCGGAACGAAATGGCCGCAGTCCAACTGCGGCCATTCGTTTTTGAGGCCCAGGCGCCGGCAGGCTAGTTCGAAACGCTGGCGGATCAGGCTGGCGTAATGGCCGAGGCCAGTCATGCGGCTGCCGAAATTGGGGTCGTTGGCCCGGCCGCCCCGCAGGTCGTAAAGCACATGCATGACCCGGGCCGCCTTCTCGGGGGCGTGCCAAGCCAGCCAATCCTTGAATAGTCCCGCCACCTCGTGGGGCAGGCGGAGCAGGGTGTAGGCCGCCGTCGAGGCGCCATGTTCCTTGGCCGCCGCCAGCAGCTTTTCCAGCTCATTGTCGTTGAGGGCCGGGATTAATGGGGAGACGAAGGCCGCCACCGGCACGCCGGCCGCCGCCAAATCGGCCATGGCCTGGAGCCGGGCCCGAGGGGCGCTGGCCCGGGGCTCCAGCTTCCGGGAAAGCTCGTTGTCCAGGCTGGTGAGGGAAACGCAGACCTGGGCCAAGTTGCGGCGGGCGAGTTCGGCCCACAAGTCCTTGTCACGGACGATGAGGGCCGACTTGGTGACCACCGATACCGGATGGCCGGTTTCCAGCATCACCTCCAGCACTGCCCGGGTGATGCCGAGCTTC
>DASRUX010000063.1:0-4284 GCA_035655235.1 Rhodocyclaceae bacterium | reverse complement strand
ACCACGTCGGAGAAATTGACCCCGCCCCGCTCGAAGAAATCGCCCTCCTCGATCAGGCGGGAAATGCCGCCGCCGCCCTCGGGCCGCTGCCAGGTGTCGGTGCGGAAGGGCTGGCCGTCGAAGGCTTCCAGCTCGGAGACGATGCGGGACTGCAGGTCCCTGAAATAGGTCCGGACCGCCCCGCTATCCATCTCTCAAACCTCGCGCTTCATGGCGCGGTAGCCGATGTCCCGACGCATCTGCATACCTTCGAAGTGAATCTGGGTGACGACTTCGTAGGCACGTTTCTGGGCGAGTTTGACGTTCTCGCCCAAGGCGGTGACGCAAAGCACCCGGCCGCCGCTGGTGACCACCTGGCCGTCCTTTTCGGCGGTGCCGGCGTGGAAGACGTGGAAGTCCTCGCCGCCTTCCGGCAGGCCGCTGATGACATCGCCCTTCTTCGGGGTGTCAGGATAGTTGGCGGCGGCCAGCACGACGCCCAGGGCGACGCGGCGGTCCCAGGTGGCCTCCACCTGGTCCAGGGTGCCGGCGATGGCGTGCTCCAGGAGGTCCAGGAAGTCGGACTTCAGCCGCATCATGATGGGCTGGGTCTCGGGGTCGCCCATGCGGCAGTTGAATTCCAGGGTCTTCACCGAGCCGTCCTTGCCGACCATCAGGCCGGCGTAGAGGAAGCCAGTGTAGGGAATGCCGTCGGAGGCCATGCCGCGCACGGTGGGCATGATGATTTCCCGCATCACCTTGGCGTGCACCTCGGGGGTGACCACGGGAGCAGGAGAATAGGCGCCCATGCCGCCGGTGTTGGGGCCGGTGTCGCCGTCGCCGATGCGCTTGTGGTCCTGGCTGGAAGCCAGGGGCAGGACGTTCTTGCCATCCACCATGACGATGAAGCTGGCTTCCTCGCCGTCCAGGAAGTCCTCGATTACCACTCGGGCGCCGGCGTCGCCCAGTTTGTTGCCGGCCAGCATGTCATCGACAGCGGCGTGGGCTTCAGCCAGGTCCATGGCGACCACCACGCCCTTGCCGGCAGCCAGGCCGTCGGCCTTGATGACGATGGGGGCGCCCTGCTTATCCAGGTAGGCGTGGGCGGCAGCCGCGTCGGTGAAGGTCTCGAAGGCGGCGGTGGGGATGTTGTGGCGAGCCATGAAGCGCTTGGCGAAATCCTTGGAGGACTCCAGCTGGGCGGCT
This sequence comes from Rhodocyclaceae bacterium, assembly GCA_035655235.1. GTDB lineage: Bacteria > Pseudomonadota > Gammaproteobacteria > Burkholderiales > Rhodocyclaceae > JAGTRP01. Next base: position 3,099 of record DASRUX010000063.1, on the reverse strand, counting down.
TCCTTGGTGGGGCCGAAGACCTTGAGGCCCCGGGCCCGGAAGATATTGACCACGCCGGCGGCCAGGGGGGCTTCCGGACCGACGACGGTGAGGTGGACCTTTTCCTTCTCGGCGAAATCGGCCAGGGCTACCGGGTCGGTGATATTCACGTTCTCCAGTTCGTGTTCCAGGCCGGTGCCCGCATTGCCCGGGGCGACAAAGACGCGTTGCAGGCCGGGGGTCTTGGCCAGCCGCCAGGCCAGGGCATGCTCGCGGCCGCCGGAACCGATGACGAGAAGTTTCATGGGGGTTGGTTTCCTAGTCGGGGTCGATGGTGGACAGTGGAGCCGATGTTTCCCGGCTCGCCTGCCCGGTTCGTTATCAGTGCCGGAAGTGGCGGGCTCCAGTAAAGACCATGGCGAGGCCATGTTCGTTCGCAGCGGTGATGACCTCCTCATCCCGCACCGAGCCGCCCGGCTGGATCACCGCGGTGGCGCCGGCCTGGGCCAGCACATCCACGCCGTCCCGGAACGGGAAGAAGGCGTCGGAGGCCACGCAGGAACCGGCCAGGGACAGGCCGGCGTTCTGGGCCTTGATGGCGGCGATGCGGGTGGAGTCCACACGGCTCATCTGGCCGGCGCCGACGCCCAGGGTCATGCCGCCGCCGCAGAAGACGATGGCGTTGGACTTGACGAACTTGGCGACGCGATAGGCGAAGAGCAGGTCTTCTAGTTGGGCGTCGGTGGGGGCCTTCTTGGTGACGACCTTCAGGTCGGAAGGCTGGACGTTGAACATGTCCGGGGTCTGGAGCAGCAGGCCGCCGCCCACCCGCTTCATCTCGAAGGCGTGGTAATTGTTGGCCAGGGGTACTTCCAGGACACGCAGGTTCTGCTTGGAGGCCAGGAGGGCCTTGGCTTCGGCGGTGAAGGCCGGGGCGATCAGCACTTCGACGAAGTGCTTGCGGTCGTTCATGGCATTGACCACATCCACGCCGACGGTGCCGTTGAAGGCGATGATGCCGCCGAAGGCGGAGGTGGAGTCGGTCTTGAAAGACTTCTCGTAGGCGCCCAGCAGGGTGCCGTCGATGGCCACGCCGCAGGGGTTGGCATGCTTGACGATGACGCAGGCCGGGGCGGTGAAGGTCTTCACGCATTCCCAGGCGGCATCGGAGTCGGCGATGTTGTTGTAGGACAGTTCCTTGCCCTGGAGCTGGACGTAGTTGGCGATGGCGCCCGGGGTGGCCACGGGGTCGCGGTAGAAGGCGGCCTGCTGGTGCGGGTTTTCGCCGTAGCGCAGGGTTTCCACCCGGTCGAAGGCGGTGTGGTAGGCGGCCGGGAACTGTTGGGGCTTGTCCTGCTCGTCCAGGGAAGTCAGCCAGTTGGCGATGGCGGAGTCGTAGCGGGCGGTATGCACGAAGGCCTTCTTAGCCAGGCCGAAGCGGGTTTCCAGCTTCAGGGCGCCGCTATTGGCCTTCATTTCGTCCAGCAGGGGCTGGTAGTCGGCCGGGTCGGTGACGATGGCCACGCCGGCGTAGTTCTTGGCGGAGGAGCGCACCATGGCGGGGCCGCCGATGTCGATGTTCTCGATGGCGTCTTCCAGGGTGACGTTGGGCTTGGCGACGGTCTCCCGGAACGGATAGAGGTTCACGCACACCAGGTCGATGGTGGGGATGCCGTGCTTATCGATGGTATCCATGTGCTCCTTCAGGTCGCGACGGGCCAGGATGCCGCCATGGACCTTCGGGTGCAGGGTCTTGACCCGGCCGTCCAGCATTTCCGGGAAGCCGGTGTAGTCGCCGATCTCGGTCACGGCGAGGCCGGCGTCCCGCAGCATCTTGGCGGTGCCGCCGGTGGACAGGAGCTTGACGCCCTGGGCAGCCAGGCCCTGGGCGAATTCGAGGACGCCCCGCTTGTCGGAGACGGAAATGAGCGCTTGTTGGATTTTCATGGTCATCCCAGAAGTTGGTATTCGGTCAGTTTCTTGCGCAGGGTGTTACGGTTGATGCCCAGCATGTCGGCGGCCAGGGTCTGGTTGCCCCCCGCCTTCTCCAGGACCAGTTCGAGCATCGGCTTTTCGATGCTCTTCAACACCATGTCATAGATCGCGGCCGGTTTTTCCCCATCCAGGTCGCGAAAATACTGTTCTAGCGCCCCCAAGACGCAGCTTGCTAAATCGTGCTGTTGGCTCATGCTGCCAACTCCTCCCCAGGATTGTTGTCTTCGTTGTACTGCAAATGCTCGTTCTGTTGGGCGAGGCCGGAGAAAAAGTCATTCACGGCTTGTCTTTGTAATTCGATGCTCGGCAACTGGTTCATGTGGTGCCGGAAGGCGGCGGAGCCGACCAGGCCCTTGGTGTACCAGGCGATATGCTTCCTTGCGACCCGGAACCCCGTTTCCAGGCCGTAGAACTCGTACAGGTCTTCCAGATGTTCCATCAGGATGGCGTGGATTTCGGAGACCTTGGCCGGCTCAAGATGGGTGCCGGTGTTCAGGTAATGCTCGATTTCCCGGAACAGCCAGGGGCGGCCCTGGGCGGCGCGGCCGATCATGATGCCGTCGGCGCGGGTCACGTCGAGGACGTGCCTGGCTTTTTCCGGGGTGTCGATGTCGCCGTTGGCGATGACCGGGATATTCACCAGGGTCTTCACGTAGGCGATGGTGTCGTACTCGGCCTCGCCCCGGTACTGCTGGCAGCGGGTGCGGCCGTGGATGGCGACGGCTCGGATGCCGGCGGATTCGGCGATGCGGGCGATGGTCGGCGCGTTCTTGTTGGCCAGGTTCCAGCCGGTGCGGAACTTGAGGGTGACCGGGGTATCCGGCACGGCGGCCACCACGGCGTCCAGGATGCGCCCGACCAGGGCCTCGTTCTGCATCAGAGCCGAGCCGGCCATGACATTGCATACCTTCTTGGCCGGGCAGCCCATGTTGATGTCGATGATCTGCGCACCCCGGTCGACGTTGTAGCGCGCGGCGTCGGCCATCATGATCGGATCGGCGCCGGCGATCTGGACGACGCGGGGCTCGACCTCGCCCTCGTGGTTGCCCCGGCGCAGGGTCTTCTCCGAGCCCCAGAGCAGCGAGTTCGAGGCGACCATCTCGGAGACGGCCATGCCGGCGCCCA
>DASRUX010000062.1:0-8955 GCA_035655235.1 Rhodocyclaceae bacterium | reverse complement strand
GGCGACAGCGATTTCGGCACCGTCAAGAATATCGTCGATGCCATCAACGGCAATTTCGGCCCGGGCGTAGCCCAGGCCGTGGATGGCCGGCAGATTCGGGTGCGGGCGCCGGAAGAGCCGGATGCCCGGGTGGCCTTCATGGGACGCCTGGAAAACCTGGACGTGCGGCCGGCAGCCACCATCGCCAAGGTCATCGTCAATCCCCGTACCGGCTCGGTGGTCATGAACCAGCGGGTGACCCTGGATTCCTGTGCCGTCGCCCATGGCAACCTGTCCGTGGTGGTCGGCGAACAGCCCGCCAACGTCTTCCAACAGGGCACCAGCGACATCCAGGTGAAGCAGGATGCCGGCAGCCTGATGAACGTCAAGGCGGGCGCCAATCTGGCTGATGTGGTCAAGGCATTGAACGCCCTGGGCGCCAATCCCATGGATCTCCTGGCCATTCTCCAGGCCATGAAGGCGGCGGGGGCCCTGCGGGCCGAGCTCGAAATCATCTAAGGGCGCGCCATGGCCATGAAGGTACAGAACACGCCGAACCGCCTGGCGGCGGACGTCAAGGGCACCCAGGATATCCGGGAGAAATTCCAGAAGGACCCCAAGGCCGGCCTCCAGGCCGCCGCCCAGCAGTTCGAGTCCATGTTCCTCCAGATGGTGATGAAGAGCATGCGCGATGCGACCCCCCAGGATGGCCTGATGAACAGCGACCAGTCCCGCTTCTATACCTCCATGCTGGATCAGCAGCTCGCCCAAAACATGGCCGGCGGCCGGGGCATCGGCTTCGCCAAGCTCATCGAGCAGCAGCTCGGCCGGAGTCTGCAGGCGGCGGATCCCGCCGCGGTGACCGGAGCCGTCGATGGGGCAACGAATCCTGCTCTGGCGATGCCGCCGGCAATTCGTGCCGGCAACGCCTTGCCGCTTTCGTCGTCCGATAGTCGGCACATGCCGGCAGCCACCCCCCTGTCCGGCGTCGGCATCAGCGCCCGGGCCTCCGCCGCCCTGTCCGCCTATGCGGCTGGCGAATCCTCGTCCGCGGCGCCGTCGTCCGCCAAGGAATTCGTCAGCCGGGTCTGGCCCCATGCCGTGGAAGCCAGCCGTTCCACCGGCATCCCGCCCCAGTTCCTGGTCGCCCACGCGGCCCTGGAAAGCGGCTGGGGCAAGCATGAGATCCGCGGTGCTGATGGTTCACCCACCTACAACCTCTTCGGCGTCAAAGCCGGAAAAAGCTGGAACGGCGGCTCGGCGGAGGTTCCCACCACCGAATACGTCGACGGCCAGCCCCAGAAGGTCAACGAGAAATTCCGCTCCTACGGTTCCTATGCCGAGGCCTTCCGTGACTACGCCAACGTGCTGCGCAACAACCCGAGATACGGGAATGTGGTCGGCTCCCAGGATGGCACGGAGTTTGCAAAACGTTTGCAGCAGGCAGGCTACGCCACCGATCCGTCCTATGCCGACAAGCTGGCGAAGATCATCAACGGGCCGACCCTGCGCCAAGCGTTGATTGGTTGATCGGCCACTAAAAAGTTAGACAACTCGGCCGTTAACCTCATAGGAGGTTGTTCATGAGCACAGGAATCATCGGTATCGGCATCACGGGGCTGCAGGCGGCTCAGATGGGGTTGTTGACCTCCGAGCACAACATCAGCAATGCCAGCACGCCCGGCTATAACCGGCAGCGCATCGTGCAGGCCTCCAACGTCCCGCTGATGACGGGGGCGGGCGCCCTCGGCCAGGGCACCCATGTGGAGACCGTTCAGCGGATGTACAGCGACTTCCTGTCCGGCCAGGTGAACAGTTCCCAGACCAACGTCAGCGAACTGGAGAGCTACTACGCCGAGGTCTCCCAGATCGACAACATGCTGGCGGACCCCAATTCGGGCTTGTCCCCGGCCCTCCAGGATTTCTTCCGAGGCGTCCAACAGGTGGCGGCCACCCCGTCGTCCATGTCGGCCCGGCAGTCCATGATTTCCGCCGGCCAATCGATGGTCACGCGCTTCCAGGGGATCGAGGACCGGCTTACCCAGATCGCGGATGGGGTCAACAGCCAGATCACCACCACCGTCGGCACCATCAATTCCTATGCGAAGGAGATTGCCGACCTGAACGGGCGCATCATCGTCGCCCAGTCCGGCGTTGGGCAGCCTCCCAACGATCTTCTCGACCAGCGCGATCAAATCGTCAGCGAACTGAACAAGCTGATCAAGGTAAGAACTTCTGCCAACAGCGACGGCAGCTACAACGTCTTCATCGGCACCGGCCAGCAGCTGGTGGTGGGCGTCAATGCGACCACCATGACTGCCGCCGCCTCCAGCGCCGATCCTTCCCGCATCGCGGTGGGCCTGCAGAATGCGGGTAGCAACCAGGAACTGCCGGAATTCGTCATCAACGGCGGGCAACTGGGTGGGCTGGTGCGCTTCCGGACCGAATCCCTGGATCCCGCCTTCAACGAAATGGGGCGGGTGGCCTCCTCCCTGGCCCTCACCTTCAATGCCCAGTTCGCCCTGGGCCAGGACCTGCTTGGGCAGTCCCAGGGCAACCCCGCCGGCTATACGCCGACCTTCTTCGACCTGAAGAACATGCAGCCGACGGCGATCAAGAATGCCAGCAACACCGGCAATGCTGCGATCACGGCCGCCTTCGTATCTCCGCCGCCCGTGGCCGGGGTCTATACCTTGACCAACACCGCCGGCAATTACACCCTGACCCGTCAGTCCGACGGACAGGTCTGGCCCGTGCCGCCGGCAACGGCTGCGACCCTGGCCGCGCTGCAAGCTACCGTGCCGGCTGCCGAGGGCGTGGATGTCACCAACGCCACCGTGGCGGCCGGGGCGTCTTCCAGCATCTATTCCTCGGCGGCGAATACGTCGAATTTCCTGACCAACCTGACGACCAGCGATTACCGGCTATCCTACGACGGCACCAACTACACCCTGACTCGTCTCACCGACAACAAGAAGTGGAGCAATGCCTCGGTCAACGGCCTGTCGGCGACGGTTTCGGCCAGCGAGGGCTTTACCCTCAACATGACCTCCGGCGCCATGACGGCCAATGTGGATACCTTCCTGATCCAGCCGACCCGGAGCGCTTCCCGCAATATCGCCATGAATGCGGCCGTGACAGCCGACCCGCGGCTGATTACCGCGGGACTCCCCTTCAAGACCAGTGCTGCGGTGAGCAATACCGGCAGCGCTGTCATCTCCAACGGCCAGACCCTGCTGGGCTACACGGCTTCGTCCATGCCGGCCGCCGGCGTCACGGTAACCTATAACGGCGGCAACCTGACCTTTGCCGGTCTGCCTGCCAACGCCAACCTGTCGGTGACGCCCCCCGGCGGCACCACGACGGTCTACTCCGGGCCCACCATTCCCTACGTCTCCGGGGCCAAGATCGAGTTCTCCGGCATAGCCTTCGATATTTCCGGCACGCCCGCAGCCAACGATACCTTCACCCTGGCTCCCAATGCCGCCGGCGTTTCCGACGGGCGCAACGCGCTCAACCTCGGCCAGTTGCAGGTGAAGAACACCATCGCGGGCGGGGCGGCAAGTTTCCAGGTGGCCTATTCCCAGTTCGTCAGCAGCACCGGCAACCAGACCCACGCTACTCAGGTCACGAGGGATGCCCAGCAGGCATTGCTGGAGCAGGCCTCTGCCTCGAAGGAGGCCTTGTCCGGCGTCAACCTCGATGAGGAAGCGGCCAATCTGCTGCGCTACCAGCAGGTTTACCAGGCAGCTGCTAGGATGATCGATATCGGAACCAAGTTGTTCGATTCCGTGCTGGCGATACGTTCGTAAGGAGCACCATCATGCGAGTCAGTACCTCACAGATCTTTTCCAGCGGTGCCCTCGGGCTCTTGCGCAACCAGAGCAGCCTCTACAAGCTGCAAAACCAGATGTCCACTGGGCGCCGTATCTTGACCCCGGAAGACGACCCGATCGGTGCCTCGGAGGCGCTGAACGTCACCCAATCCATGTCGATGAACAGCCAGTTCCTCGAAAACCAGTCCAACGCCTCCAGCCAGCTCTCCCTTGTGGAGGACCGGCTGAACGGCGTCGTTTCGCTGATCCAGGACGTGAAGGCACGTCTTGTTCAGGCTGGCAACGGCAGCCTCACGGACTCGGACCGCGCCGCCATGGCTGCGGAGATTCGCCAGCGCTACGACGAAGCACTCAGCCTAGCCAACAGCGCGGACGGTTCCGGCGAGCACCTGTTCTCGGGATTCAAGGGGGCGACGGAGCCCTTTGCGGTGGCAGGTGTGCCCGGCAGCCGCACCGTGACCTACAACGGCGACGATGGCCAGCGCATGCTCCAGGTGGAAAATGGACGGCAGATGCCGGTTACCCAAACGGGCAGCGATGTCTTCATGCGCATCAAGCAGGGTAATGGGGTTTTCATGTCGTCTCCCGGTGCCGCCAACCAGGGCACGGGCGTCATGTCCAGTGGGTCGGTTACTACCGGCTTCGATGGCAGCACCTACACGCTGACCTTCAATAACCCGCCCACCACCTACGATCTTTCCGTGACGCCGCCGGGAGGCGGTCCCGCCGTGGTGACCGCAGGCCTGCCCTATACCGCCGATGCCACCATCGTCATGGGCCCTCCCGGCCCGCCGCCCCAGCAGTTCCAGGTAACCCTCTCGGGCACGCCGGCCGCCGGCGACACCTTCACGGTGGCTCCCTCCACCAACCGGGATCTGTTCGCCACCCTGGACAAGTTCATCAAGGCCCTGGAAACGCCCAACCAGTCCAACCAGACGTTGAAGGCCGCCTATCAGAACAACCTGGTCAGCATCGACGATAGCCTTGACCAAGCCCTCAATAACGTTCTGCGGGTGCAGACCGATATCGGCGCCCGGCAGATGGCTCTCGACTCCATGAAGAACGTGGGTGAAGACGTCAATCTGCAGTACAAATCCGACCTGTCCCGCTTCCAGGACCTGGATTACGTCTCGGCCATTACCGACATGTCGAAGCAGAAGATGACCCTGGAGGCCGCCCAGCTTTCCTTCAAGCAGACCAGTTCGCTGTCCCTGTTCCAGTACCTATGAGAGCGGTTGGCTGCCTCCTGGGGGCTGTGGTGATCCTGGCCGGGTGCAGTACCCCCACCGGGCAAGGCGCCCCGCTGATCCCCAATCAGACCATCGAGCTGACGCCGGCCCTGAAGCTGTCCCTGGCCGGCGCGGTTTCAGGGGCGTTGGTCCTGGGGGCCATCCACTACGTTTACGATCCCCTCGCCCCCAACTGGGAGATCGAGGAATCACGGATTTCCGACGACACCTTCCATCTGTCTCTCAAGATGAAGCGCTACCATACCGGCGGTGCCGGGGAGTCGATGCAGGCCGTGCGGCGCCGTGCGGAGCAGTTGCAGGGTGCGTTGGGATTTGGCGGCTACCAGTTGATGGAATTCAACGAAGGGATCGAGTCCCAAACCCTTGGTGCGCGCCGTGTGGCCGAGGGGACCGTCAAGCTGGTGAAGCGGGAATCCGCAGATTCGTTCCTGCAGAATTAGGGCTTGGCAAAGCCCAGCATCGCCGACAAACCTTGCTCGAATAAGGCCTGGAGCGGTGTGGCCAGATAGTTGAGGCTCATGGCCAAGGCCAGGAAGCCGCCGACGAGCGTGATCGGGAAGCCGATGGACATGATGTTCAGCTGGGGCGCCGCCCGGGTGAGGACGGCCATGGCCAGGTTGGCGATGATCAGGGCGATCACCACCGGCAGGGCGAGGAGCAGGCCCGCCGAAAACATCCTCGATCCCAGTTCCACCAGGGTCAGCCAGCTTCCCGTCCCGAGGGGCGTGGCGCTCACCGGGATGGCCGTGAAGCTCTGGGCCAGGGTGGCCACGTAGATCAGGTGGCCATTGATGGAGAGGAAAAGCAGCAGGGCCAGCAGGTCCATGAACTCGGTGATCACCGGGGTCTGGGAACTGCTCAGCGGATCGTAGAAGGTCGCGAAGCCCAGGCCCATTTGCAGGCCGATGAATTCCCCCGCGATGTCCACCGCCGAATAGACGACCCGCATGGCGAAGCCCATCCCCAGGCCGATGAGCATCTGCTGAACCAGGATCCACACGCCGGGGCCTGAGACCGGGCTGACGGCCGGCATGGGCGGCAGCGCCGGGGCGAGGCCGACGGCGACGGCGATGCCCAGGAGCAGGCGGATGCGCCGGGGAATCGCCGTGCTGCCCCAGAAGGGCGCCGTGGCGATGACAGCCAGTATCCTCGCCAGGGGATAGATGAAGGCGGCAATCCAGGCGTCCAGCTGAGCCGTGGTGATGCTGATCATGCCGGGCTAGCCGATGATCTGGGGAATGCTTTGGAACAGGCGCTGGATGTAATCGATCATGTACTGCAGCATCCACGGACCCGCAAGGATCAGGACGAAGAACATGATCACCAGCTTGGGCACGAACTGCAGAGTCGCCTCGTTGAGGGATGTGGCGGCCTGGAAAATGCTGATGATGAGGCCAACCACCAGGGCCGCCAGCAACATGGGGGCAGAAACCACCAGGGTGGCTTCGATGGCCTGGCGGCCAATTTCCATCACGGTGCCCGGCGTCATGTGCCGAAACTCTGGACCAGGGAGCCGATCACCAAGTGCCAGCCGTCCACCAGGACGAACAGCATCAGCTTGAAGGGCAGGGCCACCATTACCGGGGACATCATCATCATGCCCATGGACATCAACATGCTGGCCACCACCATGTCGATGACCAGGAAGGGGATGAAGATGACGAAGCCGATCTGGAAGGCGGTCTTCAGTTCGCTCACTACGAAGGCTGGGATGAGGACACGCATCGGGGTTTCCTCGGGGCTGGCGATCTTCTCCACCTTGGCCAGGTTGGCGAACATGGCCAGGTCGGCCTCCCGGGTCTGCTTGAGCATGAAGCCGCGCAGGGGCACCGATGCCCGTTCCGCGGCCTGGATCACGTTGATGCGGTTCTCGGAGAGGGGCAGGTAGGCTTCGGTGTAGATGCGGTCGGCCACCGGCGCCATGACGAAGAAGGTTAGGAACAGGGAGAGCCCCACCATGACCTGGTTGGGCGGGGAGGTCTGGGTGCCCAGGGCGTGGCGCAGCAGGGACATGACGATGATGATGCGGGTGAAACCGGTCATCATCAGGGCCGCCGCCGGAATGAAGGTCAAGGCCGTCATCAGCAGCAGGGTCTGGAGGGTCAGGGAATAGGTGGTGCTGCCGCCGGGGCCCGGCGTGCTGGTGAGGGCCGGCAGGGCCTGGGCCAGGGCAACGGAGGCCGGCAGGAGCAGGGCCAATCCAAGGAGAGGTTTCTTAGACACCGCCGCGCTTCTCCATAATCTGTTTCAGCCACTGGGCGAAGGGCTTGTCGACGGAGGGGGAGAGGGCGTCCGGCATGGATTCCCCCTTCGGCATGGTGTGCAGGGTACGGATCTGGCCAGGAACGATACCGATGACCAGCCAGGTATCGCCGGCTTCCACCAGAACGATGCGTTCCCGGGGGCCGAGGGCGACGCCGCCGATGACCCGCATGCCGCCTTGGCCGAAGCCCTTGCCGCCGGTGACCTTGCGGGCCAGCCAGGCGGTGCCGGCCAGCAGGCCGACGATGAGGCCCAGGGCCAGGATGGCCTGCACATAAGTACCGGCGGAAACCCCCGGTGTGTCGGCGGTTTCGGCCATGGCTGCCAGGGGCAGCAGGGCCATGGGCAAAGCAAGGAGAAGTGAGCGCAAGGCGGGCAGTACAGCGAGTTGAGGACCGATCCAACTCGCTATCTTAAAACAAAGCGGCGGCTGCCGCTTGAAAGTTGCGTCTCAGCGGTTGAGCTTCCGCATGCGCTCAGAGGGAGTGATGATGTCGGTGAGGCGGATGCCGAATTTGTCGTTCACCACCACGACTTCGCCTTGGGCGATGAGGGTGCCGTTCACCAGCACATCCATGGGCTCGCCGGCCATGGCATCCAGTTCCACTACCGAGCCGTGGGCCAGTTGCAGCAGGTTCTTGATGGTGATCTTGGTACGACCCAGTTCCACGGTGATATTCACCGGGATGTCCAGGATCATGTCCAACTCGTTCATCATGCCGCCGCCGGTGCCGGTTCCCCCGAAGGAGGGGAAGATATTGGCCGGCTGGGCAGCTGCGGCGGCAGGAGCGGCATCCGCCGCCACCTGCTCGGCCATGGCCGCTGCCCAATCGTCTTCGCTGATCTGGCCGTCGTCTTCCATTGCGGTGCTCTCTAGATTTTCCATGTCGTCAGCCATCGTGTTCTCCCGGTGCCGGCTCGGCCACTGGGTCGCCAGTGACGAAGCGTTCGATTTTCAGTGCGTACTGGCCGCTTTGCTGGCCATAGCGGCATTCCATCAGCGCAATGCTGTCGACGTAGGCGGTGATGGTGTCGGGGATATTGAGGGGAATCACGTCCCCGACCTTGAGTTGCAGGATCTGGCCCAGGGAAATCTTGGCGGTTCCCAACTGGGCGATGATCTCCACTTCGGCCCCCTGCAACTGCCGGCGCAGGGTCCCGATCCAGCGCTTGTCGGTGGACAGCTGGTCGCTCTGCATGGTGCTGTAGAGCAGGTCGCGGATGGGCTCCAGCATGGAGTAGGGGAAGCAGATGTGCATGTCCGCCGTGGCGCCACCGAACTCCAGGGTGAAGGTGGTGGACACCACAATTTCCGAGGGGGTGGCGATATTGGCGAACTGGGAGTTCATTTCCGACCGCACATACTCGAACTCCATCGAGTAGACGGGTTTCCACGACTTGGAGTATTCGGTGAACACCACGCCCAGCAAGCCCTGAATGATGCGCTGCTCGGTGGGGGTGAAGTCCCGGCCCTCGACCCGGGTATGGAAGCGCCCGTCGCCGCCGAACATGTTGTCCACCACCAGGAACACGAGGTTGGGGTCGAAGACGAACAGGGCGGTGCCCCGCAGGGGCTTGGCCAAGACCAGGTTGAGGTTGGTGGGGACTACCAGGTTGCGGATGAATTC
>DASRUX010000061.1:0-5007 GCA_035655235.1 Rhodocyclaceae bacterium | reverse complement strand
GTCGCGATTTCCTGAAAAAAGCTTCCCTGGGCGCTGCTGCCGGCGCTGCCACCACCCTGGCCGCTCCGGCCATCGCCGCCGAGCTGCCCAGCATCAAGTGGCGTCTGACTTCCAGCTTCCCCAAGAGCCTCGACACCATCTACGGCGGCGCCGAGGTGCTGGCCAACCGCCTGCGGGCCATTACCAATGGCAAGTTCGACATCCGCGTCTTCGCGGGCGGCGAGATCGTCCCCGGCCTCCAGGCCCTGGATGCCGTCCAGCAGGGCACCGTCGAGTGCTGCCATACCTGCTCCTACTACTACGTGGGCAAGGACAAGACCTTCGGCTTCGGTACCGCGGTCCCCTTCGGCATGAACGCCCGCCAGATGAACGCCTGGATCTACTACGGCGGCGGCCAGAAGCTCCTGGACGAGTTCTACTCCAACTACAACGTCCTCTCCTTTGCGGGCGGCAATACCGGCACCCAGATGGGGGGCTGGTGGCGCAAGGAAGTGAAGACCCTGGCCGATCTGAAGGGCGTCAAGATGCGTATCGCCGGCCTGGGCGGCAACGTCTTCTCCCAGTTGGGCGTGGTGCCCCAGCAGATTGCCGGCGGCGACATCTATCCCGCCCTGGAGAAGGGCACCATCGACGCCGCCGAATGGGTCGGCCCCTACGACGACGAGAAGCTGGGCTTCTACAAGATCGCCAAGAATTATTACGCCCCGGGCTGGTGGGAACCGGGCCCCACCATCCACTTCTTCGTGAACAAGGCCGAGTGGGCCAAGCTGCCCAAGGAATACCAGGAAGCCTTCCAGGCCGCCGCCTACGAGGCCAACGTGACCATGATGGCGGAGTACGACCACAAGAACCCCATCGCCCTCTCCAAGCTGCTCCAGAACGGCGTCAAGGTTCAGAAATTCTCGGACGAGATCATGGCCGCCGCCTACAAGGCTGCCTTTGAGATGTATAACGAAGAGGCTGGCAAGAACCCGGCCTTCAAGAAAATCTTCACCGAATACGAGAAGTATCGGCGGAACCAGAACGTCTGGTTCAGCGTGGCCGAGATGAAGATGGATGCTTTCCTGCAGACCCACAAGTAGGCGCCTGCCCGCTCCCGCAAAACCCGCCGCCCCGGCGGGTTTTTTATTGGCGGTGGGTCAGTTGGCGCCTTCCACGTAGTAATCCACCCGGCCCCGGGGGGCCAGGTATTCCACCACTTCGAGGGGCAGAGTGGCCGGGCTGATGGCGGATTCGACCGCCAGGTCCGCTTCTTCCAGATTGAGGAGCAGCGCCTCATGGCGGGGGATTTCCGCGTCATAGACCATGACCAGGGGGCGCAGTAGGTTGGCCGGGTTGCTTTCCACCACCAGGCCGGTGGCGCCGTTGGAGACGGCGACGAAGGTGCCGGGTGGGTACACGCCCATGGACTTGATGAAGCGCTGCAGGATTTCCGGCTCGAAATGGGAGCCCTCGCTCCGGAACAGGTGCTGCATGGTTTCCGATGGGGTCTTGGCGAGCTTGAGGTCGAAGGGATTGCAGAGGTTGTCGTAGCGGTTGGCGATGGCCACCAGCCGGGCTAGGCGGGGAATCTTCTCTCCCACCAGTTTGTTCGGGAAGCCGCTGCCGTCCCAGTGCTCGTGGTGGCAGGCGATGATGTTCTTGGCCGCCGTGGGCAATTCCTTCATGCCGGCGGTGAGCTTGATGCCGTAGCCGATGTGGGCCCGGTAGAAATCCTCCTCTGGCCCGGTGCGCTTGGCCGCCCGCAGGATACGGGTGGGGATTTCCGCCTTGCCCACGTCGTGGAGCAGGGCGCCGACCCCTAGCAGCTTCAGCTCCTCGGCCGACAGGTCCATGGACTTGCCCAGCAGCAGGGCAATGACCATGACGTTGAGGGAATGGAAGACTAGCCCCTTGTCGTTGCCCTTTTGGTTCACCAGGTGGACCACGACGCTCTCGGCGCCGACCAGGCCATCCACGATCCGTCCGGCCAGGGCCTTAGCCTTGGCGTGGGCTTCCGCCGGGTGGCCGGTGAGGGCCTTCATGACATCGGCGGCGGCCAGGGCCTCCTGCTCGAATTCCCGTTCCCGCCGGGCCAGGCGTTCCCGCTGGGCGCGGACCTGGGCGATGCGGTGCTGCTTCTCGTCCAGCATGCCGGCCAGGGCGGCACCGGCGAAATCTTCTTCCTGCTCCGCGGCGGGTTTCTCGGGCAGGGGCTCGGCGGTGCTGCGGGCCGGGTCCCATTCCACGGTTTTCAGTCCCATTTCATGCAGCACCTGGATTTGGCCGGCATTGGCGATGCGGAACTGGTTGAGCACGAAGGGATGGTTCATCCAGCCGATGGCGGAGAGGGAGATGAAGACGCCGGGTTGCAGGCGGTCGATGCGGAGGGACGGCATAGGATGGCAACGAAAAGGCTGTGCGCCCATTGTAGAACAGGGCAAGAAAAAAGCGGGGCCAGGCCCCGCTTCGTGATTTGCCGCTCCCAGCGCCTACTTGTTGTCCTGCTGGAACCGCTTCAGGAGGTCGTTGTCGGCGTCGTCGGATTTTGGAGCTTCGCCGGGCTTGGCGTCGCCATCCCCCTTCATCAGGGTGTCCAGGTCCACCGGCAGGGCGCCGCCGCCCTCCTGCTCCAGGCGGGTGGCCTCCCGCTGGGCCTCGTCGCCGTAGCTCACCAGGTTCGGGAAGATGATGATCAGGGCCACCATGATGATCTGGATGCAGACGAAGGGAATGGCGCCCCAATAGATATCCGTGGTCTTGATGGAGGCGGGCGCCACCGAGCGCAGGTAGAAGAGGGCGAAGCCGAAGGGCGGATGCATGAAGGAGGTCTGCATGTTCACCCCGAGGAGGACGCCGAACCAGATCAGGTCGATGCCCAGCTTGTCCGCCACCGGCCCGAGGAGCGGGACGATGATGAAGGACAGCTCGAAGAAATCCAGGAAGAAGGCCAGGAAGAAGACCAGGAGATTGACCACGATCAGGAAGCCCAGCTTGCCGCCCGGCAGGGAGGTGAGCAGGTGTTCCACCCACAGGTCGCCATTCACCGCCCGGAAGACCAGGCCGAAGACGGTGGAGCCCACCAGGATGAAGACCACGAAGGACGAGAGCTTGCCGGTGGTTTCCATGGCCTGCTTCAAGAGCTTCCAGGACAGGCGCTGGCGGACCACGGCCAGGATGAGGGCGCCGGCCGCGCCCATGGCGCCGCCTTCGGTGGGGGTGGCGATGCCCAGGAAGATGGTGCCCAGCACCAGGAAGATGAGCACCAGGGGCGGCACCAGGGTGGTGACCACCCGCAGCATTAGCTTCCCGCCGCGCAGGGACCGGGCTTCCAGGGGCAGGGCGGGGCAGGACTTGGGCTTGATGATGCTGAGGATGGCGACGTAGCCGAAGTAGAGGCCGGTCAGCACCAGGCCGGGAACGAAGGCGCCTTCGTACATGTCTCCCACCGAGCGGCCCAACTGGTCGGCCATGATGATCAGGACCAGGGACGGCGGGATGATTTGGGCCAGGGTGCCGGAGGCGGCGATGACCCCGGAGGCCAGTCGCTTGTCGTAGCCGTAGCGCATCATGATGGGCAGGGAGATGAGGCCCATGGAGATGACCGAGGCCGCCACCACGCCGGTCGTCGCCGCCAGCAGGGCGCCGACGAAGATGACCGCATAGGCGAGGCCGCCGCGCATGGGGCCGAAGAGCTGGCCGATGGTGTCCAGCAGGTCCTCGGCCATGCCCGATCGCTCAAGGACGAGGCCCATGAAGGTGAAGAAGGGGATGGCCAGGAGGGTGTCGTTGGCCATGATGCCGAAGATGCGCTCCGGCAGGGCCTGGAAGATGGCCGGCTGGAGAAGACCCAGCTGGATGCCCAGCAGGCCGAAGGCGATGCCGTTGGCGGCCAGGGCGAAGGCCACCGGGTAGCCGAAGAGGAGGAAAAGGATGAGGGCCCCGAACATCAGGGGCGCCATGTTGGCGATGACCCATTCCATTATTTGTCCTCCTTGGCCTTGCTGGCTGCAATGGCGGCGGCCAGCTCTTCTTCGGCGCTGGGGCCCTTGTCCTTGGCGTTGGGGTCGCCGATGCGCCCGGCCAGGAAGGCGATGCGCTTGATCAGCTCGGAGACGCCCTGGAGAGCCAGGAGGGTGAAACCGATGGGCAGGAGGGCCTTCACCGGCCAGCGGATGAGTCCGCCGGCGTTGGCGGACATCTCGCCGATGTGGAAGGATTCCTTGACCAGGGGCAGGGAGAGGGAGAGCACCAGTACCACCATAGGCAGCAGGAAGAAGAGGGTGCCGATGATGTCGATGACGGCCTGGCCCTTGGGGGAAAAGCGGCCGGCGACCACGTCGATGCGGACATGCTCGTTCTTCTGCAAGGTATAGGCGGCGCAGAGGAGGAAGACCGCGGCGAACAGGTACCACTGGATTTCCAGCAGCCCATTGGAGCTGTAGTTGAAGGCGAAGCGCACGACGGCGTTGCCGGCGCAGATGATGGTCATGGCCAGCACCAGCCAGAACGCCGCCCTGCCGACCCGCTCGTTGAGCGCGTCGATCAGCTGCGAGAGCTTGAGCAGAAGGGTCACGGAAGTCCTCCTCGATTGATAAAATGCCGGACTTCTTTGGGGCTGGACGGCCTCTATGGTCCGGTCCCCGCAATTTACATGGAAGGAAACAGGGTCGAAATGATGGAAATCCCTAGTGCGCCGGCCTCTGCCACGAGGCTTTGCCTGGTCCGCCACGGCGAGACGGAGTGGAACACCCAGCGCCGCATCCAGGGGCAGATCGATATCGGCCTCAACGACAACGGCCTGCGCCAGGCCGACGCCGCTGGCCGCTGGCTGACCAAGGCCGGCATCACGGCCCTCTACAGCAGCGACCTGTCCCGGGCGTGGACCACCGCCCAGCGCATCGGCGCGGCCATCGGCCTTGCGCCCGAGGCGGCGCCGGAACTACGGGAGCGGCGCTATGGCATCTTCGAGGGGCTGACCTTCGGCGAATTGAAGGAAAAGCATCCGGCCAGCTTCGCTGCCTACGA
>DASRUX010000060.1:0-3065 GCA_035655235.1 Rhodocyclaceae bacterium | reverse complement strand
TGGCTCATGTTGGCCAGGAATTCGCTGCGCACCTGTGCCAGGCGCTCGGCCTCCGCCCGGGCCGCCACCAGGTCGGCGGTCCGCTCGGCCACCAGTTCTTCCAGATGGTCCCGGTAGGAGGCCACTTCCCGTTCCTTCTGCTGGCGGCGGTCGATTTCCCGCCACATGGGGAGCAGCACCAGCCGGCCGATGCCCAGATTGAGGGCCAGGATGAGCACCACCGAGACGATCAAGGTGGCAATGACCATGTAACGGCGTCCGGTGGTGGCGGTGCCGGTGAATTCGTCCAGGTAGCCGGAGGAGATGATGATCCAGCCCAGCCCGGCGGATTCCTCCATCACCGCCACCTTGCGGCGGGCGGCGCCGTCACCCGCTTCTTGGTCCGGCCAGTCGTAGAACATCACGCCGTTGCGCTGGCGCAGGCTGGTTTCCACCGCCTGGGCTTCCAGGTCCGACAGCCCATCGCCGAGTGCCTTGCCTTCCCGGCTGCGATGGACCAGCAGACGCCCCTTGGCGGCCGGATCGCTGTCCACCACCACGATATAGCCCGATCCGCCGATGACGAATTCCCGCAGGGTCTGCCGCAGGGAATTCAGGCTGGAGGTAAGGTCCATGCCGACGAAGAGGATGCCGATCACCGTACCGGAGGCGTCGAGGATGGGACGGTACTCGGTCATGTAATGGGTGCCGAAGAGGCGGGCATGGCCTCGGTAGAGCTGACCGGAGATCACCTTCGGGTAGGCCGGGTGGCTGCGCTCCAGGCGGGTGCCCACGGCCCGGGTGCCGTCCTCCTTCTTGAGGGAGGTGCTGATGCGGACGAAATCGTCGCCGTCCCGGGCGAAGATGGAGGCCACATTGCCGCCGCTGGCCTCGCTGAAGTGGTCGATCTCGCCATAGTCGAAATTGAGGGGGCGGCCGTTCAGGGAGAGCTTCGGGGTCGAAATCCCTTCCCATTCCACCCGGCTCCCCGCATCCAGGGTGAAGCTGCCGGGGAAATGGCTGGCCAGGGTTTCCCCCAGCTTGCCCACGGCGATCCGCATGCCTTCCTGGCTGCTATCCACCAAGTCGCGGACGAGGTGGTTGGTGGCCGACAGTTGCCTGACCGCCTCTTCGGTGGCCGTATGGTTCAGGTAGCCGATGGCGACATAGCCGAAACTGCCCATGATCCCGGCAATGACCAGGGCCACGATGGCCGACAGTTGGAGCCGGAGGGATAGGCTCCCGAATTCTTTTCTTGGCATGGCGCGAAGTATAAGGCCGGGAGCAAGCCGGGATCAGCCCGGCCTGGCCGGCGGCGTTCAGAAACGTTCGAACTCGCCCTCGCTGACGCTCACCGCCGGCTTGCTGCGCGGCGTGGCGGCCGGCTTGGCCCCTTCCCGCTGGGGGGCAGCCCGGGTCCGGCGGAAGCCGGCTTCCTGGAGACGGAAGAAGGTCATCAGCTCCTGCAACTGCTCGGCCTGGGCGCCCAGTTCCTCGGCGGTGGCGGCCAGCTCCTCGGAGGCGGAGGCATTCTGCTGGGTGGCCTGGTTGAGCTGGCCCATGGCGCCGTTGATCTGGGCCACGCCGGAAGCCTGCTCCTCGCTGGCGGAGGCGATTTCCTGGACCAGGTCGGAGGTCTTCCGGATGGTGGGGACCATCTCGCCCAACAGCTGGCCGGCCCGCTCGGCCAGGGTGACGCTGCTCTCGGCCACTTCGCCGATTTCCTGGGCAGCCACCTGGGAGCGCTCGGCAAGTTTGCGCACCTCGGCAGCGACCACGGCGAAGCCCTTGCCGTGCTCCCCGGCGCGGGCGGCCTCGATGGCGGCGTTCAGGGCGAGCAGGTTGGTCTGGTAGGCGATGTCGTCGATGATGCCGATCTTGTTGGCGATGCTGCGCATGGCTTCCACCGTCTGGGTGACGGCCGTTCCGCCCTCCTGGGCTTCGTTGGCGGCCTTGGAGGCCATGCCGTCGGTAACCCGGGCGTTCTCGGTATTCTGGCTGACGGAAGCGGTGATCTGCTCCAGGGAGGCGGTGGTTTCCTCGACGCTGGCAGCCTGCTCGGAAGAAGACTGGGACAGGGATTGGGCAGTGGCGGAAACCTGGCCGGAAGCGTCGGTCAGGGCCTCGGCGGCATTGCGCACCTCGCCGATGATCTGGGCGAGCCTGGCGACCATGGCCTGCATGGCCGACAGGAGCTGGCCGGTTTCATCCTTGCTGGACACGTCGATGTGGGCGGTCAGGTCGCCATCGGCCAGTTGGTTGGCCACCTTGACCGCTTCGTTGAGGGGCCGGGTGATGCCCCGGGTCAGCCAGATGGCGATGGCCACGGCGATGAGGACGGCGGCGGCGGAAATGCCGATGGCCAGATTGCGGGCCGCCTCGTAGGCCTGGGCGGCTTCCTTGCTGGCCTTGGACATCAACTCGCCCTGGTAGCTGACCAGCTCACCGACACCCTTGATGTAGGCGTTCTGGCTCTTGCGCATGTCCCCCATGAGGAGCACCACGGCTTCTTCCTTCTGGCCGGCGGTTGCCAGTTCCTTCAGCTTGCCGAGTTGGGCGACATAGGCGGCCCGCAGGGTCGTCAGCTTCTTCAGCATTTCCCGGTCGGCCTCGGTAACGGCGGCCTTTTCCAGCTTGTCCAGGCGGTCGGTGATGACCTGGCTCTGGGCCGGAATGCGTTCGAACTCGGCCTTCACCTCTTCCGGCTTGGCGGTAAGCATGGCGTTACGCACGGCCCGGGCCACCACGTTGACGGCGTCGACGATGTCATTGGCCCAGACGGTCTTCGGGAAACGCTCCTCGGCGATGGTCTGCAGCGCGCCGTTGATCATGGCCATGCGGCTGACGCCCAGCCAGGCGACCACCACCAGGAGGAAAACCACCAGGGCAAAACTCCCGGCGAGTCGGGTGCCGATGCGGATATTGTTGAACATGTCACTACCCCCTTGTGTTGCGATTATTGAAATAGTCGATTCAGCGTCCGGCGGGTGCCGCCAGTGCCCTCGTATCCTGGCTGCCGGCCAGGTCGATGAGGGCCGGCACGTCCAGAATGAGGGCAACGTCCCCGTTGCCCAGGATGGTGGAAC
>DASRUX010000059.1:0-3815 GCA_035655235.1 Rhodocyclaceae bacterium | reverse complement strand
GTTGCGGACGGCGTCGTCCTCATCCGGGGTGAAATAGCCCCGGCGGCGCGGCGACATCTCGTCCCGGGCCCGGGCGAAGGCGGCCTCCAGGCGGTCGAAGGCCGCAAACAGCTCCTTGAGGGCCGACACGTCGCCGGCGAGGTTGGAATCGAATGAATCCATCATGAACAGGGCTTATACTTCCACGTCATTTCCGGCGCAAGCGGCCCGCCATGCGCGATCTATATTTCCAGTTCCTCTCCCGCTTCCTTGTCCGCCTTTATTACCACCGGGTCCGCCTTCTCGGCGGGGAGAACCTGCCGGCGGCGGGGCCGGTACTTTACCTGGGATTGCATCGCAACGGGGCGGTGGACGGTTACCTCTACAAGTCCAAACTGCCCCGGGCCCGCTTCATGATCTCGGTGCAACTGCGGCGCAGCCTGCTGGGGCGGATTTTCTTCGACGGCATCGAGGTCGCCCGGGAGAAAGACGGCAAGGACGATGCCGTGGATAACGCCGCCGCACTGCGGCAGAGCGTCGATGCCCTGAAGGCCGGCGGCGCCCTGTTCATCATGCCGGAAGGCACTAGCGACCTGGGGCACCGCCACCTGCCCTTCAAGAAGGGCGCTGCCCGTATCCTGGCCGCCGCCCTGGCCGAGGGCATCCGGCCCACGGTGATTCCCCTGGGCATCCATTACGAGCGGGCCTGGGCCTGGCAGAGCGACGCCGAGATCGTCGCCGGCCCGCCCCTGGACCTCGACCTGCCCGCCGGCAGCGAGGGCCCCGCCGCCGTCGCCCAGCTCCACAAGCGCATCGTCGCTGCCCTGGAAGCCCTGGCCGTGCAGGCCCCGGACGCCGACACCTTCGCCCGCCGGGAACGCACCGCCTACGCCGCCACCCTGGGCACCGGCCGCTCCTACTTCGCCGCCCTCAAGGCCCTGGAGGCCGGCCTGCCGGACGCCGAAGCCGCCCAGGCCGAGTTCGACGCGTCCGTCGCCGACGCCCCCCTCTTCCGCCACCAGGGCGTGCCCCTGGTGCCCATCCGCCACGCCTGGGCCTATGCCCTCTACGCCCTGGTCCTGGCGCCTTTTGTGGGTGCGGCCTGCCTCCTCAACCTGCCGCCGCTCCTCATCGCCCGGGAGGCCGGCCGGCGCTTCGCCGACGCGCCCAACACCATCACCCTCTGGCGGCTGCTGACCGGCGCCCCGGCCCTGGCGCTGTGGGCAGGCGGGCTACTGGCCTGGGCGACGGCCGCCGACAACCTGCCGGCCTGGGGCGCCTACGCGGCAGTATCCTGGCTGGGACTGCGCTCCCTCTACCGGTTCAAGAAGCTGGCGGTCAGCCTGGGCAACCTGGTCTGCGCCTCTTCCCTGCGCCCCCGGCTCCTGGCCATGCACCAGCGCCTGGATGCCGCCCTGCGGGCCACAGGGGTCTGAACGGTGAAGAATCTTCTCGCCCACGAATGGCTATTCGGTGCCTATATGCTGGCCATGGCCCTGGCGCTCCTGGCCACCGTCGGGCCGCTGGCCCCGGACACCCTGGCCTTCGGTGCCGGCCTGGTGATCTCCGCCGGCCTCATCGCCTACGCCGCCCGCCGGGGCACCCAGGCCGCCTGGCGCTGGCGGCTCCTCTTCTACCCCCTGGCGATGAACGTCTATTTCCAGCAGATGCGCACCGCCGTCCCCGCCCTGCGGCCGGAAAAGATGGATGGCCTGCTGCTCTCCATCGACCGGGCCATCCTGCCCGATACGCCGTCGCTACTGCTACAGCCCTGGGTGACGCCCTGGGCGACGGAGTTCTTCAGCTTCTGCTACATCCTCTTCTTCCCCTACCTGACCGTCAGCCTGGTGGCCCACTTCATCGGCGACCTGAAACGGCTCAAGGCCTTCACCGTCGGCCTCTTCTCCCTCTACGGCCTGGGCTTCCTGGGCTACGCCCTGGTGCCGGCTGCGGGCCCCTACCTGGCCATGCCGGAGGCCTTCACCGTGGCCCTGGTGGGCGGGCCAATCACCGACTGGAACGCCGGCCTGGTGAAGATGGGTTCCTGCGGCGTGGATGTCTTCCCCAGCCTGCATGTGGCCGTGTCCACCTTCCTGCTGGGCTTCGATTTCCGCCACAAGCGCTGGCGCTTCTGGGCCTACCTGGTGCCCTGCGTCGGCCTCTGGCTATCCACTCAATACCTGCGCTACCACTATTTCATCGACGTACTGTTCGGCTTCGCCCTGGCCGCCCTGGCCTTGTGGCTGGCCGAACGGCAGTTCGCCCGGGAAAGGACCCACGAATGATCCGCAGCTTCGCCCTCCCCTTCGCCGAATCCCTTGCCTGCCAGACCGAGCTTTCCGGCGGCAAGGGGGCCAACCTGGCCCTGCTGACCCAGAAAGGCTTCCCGGTACCCGGCGGCTTCATCGTCGCCGCCGGCGCCTACCGGGAATTCGTGCGCCAAGCCGGGACCCTGCTCGACCAGGTGGGCGGCTTCCATGTGGATGATCCCGCCGTCCTGCGGGAGGAAGCCGCCAAGCTGCGTGAAGCCTTGGAGGCCCTGCCCCTGCCGGCCGAGGTGGAGGGTGCCATCCGCGCTCAGCTCCAGCATTTCCCGGCCGGGGCCGCCTTCTCGGTGCGTTCCTCCTCCACCTTCGAGGACCTGGCCTCGGCGGCCTTCGCCGGCCAGCACGACACCTACCTCAACATCAGCGGCGCCGACGCCGTCCTCGACCGGGTGCGGGCCTGTTTCGCATCGCTTTGGCAGGAGCGGGCCATCGCCTACCGCCAGAAGCACGGCTTCGACCACCGCTCCGCCGCCATGGCGGTGGTGGTGCAGACCATGGTGCGCTGCGAGGTGGCCGGGGTGGGCTTCACCATCAACCCGGTCACCGGCTCCCTGCGGGAAATGCTGGTCAATGCCAATTTCGGCCTGGGGGAATCGGTGGTGAGCGGCGAGGGGGAAATCGACCAGTACGTCCTTGATCGGGAAGGCAACCTGGTTTCCAGCGTCATCGGCCGCAAGACCCGGCGGGTGGTGTGCGACACCCAGGGTTCCCGGGAGGTGGAAATCCATGGCGACGAGGCGACCCGCCCCTGCCTCGCCCCAGCCCAGCTGGCCGAGCTGGCTTCCTTGATGCGCCAGGTGGAAGCCGCCTACCAGTTCCCCCAGGACATCGAATGGGGCATCGCGGAGGGCAAGCTGCACCTGCTGCAATCCCGCCCCGTCACCACCATCCCGCCCCGGTGGACCCGGGACGAGTCGGCGGAGCGCTTCCCCAATGTCCTGACGCCGCTGGCCTGGGACATGGTGGAGGAAGGCTTCCACCGCTCTCTCAACCATTCCTTCCGCCTCATGGGCTACCCGCCCTTCACTGGCAAGTGGTTCGGCATGCACGGCCACTACATCTACGGCAACCAGAACGCCGTCGAGCTGTACGGCGGCCGGGCGCCCTTCCAGATTCGCTCCCTGCCTGAGCTGGAGGCCGCCCTGCCCACCCTGCGGGAGCGCTTCGCCTGGGTCCAGGAGCTGCCCCTGGAATGGTCCCGGGACCTGGACCGCTACCTGCTGGGCATCGGCGAATTCCTGGCGGAGCCCCTGGAGGACAAGGATTTACAGGAGGCCTGGGATTTCGTCCTGCGGGTGAACCGCCTGGGCACCGAGTATTTCCTGCCCAATATCGCCATTTCCCTCACCCAGCGCACCCTCTACAAGGTGCTCCACGGCCTCCTGGCCCTGCTGGCCGGCGACCCGCAAAAAGGCGCCCGCATGTTCGACGACCTCATGGCCCATTGCGAGACCAAGACCGGGGTCATCAACAAGGAGCTTTACGCTCTGGCCGGCCAGATCAACGACA
>DASRUX010000058.1:0-17797 GCA_035655235.1 Rhodocyclaceae bacterium | reverse complement strand
GGCGTCGGAGCCGTTGAGGGCATCGTGATAGTCGTTCACCACATTGGCGCCGGCATGGGCCACCAGGGCGAACAGCACGGTGAGGAAAGCCTTGGCAATGTCGATGGCGACGCCGTCGGCGCTCACCGTGGCCAGGCCGATGAGGGCGCCGGCCAGGGTCACCGACAGGAAGGCCGGCCGGGTGGCGGCGAAATAACGGGCAAAGGAATTGGAAAAGAGAAGCGGGCTGGGTTCGGAGGGCGTCATCTTGATTCCGTCGGATGGGTCCCGCTGCGCCCGAAAAGGCCGGTGCGCCCGCGGCAGGTGGGCGCCAGCTTATGCGAAACGGCAGGCGGGCACAACGCGGACGCCCGCCGCCCGGCTCAGCGCCGCGCCTGCTGCCAGGCGAGAACCACCTGGGCGGAATGGGCCAGTATGGTCTGGTAGCGTTCCTTGGGCAAAGCCTGGCGCAGGGATTCGAAAAGCTGCTGGGTGCCCTTCTGGGCCACTTCGGAGGCCTGGGTGTCGTCCAGGAGCCGGACCTGGATATTGGCCAGGGCATCGGCCATCAGGCGCCAGCCCAGCTCGGGCATGCGCTCGTTCACGGCCAGAAGCAGGCTGCCCAGGGCCTGGACGATGGCCTGGGCCTCGGATTCGGTTTCGCAGGCGGCCATGGCGTGCCACAGGGCCAGATGCAGGTTGCGGCGCAGTTCCACCTTGAAGTCGATGGCATCCGCCTCGACCTCGCCAATCTGGGTGTAGAACCACTGGAAACGGGCGTCGGCCTTGGGGTCCAGGCGGGTGCGCAGGGCACCGATGAGGGCGGAGAGGGCCGGGATGGCGGACAGGTTGAAAGCCTGGCTGTAGGCCACGCCCCATTGGTCCAGGCCGCTGATCAGCAGCGCCAGGCGCAGGGCCCGGGCATCCTCGCCCTCGCCCGCCTGGCACCAGTTGTGGCAGCGGGACGCCACCTCGGCCATGACCTTGCCCCCGTCGGCGGACTCCGGGGAGACGGCCTGACGGAAGGTGCCACCGAAGACCTCCTGAGCCATGCGTGCAGCCAGCCGCTGGGTGTCGGCGTTGGCGATGGAGGAAAGGCTATCGACGATGGGATTGGCGTTCTGGGTCATCGGTCCGGGCTCGGCGGGAGAAGAACAAAGGCAAGGGGGCGGATTCTAGCAGTCCGCCGCCTCCCATTCAGCAAGGAACTGGGCGACAAAACCCTCCATGAAGCGGTGCCGCTCCTCGGCCAGGGCCCGGCCAGTGGCGGTGTTCATGCGGTCCTTGAGGAGGAAGAGTTTTTCGTGGAAATGGTTGAGGCTGGTGCCCTTGGCGGCCTTGTAGGCTTCCGCCGTGGCATGCAGCACCGGCGGCACGTCCGGGTCGTAGAGCAGGCGACCGGCATGGCCGCCGTAGGCGAAGCAGCGGGCGATGCCGATGGCCCCCAGGGCATCCAGGCGGTCCGCATCCTGGACGCATTTCCCTTCCAGGGTGCGCATCCCGGTATCGACCCCGGCGCCCTTGAAGGAGATGGTCGCCACGATCTCCACCACCGACTCGATCACCCGGGCGCTTGCTCCTTCCCGGACGAGGAGGCGTTCGGCCTCCCGAGGCCCTACGGTCTCATCGCCGCCGTGGAATTTCCAGTCGGCGATGTCGTGGACCAGGGCGCCCAGTTCGGCAATCTCCCGGTCCGCGCCTTCCTGGGCGGCGATGCGGCGGGCCAGCCGCCAGACCCGCTGGATGTGAAACCAGTCGTGGCCGGAGCCTTCCCCGGCAAACCGGGCTTCGACATGCCGTGCGACCCGCTCGACCAGGCTGCCCATCACTTGCCGCCCTTCTCGAAGTAGGGGAGCAGCGCCTTGGCCGCTTCGATCCGCCAGGCGGGGCTTGCCGACGGGTCGTTCATGACCGCCAGGAGAAAGCGCTTCGGGTCGGTGAAGTTGCCGCCGACAGCGAGCCCGGCCCCTTCCCCAACCCCGCCGGTTGTCACTGCCGGGGACAGGAGCGATGCCATCGCCCGCCGGAAATCGGCCGGCTTGATGCTCTCGAACCCGGCCAGGAGGTCCGCTTGCCTATCCAGGCTCGGGGCCATTTCCAGCCCCGGTTCGTCGGCGAACATGCCGCCCATGGACGGGTCGATGAAGGCAGACCATTTGCCGCTTGCCCCGTGAAGTGCAGGCACCAGGTTGACCGGGCCGTCTCCCGGGCTCTGCCGCAGCCGGGCGGCGGGAATTTCGGACAGGTAGCGGGCCCGGAGGGCTTCCAGGAAGCCTTGGGCCTCCGCGGCCGGCACGGCCTCGGCCAGGGAGAACCAGACCTCGTACCCGGCCCGCCCGGACACCGAGATGGCGGGCGCCGGCAATTCCAGGTCCGCCTGCACCGCCTGGAACAGGTCGGCCACCGCCGCCCAATCGGCCGCCGACTGGAAAACAAGGACCATGGCCCGGGTGCGGCCGTCCGGGTCCGAGGGGTCCAGGGCGACCGGCTCGCCGCCCGCCAGGGCAAGGGCCACGGCCGGGGAACCCAGCCGGGCTTCGGAGAAATAGAGGCGCTGCAATGCTGCGATGAGTCGTTCCATGGTCTGCCGGGATCGGAATGCCGAAGAGGGTGCCGACTCTAAGGGCTCGGGACGGCCGAGGCAAGCTGACCCGGCTCCAGATGCTCCCCCAGGTAGTCGATAAGCTTCCTGACCCGGGTGGCCAGCAGTTTGTTGGAGGGATAGAGCACGAACAGGGGAACGGGGTCGAGCTTCCAGTCCGGCAGGATTTCCACCAGCTGGCCGGCCGCCACTTCCTCGTCCGCCAGGTAGTCGGGCAGGACGGTAATGCCGTGATCCTGCCGGGCGGCATCCCGCAGGAGGTGGAAACTGTTGGCGACGAAATCGCTGGCTAGGGGATGGATTTCCAACCCCAGGGCACTCCTCAACCGCCAGCCCCCGGCCTTCAGCTGGCTCGGATGGGCCAGGCAGACGTGGCGGCCCAGTTCCGCGGGAAGCGAAGGCGCCCCGTGGCCCCGCAGGTAGCCCGGACTGGCCACCAGCTTCTGGCCGACGGAGGCGATTTTCCGGCAGACGAAGGTGGAATCTTCCAACTCGCCCAGGCGCAGCGCCAGGTCGAAGCCCTCCTCCACCAGGTTCACCCGCCGGCCGGTCAATTCCACCTCCAGCTGGACGGCCGGATAGCGGGAGCGGAAGCCGGCCAGCAGGCAGCCCAGGCGGGCTGTCCCGAAGTCCACCGGCGCCGTTACCCGAATGGTCCCCAGGGGCAGGAGCTGGCGGCTGGCGAGGCTCAGGTTGGCCGCCACCAGATCGTCCATGAGCCGGGAAACCGCCTCGAAATAGCCCCGCCCCTCGTCGGTGAGGACCTGTCGGCGGGTAGTGCGCTGCAGGAGGCGGATGCCCAACTGCTCCTCCAGTTGCCGCAGCTTGAGGCTGACCGTGGATTTGGGCAGCCCCAGGTCCCGGGCGGCATGGGAGATGCCGTTGAGCCGCACGGTCTTGACGAAAATCTTCAGCGCATTGAGGTCGATGGACCTGTCCAAGGGGTTCTCCTACCCGGCTCGAGGATTGATTGTTCGCATTATTGAACAATCAATCCAACTATGCACGATTGTTGGAAAACGGTTTGTCCGTAGAATGGAATCGCGGCAAGGGTGGGCTTCCCGGCCTTGCCGCTAAATCAAAAACAACCCCAACACAGAGAAAACTGCCCGCCACCTTCGGGAGGCACCACCTCCCGAAGGTGAATTCATCGACTCCCGGACCAGCCGCCAACGGCATCGGCCGGGAGGGGATGATAGGGCAGGCCAATAACTCCGGCATCGACCGGGGCTCAGAGGGAGGAAATGGCAGTGGATAACGAAACCATGGCGCTGCTCGGGGAACTGGGCCGCTATGCGGGCGACCCGGAGGCTTTTTCGGCCCACCGGCGGAAGGTGCTGGCTTCCTATTTCAATTCCCAGGCCCCCGAGCGGGTGGCCCAACTCCAGGACTGGCAGAACCTGATCGAAGCCTCCCGGGCGTCGGCGGGAACGCCATCCCGGGCCATCGGCACCCTGGTAGACGACCTCAGCGACCGTTGCGATGCTCTGGAAATCCTGAAGGAACAGCTCAAGCGCCTGCAGGACGAAGCCCGGTAAGTGCTTGGGCCAGCCCGCATCCCGAGGGATGTCGGGCCATCGGCTATCAGCCTTGCAGGCTGGCCTCGAAGGCGGCCTCGGCGTTGCCCTTGAAGTGGAACTTGGCGAAGAGCCGCTTCAATTGGTCGGAACGGGTCTTGGCCGTGGCGGCGAAGCGGATGCCCAGGCTCTGGCCGCATTTGGCCAGGGTGGTGAAGGCGAAGTGCCACTCCCGGGCCTCGCCCAGGCGCTCGATGACTTCCTGCTCGTTGCTGATGACGATGCCGGCATGCTTCAGGGATTCAATGAAGCGGACGGATTCTTGCTGTTGGACTCGCATAGCTGACCTCATGAAAGCGATTTGTCTTGCCACACCTCAATAACGAGGAAGCCCCCCGGCCGGTTACAGTCCATTGGTAAGCAGATGTAACGGGAGCCGTCGGAACGGCAGATCAGGAAAATTTCTTCTGGTGGGCCTGGACCGCAGCCATGCGGGCCATGAAGAGGCGGAGCCTCACCCCATCGGACAGGCCGTCGTCCGGTTCGGCAGCCTGCTTGGCCGCCGCGGCCATGGCGTGGGCCTCGACGGCCTTCTGGCGGGCCATGAAGAGGCGCAGCCTGACGTGGTCGGTGATGAGGGGATCGTCGTCGGCATCCGGATCATCCACCTTGACCACCTTGGGGCGGCTGAAGGAGCGGTGCATGTCCAGGTCGTCGGAATCGTTGTCGGCGTCGTCCCCGTCCAGGAAGGCCAGGGTGGCCTTGCTCATGACGTTGGTGGACTTGGCGGCCAGGACCAGCTGGCTGCGGGCCGACCGGGACAGCATGGATTTGGCGATCCGGTTCTTGCTGGCGGCCCGCTTGGCCTCCGGCTTCATCTCGGGAGCCGCCTTGGTGGCGGACAGGGAAACCACGGCGGGAGGCGGCGCCCCCAGGTCGCGGACAAAGATAGGGGCCTGGGATTCCGCCACCGGCATACTTTCAGCCACCGGCATGCTCTCCGCCACCGGTTCCGAGGCAAAAACTGCCTGCGAGGCGAGAAAAACCATGGCTACAACAACGACCCGACGCACTTCGACACCTTTTTTAATTTCGACTTAGAGGGTTCCTTAACGCGCCAGGATGGATTCGGTTGTCACAAATCAAAAAATATTTTCATATATGCGTTTCATCCGGTCCTGCCACGCCATGAACCGACTCCTCTCCGCCATCGCCTTTGCCGCCCACAAGCACCGGGACCAGCGCCGCAAGGACGCCGCTGCCTCGCCCTACATCAACCACCCCATCGCCCTGGCCAACGTCCTCGCCAACGAGGGCGGCATCGACGACGAGGACGTGCTGATCGCAGCCATCCTCCACGACACCGTGGAGGACACGGACACCTCGGAAGATGAGCTGATCCAGGAATTCGGGGCGGGCATCGCCGCCATCGTCATGGAAGTCACCGACGACAAGGGCCTGCCTAAGGCGGAGCGCAAGCGCCTTCAGATCGCCCACGCCCCCACCATCAGCCGGCAGGCCAAGCTGGTGAAGCTGGCCGACAAGATCAGCAATCTGCGGGACATCGCCTCCAGCCCGCCGGCCGATTGGTCCCTGGCGCGGAAGCAGCAGTATTTCGACTGGGCCAAGGCGGTGGTGGATGGGCTGCGGGGCGTCCATCCGGTCCTGGAGGGGATTTTCGATACGGCCTACGGCGCCAGGCCTTGAACGGCGCCTACTTGCAGACCTCGATGCTGTCGTAGAAGCGATAGCCCACGCTGCGCAGGGTGGCCACCGGCAGCGGCAGGCCGCAGGCCTCCTCGACCTTCCGGCGCAGGCGGCGCATTTGGGTATCCAGGCGCCGCTGGTCGTAATCGACGAAGCTCTTGCCCAAAGCAGCGACGATCGCCTGGCGGGTCACGCACTCGCCCCCGGTGGCCAGGGCCAGGAGCACGGTGTAATCCTGGGCCGAGAGCGGGATGGGGGCAAAGCCGGGGGGAACGAGGCTAGGGGGCGAACCCGACAAGCGCCAGCGGGCCGGCACCTCCAAGGCAGCCCCGTCCTGCCGGCGCCGGGTGATGTCCCGGGCGACGGCCACCCTCACCTTGTCCACCTCGGACCAGCGGGCCGACCACTGGATATGCACGAGCTGCCCATCCTTGCGGACATAGCGGTTCTCGAAATCGTGCTGGAGGTAGCCGCCCATGATCCGGTCCACGGCCTGCAGGGTCTTTGGTAAATCCTCGTGGAAAACGAGGTCGAGTATCGGCCTTCCGATCATCTCGTCCGGCGTGTAGCCGAAGATGCGCTCGCAGGCGCCGCTGACGGAAACGAGGCGCCCCTCGGGGTCCACGACGCAGACGGCGTCGAGGAGCAGGTCCATTACGTTGGTCAGATTACTTGCCCCCATTGTTGTGCACTTCGTCGGACAGCCATACCTCACAGGGATCGGAATCTTAGCGGAAAACGGCGCCAAGCCAAGCGGGGAGCGTGGCCGGGCGCTCAGATTCGCTCAGACAGCGCCTAGGCGGATATTCCTAGAATCCTGCTAAAACAAAAGGCGCCCCGACCACCAACGGCAGATGAAGATCAATCACCCCATCACCCAGCAGGAACGCCCCTTTCCCAAGAACGCGTATATCGTTTCCCGCACCGATCTCAAGGGCCTCATCACCTACGCCAACGATGCCTTCATCGAGGTCAGCGGCTTTTCCCGCCAGGAATTGATCGGCAAGAGCCACAACATCGTCCGCCACCCCGATGTCCCGGCGGCGGCTTTCGATAACCTGTGGAGCACCGTCAAGGACGGGCGGCCCTGGCGGGGCATCGTCAAGAACCGCTGCAAGAACGGCGACCATTACTGGGTCGACGCGCTCGTCGTCCCGGTGCGCCGGGATAACCAGACCATCGGCTACATGTCGGTGCGCACCGAGCCCTCCCGGGCGCAGATACGCGCTGCCGAAGCCGCCTATCCCAAGATCAATGCCGGCCGAGTCAAGCTGCCTGTGCCCACGCCGTGGGCGCGCATTCCTCTCAAAGCCAAGCTCGCTTCCCTGACCGTGCTGATCGTCGCTGCCCAGGCTCTGTGCGTCCTCTGCCGCCTATTCGGCGCCGACCTGGGCCTGTCGGCCGGGACGGTGAACCATCTGCTGGAAGGGGGCGGCATCGTCACGGTGGCGGCGGGCATCGGCCTGTTGCTGCAGCAGCGGGAGATCATGGCCGCCATCGACCGCATCGTCGGGCGCATCGACCACATCGCCCAGGGCAACCTGACCGACGAAATTGCCCTGTCCCGAGCCGACGAGCTGGGGCGGCTCGACGACGGGGTGGTGACCATGCAGACCCACCTGAAGGCCATGATGGCGGAGATTGCGGAGGTGGCCGGCTCCGTCCGGGAGGATGCGGACAGCCTCAGCCGGCGGTCCGAGCAGACCCGGCAGGCGGCCCAGCGCCAGTCGGAAGCCACCGGCCGCATCGCCGCCGCGGTGGAGGAACTGGCGGCCTCCGTCAGTGAGGTAGCCGACAACGCCGGCCACGCCGCCCAGGCGGTGGACCAGTCGAGGCTGCTCCTGGCCGCCGCTTCTTCACGCATGGAAGATAGCCGGGCAGCTTCCCGCAATGTGGTGACCACCGTGGAAGCGGCGGGCGACACCATGTCCGAGCTATTCAAGTCCATCGCCGCCATCGACCAGATTTCCCAGGCCATCCGGGAGATCGCCGAGCAGACCAACCTGCTCGCCCTCAATGCCGCCATCGAGGCAGCCCGGGCCGGAGAATCCGGGCGGGGCTTCGCGGTGGTGGCCGACGAGGTGAGAAAGCTGGCAGAAAAGGCGTCCCAGCAAACCGAGCACATCGGCGCCTCGGTCCGGGAAATCCAGCGGGTGACCCAACTGGCGGTCGCCGGCATGGAGTCCGCCGGCAGCCATGTGAGCGCCACCGACCAGGCCATGACCCACGCCCAGGCAGGATTGGCCGATGTCGCCAGCCACGGGGACAGCGTTCTCTCCATGTCCCAGCTCATCGCCGAAGCCACCCAGCAGCAATCCCAGGCCGGCAACGAAATGGCCGCCCAGGTGGAAGGCATCGTCGCCGAACTGGACGAAACCTCGGCGGCCATCAGCCAGGTGAGCGGGAAAGCAGGGGAACTGAAACAGACCGCCCTGCAGTTGCAGGAGCTGATCGGGTACTTCCGGTATATCAAGTAAGCGGGGAGGGACTCTGCGGATTACGGTCAGGTTGA
This sequence comes from Rhodocyclaceae bacterium, assembly GCA_035655235.1. GTDB lineage: Bacteria > Pseudomonadota > Gammaproteobacteria > Burkholderiales > Rhodocyclaceae > JAGTRP01. Next base: position 9,480 of record DASRUX010000058.1, on the reverse strand, counting down.
TCGGCAGTTACTGCTGTTGCGAGACGGTTCCTTCTGCTTGACGCCACGCCCGATACACCCGCAACGCTACTTGTGCATCGTTCGCGGCATACAGCATCTGCCGCTCGGTTAAGCGCGGATTCGACCAGTTTGTCGTCGAAGTCTTCTTGGACTTCTGCAAGCGCTGCCCGAAAAATCTCGCGACTGCCGTTTTGGCGCCGACATCACCGCGCTTTTCTTGACGCAGGGCGATCGCCAGATCGACGACGTGCTCGGTGCGGATCCCCAGCTTGGCTTGAAGGCGCCGCAGATCGTCGCGAAGGCCGAAGCCGACTTTCAGCACCTTAGGCGACTCGAGAACGGTCCTCAGGACAGCCGATGCCGAACCACCCGCAACTGCAAACAAATACGCCTTGTCATCAGTGGCCAACTGAACCAGGTGCGGACCGTCGGAGACTTCTCCCTTGGCAAAGGTCGGCTTCGATTCGGTATCGAAGCCGATGGCGTCACCGGCCATCAAAGCGCTGAGTGCGGCAGTCTCTTCCGCCTGCGACTGGACGAGGCACACATCTTCCCGCCGGACACCTTCGTAGAGCGGCAGAGTCGAGGGATCAAGCGCAATCACGGCCGAACTCATGCGTGCAGGCCGAAGGGAGCGATGGATGGGCAGCCTTGGTCAGGTGACAGCGTGCCTTCGATGGTCATCGATTGCATCCTTTCGCCTGACGACATGATTCGAAGCCTTAGCTTACATGAGCAAGCCCGGGAAATGTGCTGGGGGCACTCACCGGCAAAGGACCGTTTCGCCAGCCGATAGAACCACGTTCGGCGACGTACGATCACGGCGTTGCCGTCCCGGAGTCCTCATCGTTCCCTGCCGGCAAGGCAGTCTGTTCCGATGTATCCGGTTCCGGCATATCAGCATTGGCAGCCTTGCCGGCTAGCTTCTGCCGACGCTTCTCTTCCTGCTTTTGCTTCTTGGCCAAATCTCTCTGGCGTTTCTCGAACTGGTAGTTTGGCTTCGCCACTCACGCTCCCTTGATGGCCCCGGGGGGCGAAGGAAAATCGATTTTTACTGCTTCACCAGGGAAGTATCCCACCGCCTATCTGGCAGTCATAGGGAAATGTGTGACGACCTGGCCACCGCCACCATTTCCCCGTCCTCCGAAACCGTAAGTTGCGGAAGGCTGTGAGTACAGGACTGAAGAAAGCGATGCACACACACCCGCCTTCCTAATTCCGACGTTGAGGAACTCTTCTGGTTCAATCGCCGAAGCGCATCATGGATACCGCTTCTCAGTGGTGACGCGGCCTTGAGGCCGGCGGCGTGCGGCCCTCGATGTGGCGGAAGGTGATCCGCCCCTTGCTGAGGTCATAGGGGGAGAGTTCAAGGGAAACCTTGTCGCCGGCCAGGACACGGATATGGTTCTTCCGCATCTTGCCGCCGCTGTAGGCGACAAGCATGTGTCCGTTGTCGAGGGTGACGCGAAAGCGCGAGTCCGGCAACACTTCCATGACGACGCCTTGCATTTCAATGAGTTCTTCCTTGGCCATAGCCAATTCTCCTAGGGTAAATCATAAGGACAAGCCCAAAAGGAACAGGGCTCGGGATAAATACGCTCAAATAGAGCCGGGGCCATTCACGCTGCGCCCCCTGGTTTTTTCTGTTGCCGGTGCCAATCGGGCAGAGGTCATTCGGTGGGGGCAAATCCGTAGTACGAACCATAGGCCGATGGAGCTGGCGCATAGGCAGCAACCTTGATTGCATCTGCCAGGGTGACCTGATTGGTGAGGCCGTCGACCCCGCCCTCTTCGCCGAGCCACCGAGCCTCGATCTCCTGTTCGGTCAGGCCGTTGAGATTAAGGTTCCTGTCCAATCGTTCAGAGCGGTATTCAAAAGCCATGTCATGGGCGATGAACAACGTATGGGGACAGGCGGTAATACGGGTTTCGTCGACTGGATCGGCGCCCATGACCCGGGTGCCGCAAAACGGGCAATGGACCGGGGTGTAGTAGAAAGTCTTGAGTTCGTTCCGCTGGATGGCCTTGGACATGCTGTGCTCCTTGTCGCTTTGAATGGCTTGCCTCGGCTGCCATGGCAGCCGAGGCGCTGCTTGAGGTTTATCGTTGTGTCGCTTGATGGCGATTAAGGTCGGAATTGGACAGGCCGGCCAATTCGCCGACCACTCGATTGATGCCTTGTCCCAGCAGCCACCAGGCATTTCCGTACGGTAGGACGGCAATGCTCGCATCGGCGCAGAGCTTTTGAGCCTTCGCTCTTTGTTGTTCTAAATTCATTGAATCTTTTTCTGGATTTGCACGGGAATCAGCACAAGGCGATCCCGCTCCTTTGCCGGCGATCCCGTCGGCAAAGGAGTTTGTGAGCGGCCGAAGGATTCAGCCGCCTTGAAGTACGCCGCGAAGATCAGGCGATCTGGATATTGCTCGCCTGCTTGCCTTTGGGGCCGGTGGTGATATCGAAACTCACCCGCTGGCCTTCGGCCAGCGTCTTGAAGCCGTGGGATTGAATTGCGGAAAAGTGAGCGAAGAGATCTTCGCCGCCGCCATCGGGGGTAATGAAGCCAAAACCCTTGGAATCGTTAAACCACTTGACGCTACCTGTTGCCATATCTTGAATCTCCGAAAATTGACGGGGCATAGCCCCTGGGTGGGGCGAGATCAAGAGGGCGAGGCGAAAATGGGGGAATGGCGCCGCAGGACTGCGGGTACTAGACCAACAAGATAACAACACAACTAGAAATCGCTGCGGTGCACAATACGCTTCATTCAGTCACATAGCAAACGAGATCTGAAAATTCGAATTGACTCAGGGTTGATAAGCGCTTCTGATCGCCAGCGACTGCGGACGTACGGACCAACAGGAAGTCCCCGCCCAACTCACTCCGTCCCGTACTTCGTCTCCACCCGGATCCCGATCTCCTTCAGCATGGGCATGGGCAGGATGCCGCCGGCGCAGACGATCACCGCGTCGTTGGGCCGCTCCAGGGCCTCGCCCTGGCGCCCCAGGACAACGCTGCCGTCGAGGATTTCCTTGACCACGGAGTTGAGGATTACCTCCAGCTGCCCGGCCCCTTCCGCCGCGGCCAGGTTGTCCCGGTTTTTCTGCTTCACCCGGCCGAAGGCATCGCCCCGGTAGGATAGGATGACCGTGGAGCCGGGCTCGCCGGCAATGGCCACGGCGGCTTCGATGGCGCTGTCGCCGCCCCCCACCACCAGCACATGCTGGCCCCGGTACAGCTCCGGGTCGATGAGGCGATAGACCACCTTGGGCTGCTCCTCCCCGGGCACGTCCAGCTTGCGGAGCGTGCCCCGGCGGCCGATGGCGAGCAGGATGGCCCGGGTGCGGTAGCTGTTGGCGCCGGTCTTCACCCGGAAGCCCCCCTCTTCCGCCTCGATCTTTTCCACCCGCTCCCGGAAGCTGATGGGCATGCCCACCCGGTCCACAATGCCCTGCCAGAAGGCGAGCAGGGATTCCTTGGAAATTTCCCCCAGCTTGGCCTTGCCCACCAGGGCCAGGGTCACGGGCTGGGTCATGACGATCTTGTTGCGGGGATAGTGATAGACCGTTCCCCCCAGGGAATCCTCCTGCTCCAGGGTGACGAAGCCTAGCTTCTTCTCTATGGCGGCCAGGGTGGCGGAAAGCCCGGCGGGTCCGGCGCCGACGATGACCACTGACCTGCCCGGGGTGATTCGGACGCCAGCCCCGTTGGTTGTTAGTTCAACACGCATTCCTAAGCGCCGGTATTTGTTAGTACGGCGGGACAACCAAATTTCACCTCCAACTCCATCTTGCACGGTATTCTATCAACCAGCCTCCAAGAGATACCCATGAGGGACAACCGAAGGCAGCCATGCGGAACAACATCCGAGACAGAAACCAGGCGATCAATGTTTCGAATTCGTCATCACTGATCCGAGCAGTGATAGAGGCGTAACGATGCCGTGCGCCCTAACTCCACATCGATCAACAAAGCCGCTACGATGAAAATATGAATACAACATCTATGCCCAAGACAATGATTCTGCGTTTCCGTGATCTCGTCACGGAACCAGGCGGTACGGTCGCCTCCCATAACGCAATCTGCGAAAAGGAAACCTATGTATGGTGGGGATGGTGGAACAAATCCGGCGAACAGATTCCAGACGGTGTTTTCCGGCATCTAAACGAAATTGCAAAAACATCCGATGGCCTTAAGATTCTTCTTCTCGACTCCGGAAGAAACAAGCTATTTTCAACCACATGTCGAGAAATTGAATGGGAAAAGTCCCACAACAGAATAAGATCAAAGGAACCCAACAAGACACCAAAATATTATCGCGACAAGTTATATTTATCCTGGTTCAAGATCGAGACGATTACAGAAATCAATGAATTAGAGCTCCATAGCCTCTCTTATTTACTGGTAGATGAATTTTTTGAAAATAGCCAGTCGCGATACAGTTCATTTTACGGGAAGCAAGTTCATAGCTGTGCAGAGCTCCGTCAACAGGACCGAACAATCTGGTTTGTGCGCGAATGGACAGCAAATGACCCCATTCATGAAGTGAGACTCCTTGACGGGAAATCGATTTCTCCTGTCACTTATGAAAGTGAATTTGCCAACACAAGAAGCTTAAATCTCTTGTGGGTTTCCGATCTTCATTTCTCAGATCACCACCACAATTTTCCAAGTACAACCAGCACCGCCGCACGGCAGGACCTCGGACAGGCCATTGAAACGTCTGCAGCAAAACATAAAATCTTCGATTTTGCAGGAATTTTGGTGTCAGGCGACATAACCTGGAAAGCGGAAGCGTCTGAATTTGACAAAGCAAAGAATTTCCTGAGCCGCATTGCAAGTTCGCCATCGCGATTAGACAACTACCGGATTGCCATTATCCCAGGCAACCATGACATTAAACTGTCGGATGAGCCAGAAAACAAGGAAGCCAAAGTCAACGAGGAAATTGCACCAGCGATTGCGAGAGCTGAATACTCAAAATTCTACCGCGATCTTTTCTACTGCAGCCCTAATGATTATCTATCCTGTGGCAGAAAATTTCTCCTTGGGGGAAGTATTCCAGTAGAGGTTGCGTGCCTTAATAGCTCACTAATCGAGCAAAAGAAGGATTGGTATCAAGGACACGGATTCGTGGGTGAGGAACAACTTAACGATGTAGCCAGCGGAATGGGCTGGTCATTACCCGCCCCAGAAAATAGGCCAATCCGTATCGTTATGCTGCATCACCATTTGATGCCAGTCCATTACCGTACCACCCCATTCGGAGGGAAAGCCTATAGTGTAGTTTTCGATTCTGAGGCGATTGTCCAATGGATAGTCAGCCATCGAGTAGATTTGGTTCTCCACGGCCACATGCATGAGGACTTCTGCGCTCGCATATCGCGTCCAATTGATGGAAAACCATCGAATGAAAAGGGATGGCATACATTTCACCTCTTAGGCATGGGTTCTACCGGGGTGGTGGGCGAAGACAAGAACGGTCCGAATACATATGGTGTTCTAAGATTCACCAAGCATGGAGTCAATGTATCCGTTTTTACAGTCGATGAATCACAACCTTCTGAATTAGTTTGGACGGTGGATATTCCCAGATCACAATAATGATGAAGCTGCTAATTTGTGATTTAGACAATACGCTTTATGATTGGGTAAGTTTTTTTTCCTCGTCATTCGGCGCCATGGTTGCTCGGCTCTCCGATGTTCTTGAAGTTCCTCAGGAGCGGCTTTTAGATGAATTCAAGGATGTCCATCAAAAATACCACAACTCAGAACACCCCTTCGCACTGTTTGAAATTGCCACAGTACAAGAACGCTTTGGCAATTACACTAGATCGCAATTGAAAGAAAAATTCGATGATGCGCTTCACGAATTTAATCGCAATCGTAAATTAACATTACGCCTCTACCCAGGGGTATTAGACACCTTGAATGAACTCAGACGACAAGGTGTTACTATCGTCGGCCACACCGAGGCAATCGCAGTAAATGCATATTTCCGACTTCGCACACTGAAGATAGATCATTTTTTTAAACATCTATACGCAATAGACTCCATTCTTCTCCCACATCCAAGTTCAAATTCCGATTCTGATCTGAAGCACACACCTCCTGACGGATTCTTACAACTAATCCCTAGGGAAGAGAAGAAACCAAACCCAAAACTCCTTATTGATATTTGCCAACGAGAAGGAATTTCTCCCTCCGAAGCGGTCTATATTGGAGATAGCTTGACCCGCGACATGAGTATGGCCAAGTCGGCTGGCGTGACAGCCGCCTGGGCCAAGTATGGGACGGAATATGACCGTCAATTATGGAATTTATTAGTGCGCATCACACATTGGACAGCAGAAGACGTGCGCCGTGAAGAAGACCTTAAACTTCAGTATGCGAATGTACGCCCAGATTTGGTCATTAATTCCTTTGCCGATCTGCTGCAACTTCAATAATTGCCTGACTAGCTTACCCCTACGCAGGGCTTCCGCACCCAAACGTCACTTTATCCTGACAAAGCACCAACCCCAGGTCGGGAGCTAACATCCAAACCGAAGACGGCGCGGCACGATATTGGCGTCGATCACCAGGCGTTTAGCCGGCATGCCGCGCCTCACGCCAACGCTGGAAATCAGCGACGAGTTCGTCCTCGGAAATTCCCAGGCGGCTGCACTCCTCCTGCATGCGACGCCCGGCGGCGAGGAAGGCATCGCGCTCCGACTGGCCGGGTTGCTTGGGGACCGGTATGTAGAAACCAATGGTTTGGCCGTGCCGGGTCACTTCGATAGGCACGGTGGATTCCACGTACTCGGCGAGCTTTTCGCGCAGCTCGCGTACGCCGACTCTAATACTCACGACTTCATTCCTTTCACCAATTGCGTACACATTAGTGTAGCAAAAATAAATTGGTGTGCATCTGGAAGATTAGGTTCCCCGGCAGCCCGGGAGGCATGGAGCCCAGCTTTTCTCGCTGGAATAAATGAAAAAGGCGCTGATTTCCTCATGAAATCAGCGCCTCTTGAATTCTGGCGCGCCCGGAGCGATTCGAACGCCCGACCCCTTGGTTCGTAGCCAAGTACTCTATCCAACTGAGCTACGGGCGCGCGACCAGATACTGAACAAAAAAGCCCGCCAAACACCACGCGGGCAATTCAAGGCTTTCGCCTTGCCCAAACAGCCATAATGTCCAGTTTATGGTGGGCGGCACAGGGTTCGAACCTGTGACCCCTGCCGTGTGAAGGCAGTGCTCTACCACTGAGCTAGCCGCCCGTTTGGGAGGCGCGCATTAAACCACAACCCTGGCATTCGGGTCAATTGTCCTGTCGACTATTTTTCCGTGCAACGGCGGCAAGGGGCGGAAGTCTAAGTTTTCCACCGGGAGGCGCCCCGCTTCCCGGCAAGTCTTCGTGACGGCCGGCAGCCGTCAGCGTGCCGCCGATTTGCCGGAACTTCCCTTATGGAGGCCGCCATGGCCAGAAAATTTATCGATTGCCGGGAGTACCCGAGCGAGAGCAAGTGTTCCGTCGCCATATCCGCCGATACGGACGAGGAACTCCTCGAAGCCGCCGTGCAGCATGCCTGCACGGTCCACGGGCACCAGGACACGCCGGAATTCCGGAAGAACCTGCGCCAGATGTTCAAGACGGACCAGTCCGCCGGGCCGGGGCAACGCCAGGCGGCGTGAATCCCTCTTTTGCGGACGACGGGGGCGCGGCGACGCGCCCCTTTTCCGTTCTGGAAGCCCATTTCTTGGGGCGAAGGGAGCCCATCGCATAAAATGGCCCCTTTTATTCTCGGCTCGCCTCCATGAACCGCCCCGTCCGCACCCGTTTCGCTCCCAGCCCCACCGGCTTCCTTCACATCGGCGGCGCCCGCACGGCGCTCTTTTCCTGGGCCTTCGCCCGTCGCCATGGCGGCACTTTCGTCCTGCGCATCGAGGACACGGACGTGGCCCGTTCCACCCCCGAGGCCGTGCAGGCCATCATCGACGGCATGGAGTGGCTGGGCCTCAGCCACGACGAGGGCCCGTTCTACCAGATGCAGCGCATGGATCGCTATAAGGAAGTGATCCAGCAGATGCTGGAAGCCGGCACCGCCTATTATTGCTACACCAGCAAGGAAGAGCTGGACGCTCTGCGGGCCGAACAGGAGGCCCGCAAGGAAAAGCCCCGCTACGACGGCCGCTGGCGCCCCGAGCCGGGCAAGACCCTCCCCCAGCCCCCCGCCGGCATCACCCCGGTGGTGCGCTTCAAGAACCCCAAGGAAGGCACCGTGGCCTGGGACGACCAGGTGAAGGGCCGCATCGAGTTCTCCAACAGCGAACTGGACGACCTCATCATCGCCCGGGGCGACGGCACCCCCACCTACAACTTCTGCGTGGTGGTGGACGACTGGGATATGGGCATCACCCACGTCATCCGGGGTGACGACCATGTGAACAACACGCCGCGCCAGATCAACATCCTCAAGGCCCTGGGCGCCGAGGTGCCGCTGTACGCCCACCTCTCCATGATCCTGGGCGACGACGGCACCAAGCTGTCCAAGCGCCACGGCGCCGTGTCGGTGATGCAGTACGACGAGGACGGCTACCTGCCCGATGCCGTCATCAACTACCTGGCCCGCCTGGGCTGGTCCCACGGCGACGACGAGATTTTCTCCCGCCAGCAGTTGGTGGAATGGTTCGACCTGGACCACATCACCGCCTCCGCCGCCCAGTTCAATACCGAAAAGCTGCTGTGGCTGAACCAGCATTACATGAAGCAGATGCCGGCCGCCGAGCTGGCCGCCAAGGTGCAGCCCCGCCTTGCCGCCCGCGGCATCGACACAGGCAAGGGTCCGGACCTCGTGCAGGCCATCGCCCTCTACGTGGATCGCTGCAACACCCTGAACGTCCTGGCCGACGCCCTGGAGGCCTTCTACGTGCCGATCCATCCCAGCGCCGACCTGCTGGCCCAGCACCTCTCCGACGAGGCGCGCCCGGCCCTGGCCGACTTCGCGGCGGGCATCGAGACCGTGGCCTGGGAGGCACCGGCCATCAACGCCCTCATCAAGGAGACCGTCGCCAAGCACGGCCTCAAGATGCCGAAGCTGGCCATGCCCCTGCGGGTCGTCCTCACCGGCCAGGCGCAGACCCCTTCCGTTGACGCTGTCATTGCCCTCATCGGCCGTGACGGTGTCCTGGAAAAGCTCGCCGCCTACAAGAACTGAAAAATCGCGTGAAAGGTGTTTACAAGCCGCAATTCGATCTATAGAATGCGCGTCTCTTTCAGGGCGGGGGTATAGCTCAGCTGGGAGAGCGCTTGCATGGCATGCAAGAGGTCAGCGGTTCGATCCCGCTTACCTCCACCAAGCGCCTGAAAGAGATTGCAGTAAAAATTCTGGGTCCCCATCGTCTAGAGGCCTAGGACATCGCCCTTTCACGGCGGTAACCGGGGTTCGAATCCCCGTGGGGACGCCAAGCAGTAGTGGCAGTAAAGCAGTAGCTTCC
>DASRUX010000057.1:0-9850 GCA_035655235.1 Rhodocyclaceae bacterium | reverse complement strand
GGCATGCTGTTCCAGCTTGGCAAGGGTGGCGCGCACCAGGTTGATGTGTTCTCGCAGAGTGTAGACGAGGTCGGTGAAGGCCAGGGGCACCGGCAGGGTGCTGGCTTCCTCGTCGATGGCATCGAGCCGCTCCCGGTATTCCGGCAGTCGGGCGTCCTCGAAATGCTGCTTCAAGTCGTTCTCCAGGAATTTCAGCTCGCCGTAGCAGCGGAAAACCTTGGAACGCACCCGCCAGGTATAGATGGCCGGCGCCACCTTGATTAGGGGCAGGAGCAGGGCCACGATGGGCACGATGAGGACGATAAGCCGGTCGATGAGCACCGCCAGCCAGAAGGGCAGGTAGCGCTGCAGGAAGGGGGCCCCGGATTTGTAATAACGGGCCGCTTCCGCCGACAGGGGCAGGAGGGGGTCCTTGTAGGCCGGGAATTCGCCCCGGTCCTGGAAGAAGCCGACGCCACCATGGACTTCGCTCGCCGCCTGGAGCAGCAAGCTCTGGAGGGCCGGATGGAGGTCGCCGCGCACTACCAGGTTCGCGGTCGGAGCGAGCAGGGTGACGTCGTCAGCCGGGAAATCCCGCACCAGGTCCACTACGCCATGGGGCATGGTCAGCTTGGTGAGGAAGGGGAAACGGCGCTGGTAGGCCTCCGCCTGGGAGAAGCTCATCACCTGGATGCCCGGGGAGCGGAGCAGCACCTGCACCACCGGCGCCTCCTGGGCGGCGATGATGAAGGCGGCATCGATGCGCCCCTGCTGCAATTCCTCGGCCGCCTTGAGGCCGGCCAGGGGCAGGAGGTGTTCGCCGGGCGGGATGTCGTTGGCCTCCAGGACCTGCTGGGCCAGTTGGCGAACCCCGCTGCCTTCCTGGCCGATGGCGATGCGCTTGCCCTTCAGCTCGGTCAGGCGATCCAGCTTGCGGTGGCCCCGGTAGAAGACCCAGACCGGCTCATAGAAGACGCTGCCCAGGGACTTGAGGGGCGATTCCTCGAAGGCGTAGTCGGGCTCCCCCTCCGGCACCTTGAGCACGCCCCCCTGGACGAAGCCCACCTCGGCCTCTCCCTTTTCCAGGCGCTGGAGATTTTCCAGGGAGCCGTTGGACGGGCGTACTTCCAGGGCGATGCCGTTCTTCGCCAGGATCGCCGCATAGCGCCCGGCGAATTGGTAGTAGGCTCCGCCCTCGCCGCCGGTGGTGATGACGATGTGGTTGGGGGGCGCCGGCTGGACGAAGCGGAAGGCGATGACGAAGCCGATGCCGGTGATGAGGACGATCCACCAGGCGGTGGCCATCAGGTCCTTCAAGGACAGGAGGGCGACTTTGATCTTGGCCATCATGGCAACAGGATGGTGGAGCCCGTCGTCTTGCGGGCTTCCAGGTCACGGTGGGCCTGGGCGGCGTCCTTGAGGGCGTAGGTCTGACGGACCTCGATCTTCACCTGGCCGCTGCCGACCACCTCGAACAACGCCTTGCCCAGGGCTTCCAGGTCGGACCGCTTGGCGGTGTAGGTCATGAGGGTCGGCCGGGTGACGAAAAGGGAGCCCTTCTGGGAGAGAAGCAGCAGGTCCAGGGGCGGCACCGGCCCGGAGGCGTTGCCGTAGGTGACCATCATCCCCATGGGCCGCAGGCTGTCGAGGGACCCCATGAAGGTATCCTTGCCGACGCCGTCATAGACCACGGCCACACCCTCCCCGGTGATTTCCTTCACCCGGGCGGTGAAATTCTCGGTGTTGTAGTTGATCACATGGTCGCAGCCGTGGGCGCGGGCGAGTTCGGCCTTGGCCGCCGAGCCGACGGTGCCGATCACCGTCGCCCCCAGGGCCTTGGCCCACTGACAGGCGATGAGGCCGACCCCGCCCGCCGCGGCGTGGATGAGCACCGGGTCGCCCGGCTGCACCCGGTAGGTACGGCGCAGCAGGTAGGCGGCGGTAAGCCCCTGCAGCATCATGGCGGCGGCGGTCTTGAAGTCGATGGCATCCGGCAGCTTCAGGAGCCGGTGGGCGGGAATATTGCGCTCCCCGGCATAGGCGCCCAGGGAACCGCCCGCGTAGGCCACCCGGTCGCCGGGCTTGAGGTCCGCGACGCCTTCGCCCACGGCTTCCACCGTCCCGGCGCCCTCCAGGCCGATACCGCTGGGCAGGGGCACGGGATAGAGGCCGGTGCGGTGATAGGTGTCGATGAAATTGAGGCCCACCGCGGCATGGCGGACGCGGGCTTCCCCCGGCCCCGGGGCGCCGACGCTGATTTTTTCCCAGGTCAGGACTTCCGGCCCGCCGGGCCGATGGATGCGAATGGCGTAGGTCATGGTGTTCTCCTTAAGGGGCAATTAACAAAGGAGCGAAGCTTCCAGCGTATCATCTTGGTATGTTTTCCATCCACCGCGTCATTATCCTTCGTCTCCTGACGGCCTGGTTGCTGGTATCCATCGGCATCGGCGCCGGCGTCTATTACATCGAGACGGAAAAGATCGACGACTACATCGTTGCTTTGGCTGCCTCCCAAGCCTCCGAGTTTTCCGCCGAAGGCCTGGACCACGGCCGGCATACGCCGGAAGAACTGGCCCAACTGGAGGAGCGGGCTGCCGATTTCGCCCACCGCAACTTCGTCGTCATCGAGCTGTACGATGCCAATCGCAAGAGACTGGTGGAAGCGGTCAATCCCCGCCACGCCGCCATCGAGGAACAGCTGAAGCAATTCACCCATCATTTCCCCGACGATGGCCGCAGCCATTACGAGAAATTCGACGTGGCCGGACAGACCGTGGTGCAGGTACTGACCCCGTTGAAATTGAAGACCGGGGATACCGCCGGCTATTTCGAAGGGGTCTTCGTGGTGGATGAGGAAACCCTGGCCAACCTCCGGGAGCAGTTGCTGCGGACCCTGGCGGTGGCGCTGGCGGCGGTGCTCATCGCTACCGTCGTCTTCTACCCCGTCATCCTGGGGCTCAATCGGCACCTACTGCGGGCCTCCCGGGACATCCTCAAGGCCAACCTGGAGATGGCCTCGGCCCTGGGCGAAGCCATCGCCAAGCGGGATTCGGACACCGGCGACCACAATTTCCGGGTCACCCTCTACGCCATCATCCTGGGGGAAGCCGTCGGGGTCCATGGCGTCGCCATGCGTCACCTGATCCTCGGGGCCTTCCTCCACGACGTGGGCAAGATCGGCATCAGCGACAGCATCCTGTTGAAGCCCGGCAAGCTGACCGAAGAGGAATTCGCCGTCATGCGCACCCATGTGGCTCTCGGTGTGGATATCGTCGGCAAGTCGGAATGGCTCCAGGGCGCCCGGGACATCATCGCCCACCACCACGAGAAATACGACGGCACGGGCTACCTGGCCGGACTGGCCGGCGAGAATATCCCCCTCAACGCCCGCATCTTCGCCATTGTGGACGTCTTCGACGCCCTCACCTCAAGCCGCCCCTACAAGGCCCCCTGGCCGGTGGACGAGGCCCTGGCCAAGCTGGAGGAGGATGCCGGCCGCCACTTCGACCCCGGCCTGGTGACCGCCTTCAAGGAAATCGCCCCGGCCCTCCACGCCGAAATCGGCCATGCCGGCGAAGCCGAGTTGGCGGAGCGGATGCGGGACTACGCCATCCACTACTTCCTGGAAGCGCCCGTCTCACACCGGCGTTAGCTTGGCGACATCCAGGAGCAGCCACTTCATCCCGGCTGCAGCGAAATTGATCTGGATCTTGATGTCCGATCCCCGGCCTTCCGAGGCGACGATGACCCCAAGGCCGAACTTGGCGTGCTGTACCGTCTGGCCGATGCGGAATCCGCCCACCGACCCCGCGGCCGGCGCCGCCGAATAGCTGGACGACGGTGCGGCAGGGGCCGCCGCCGACGCCCGGTTGATCTTGAACAGCAGGTTCTGGGGAATCTCTTCCAGGAAGGTGGACGGAACGCAGTAGCGGGTCTGGCCGTGGAGCATCCGGGTCTGGGCGCAGGACAGGTAAAGGTGCTTCCGGGCCCGGGTCACCGCCACGTACATGAGGCGGCGCTCCTCCTCCAGGCCGTCCTTGCCCTCCATGATCGAGTTTTCGTGGGGGAAGAGGCCCTGCTCCAGGCCGGTGATGAAGACCACGTCGAATTCCAGCCCCTTGGCGGCATGCACCGTCATGAGCTGGACCGCCTCCTGGCCCTCGCCGGCCTGGTGATCGCCCGCCTCCAGGGAGGCATGGGTCAGGAAGGAAACCAGGGCACCGTGCTCGGCAATGGTGCCTTCCTCGTCCACGAAGCTGGCCGCGGCATTCACCAGTTCGTCCAGGTTCTCCAGGCGGTCCTGGCCTTCCTTCTCGGTACGGTAATGCTGGGCGAGGCCGCTCTTCTCAACGACGTGCTCCACCATCTCGGGCAGGGGCAGATTCTGGGTTTCCATCCGCAGCATCTCGATAAGCCGCACGAAGCCGGCCACCACCTGCCCCGCCCGGCCGGTAAGGGAGGCGGCGGCGTTGTAGAGGCTGGAATTGGACTGGTGGGCCAGCATCTGGAGATTTTCCAGGCTGCGGGCACCGATGCCCCGGGCCGGGAAATTGACCACCCGCAGGAAGGCGGTGTCGTCGTCCGGGTTGGAGATGAGGCGCAGGTAGGCCAGGGCGTGCTTCACCTCCTGGCGCTCGAAGAAGCGCAGGCCGCCATAGACCCGGTAGGGAACGCCCCGGGTGAACAGCTCGTGCTCCAGCACCCGGGACTGGGCGTTGGAGCGGTAGAGGATGGCGATCTGATTCCGGTCCATGCCGTCCCGTATCAGCTCCCGGATTTCATCGATGACAAAGCGAGCCTCGTCCAGATCGGAATAGCCTTCGAAGGCCCGGATCGGCTCGCCGGCTCCCGCGTCGGTCCACAGGTTTTTGCCGAGACGGCCGCGGTTGTGCTTGATGAGGGCGTTGGCGGCTTCCAGGATATTGCCGTGGGAGCGGTAGTTCTGCTCCAGGCGGATGACGTGCTGCCCAGCGTAGTCCCGTTCGAAATCGCGCATATTGCCCACTTCGGCGCCCCGGAAGGCGTAGATGCTCTGGTCGTCGTCGCCGACGGCGAAGACGCAGGCCCCGCCCCCGGCCATGAGCTTCAGCCAGGCGTACTGGAGCTTGTTGGTGTCCTGGAATTCGTCCACCAGGATATGGCGGAAGCGCTCCTGGTAATGGCGGCGCAGGGGTTCGTTCCTGGACAGGAGTTCATAGGTGCGCAGCAGCAGCTCGGCGAAATCCACCACCCCTTCCCGGTTGCACTGGGCCTCGTACTCGGCGTACAGCTCCACCCGGCGCTGGGTCCAGGCGTCGTAGGCCTCCGCCTGGGCGGCCCGGATGCCCTGTTCCTTATGGGCGTTGATGAAGTGGCACAGCTCCCGGGGCGGGTACTTCTCGTCATCCACGTTGAGGTTCTTCAGGAGCCGCTTCACCGCCGCCAACTGATCGGCGGAATCCAGGATCTGGAAGGTCTGGGGCAGGCCGGCTTCCTTGTGGTGGGCGCGCAGCAGCCGGTTACAGAGGCCGTGGAAGGTGCCGATCCACATGCCCCGGGTATTGATGGGCACCAGGGCGGACAGGCGGGTGGTCATCTCCCGGGCGGCCTTGTTGGTGAAAGTGACCGCCAGGACACCATGGGGACCGGTCTGACCAGTTGAAATGAGCCAGGCGATGCGAGTCGTCAGCACCCGCGTCTTGCCGCTCCCCGCCCCGGCCAGGATCAGGGCATGAATGGGCGGCAAGGTAACCGCCTGCAACTGGGGGGCGTTAAGGTTCGCGAGCAAGTCTGACATAGATCAATCCGTATAAGGGGAATACCGTATATAGTCCGCACCGGTTCATTGGTAAGACCAGTTTTGTTGCTTTTGTGCAACGCACAATAATTCATGCAGAAACAAAATGTAAATTGCCGGTGATGACCATCCTGTCTTCGATACAATCATATTGCGCTGCAACAAACCAGCTCACAAGGCATCCAACAAAGCGCACGGCTACCGCCAAGAAAGGAGTAATAGCATGAAAGCACCAAAGATTTTGCCCTGGGTCGCCAAGAGGGCCGGCATCAGCGAAGAACTCGCCCTCAAGCTGTGGCGCCGCGCCGCCGGCGAGGCCGAACACCTGACCGGCACCGCCGAAGGCTCCGAATACTGGGGCCTGGCTGTCGAACGCTTTCATTCCCTGGTTGAAGACGAGGCCCGCCTGGTGCCGACCGACAGCCTCTCTCCCGCTCCGCAACTTTCCTGGATGTGCCGGCATCAGGCTCGCATTTCCATCCTCTCCCTAATGGCCGCCCAGAACGCCTACCGCTTCTGGCAGCACACCTGGCAGAACCTCTACCTGCCCAAGAAGGCGGCTTAACGCCTTATCACCCGGGGTGCGGGGATATCCAATTCCCGCGCCAGCCGCTCCGCCACCTGCCGGGCCTGGGCTTCGCTGGCGATCTGGCGAACCGACAACTCGTAGCGGTAGGACTCATCCGACCCCTTGACCGGCCGAATCTTGGGCGCAACGCCGCTGGCCACCGCCCGGTCATAGACCTCCAGCGCCGCCGCCTGGCTTTCCGCGGTGGTCAGGGTGACCGCCCAGCGTCCGCCCCGCTTGGCCGTGCCGACACCGTCCTGAAGTTCGGTCTGGGCAGCCCAGGCCATGAGTTGCTCCTGGTCGATGAATGAAACCGGCCCGGGCGCCTCGCCCTTGGCTGCGGCGTAATACTGGAGCGGCTCGGACAGCTCCGTCGCCTCTCCCTGGGGGTGGCTGACGACGATCCGGCCTTCCAGCAGGCAGATCAGGTCCTTTTCGCTATCGCTCTTGCCCCACAGGTCGGTGCCCCGCACCCCGGCGGTCACGGTCCCTGCCCGGATATTGATGGCGCGCCGCGTCTGGTATTTGCGAAAAATATCGGTGGTCAGCCGGAAGGCGCCCTTGGCCACGTCGAAGGCGGCGGTGAACACGCCCCCCTCCCGCTTGCCGAGGGCATTGACCCCCATCTGGGCGTTCTCACCCAGCTTCACTGCGCTGCCGTCGGCCAGTTGGACCACGGCCCGCGCCCCAGCGCCGGTGACCAGGCGGTCATGGTTCCTCAGCTCCATGCCGGGCGCCAGGGGCTGGCGAGACTCGCCCCGCTCCACCCAGGCCGGCGCCTGGACCGCATCCACCACCGCATAACCGGCTGCCTGAGCAACCCCGGCCCAGGCAAGAACGCCAGCCGCCAGCCAAGCTCGAACCTTCATCCGCAAACTCCCCACCCATTCCAGCCGGTATAATCCGGCGTTTTCCGATTCAATTTCCGACCGCCATGCAGGACAAATACCTTCCCGCCGATATCGAGCGCCAAGCCCAATCCCACTGGGACCAGACCCGCGCCGCCCGCGCCGAGGAAGACGCCAACAAGCCGAAATACTACTGCCTGTCCATGTTCCCCTACCCGTCGGGGAAACTGCACATGGGCCACGTTCGCAACTATACCATCGGCGATGTGCTCTCCCGGTTCCACGCCATGCAGGGCTACAACGTCCTCCAGCCCATGGGCTGGGACGCCTTTGGCATGCCGGCGGAGAATGCGGCGCTCCAGAACAACGTGCCCCCGGCCGGCTGGACCTACTCCAACATCGAGTACATGAAGAAGCAGCTCAAGTCCCTGGGTTTCGCCATCGACTGGGAGCGGGAGCTGGCCACCTGCAAGCCGGACTACTACCGCTGGGAACAGTGGCTGTTCACCCGCCTGTTCGAAAAGGGCCTGGTGTACAAGAAGCTGGGCACGGTGAACTGGGACCCGGTGGACCATACGGTGCTCGCCAACGAGCAGGTCATCGACGGCCGCGGCTGGCGCTCCGGCGCCCTGGTGGAAAAGCGCGAGATCCCCATGTACTACATGAAGATCACCGCCTATGCCGAGGAACTACTGTCCGAACTGGACAACCTGACCGGCTGGCCCGAGCAGGTGCGCCTGATGCAGAAGAACTGGATCGGCAAGAGCACCGGTGTCCGCTTCGCCTTCCCGCTGGCGGACAATGCCGACGAAAAACTCTGGGTATTCACCACCCGCGCCGACACCATCATGGGCGTCACCTTCGTCGCCGTCGCCGCCGAACACCCGCTGGCCACTCGCGCCGCCGCCAACAACCCGGAACTGGCCGCCTTCATCGAGGAATGCAAGCAGGGCGGTGTCGCCGAAGCCGACATCGCGACCATGGAAAAGAAGGGCCTGCCGACCGGCATCTACGTGACCCACCCGCTGACCGGCGAACCGGTCGAAGTCTGGGTCGGCAACTACGTGCTGATGAGCTACGGCGACGGCGCCGTGATGGCCGTGCCGGCCCACGACGAGCGCGATTTCGCCTTCGCCCTGAAGTACAAGCTGCCGATCAAGCAGGTCGTCGCCGTCGACGGTGAGACTTTCAGCGACCAGGCCTGGGCCGAGTCGTACGCCGACAAGGTCAATGGCAAGCTGGTCAATTCGGGCAAGTATGACGGCCTCGGCTATGAAGCCGCGGTCGACGCCATCGCTGCCGACCTCGCCGCCAAGAACCTCGGCGACAAGAAGGTGCAGTTCCGCCTGCGCGACTGGGGTATTTCCCGCCAGCGCTACTGGGGCTGTCCGATCCCGATCATCCACTGCCCGACCTGCGGCGATGTGCCGGTGCCCGACGCGCAACTGCCCGTCGTGCTGCCCGAGAATGTCGAAATCACCGGCGCCGGCTCGCCGTTGGCCCGCATGCCCGAGTTCTACGAGTGCAAGTGCCCGAAGTGCGGCGGCCATGCCCGGCGCGAAACCGACACCATGGACACTTTCTTCGAGTCGTCCTGGTATTTCCTGCGCTATGCCTGCCCCGACAACGTCACGGCCATGGTCGACGAGCGCGTCGCCTACTGGTGCCAGGGCGGCATCGACCAGTACATCGGCGGCATCGAGCACGCCATCCTGCATCTGCTGTACTCGCGCTTCTTCACCAAGCTGATGCGCGATGTCGGCCTGATCGGCGATCTCGGCGAACCGTTCGCCAATCTGCTGACCCAGGGCATGGTCGTCGCCCCGACCTTCTTCCGCGATCTCGACGGCGGCAAGAAGCAGTGGATCAACCCGGCCGAGGTCGATGTCGTGACCGACGAGCGCGGCCGCCCGACCGGCGCCACACTCAAGGCCGACGGACTGCCGGTGGTGATCGGCGGTACCGAGAAGATGTCGAAGTCGAAGAACAACGGCGTCGATCCGCAGGCCCTGATCGACCAGTACGGTGCCGACACCGCCCGCCTGTTCATCATGTTCGCCTCGCCGCCCGACCAGTCGCTGGAATGGTCCGATGCCGGCGTCGAAGGCGCCTTCCGCTTCCTGCGCCGCCTGTGGAAGACGACCTACGACCACGTGCAGGCCGGGCTGGTCGCCGCTGCCGTCAGCAATGACGGTTTGTCCTCCGCCCAGGCCGACCTCCGCCGCAAGCTGCACCAGACCATGGGCAAGGTGGCCGACGACTACGGCCGTCGCAAGCAGTTCAACACCGCCATCGCCGCCGTCATGGAACTCCTCAACGCCTTCGACAAGGCCGATCTGGCCGACGCCGCCGGCCGCGCGCTGGCCCAGGAAACCCTGGAAAGCATCGCCCTGCTGCTCTTCCCGATCGTCCCGCATATCGGCCAGGCGCTTTACGGCGAACTGAAGCCGGGCCAGGATGCCGGCGTCCAGGCCTTCCCCAAGGCCGATCCGGCCGCCCTCAAGCAGGACGAGATCGAACTGATGATCCAGGTCAACGGCAAGTTGCGCGGTTCGATTCGCGTTGCCGCCGAGGCCGACAAGGCGAGCATCGAGGCGGCCGCGCTGGCCAACGACGATGCGCAGAAGTTCATGGAAGGCAAGCCGGCGAAGAAGGTCGTCGTCGTCCCCGGCCGCCTGG
>DASRUX010000056.1:0-6666 GCA_035655235.1 Rhodocyclaceae bacterium | reverse complement strand
TGATTGCCATCAGCCTTTACGCCTTCCGGAGTTTCTCCATCGCATCAGCCACGGAGCATCTCCTCACCTCGGCGGAAATCGTACGGGTCCATCTCACCGAGTCCATGATCAACGGGGTCATCGACAAACGGGAACGCTTTCTGCAGCGCCTCACCGAGGTCCATGGGCTGCGCTCGGCCCGGGTGATTCGCTCCCCCGAAGTCAGCAAACAGTTCGGCGAGGGCCTTAACCTGGAAACCGCCGCCGACGACATCGAAAGGGCGGTCCTGGCGGAAGGCAAGCCCCGTTTCGAATTGGTGACCGACAAGGGCGAGTCCATCTACCGCGGCACCATCCCCTACATCGCCACGGTCAGCGGCAATCCCAATTGCCTCCAGTGCCACCAGGTGAAGGAAGGCACCGTCCTGGGCGCGGTGACCATGACCTTGTCCATCGACGACCTGAAGCAGAAGGCCTTGTTGACCGTGACCGGCATTGCCATCGCGGTGACCATCTTCTCGGTCCTCCTCATCCTCCTGGCCCGCCGCCTGCTGCGCCCCGTTTCCGACACCGCCCATGCCGTCGAGGAAGCCGTGCACCGGGCACTGGAAGGCGACTTCAAGGCCCATGTCCAGCAGCAGACCCACGACGAAATCGGCCAGATCGCCAACGACATGAACCGGCTGCTGGGTTTCCTGGATGACGGCCTCAACCGTATCGGCACCAATGTGGCCCGCCTGACCCAGCGCACGCCGTCGCCGGACGAGAATCTTCTGACCGCCACCATCGACATGGTGGACAGCCTGACCCGGGCGGCCCACTTCAAGCAGGCCATCGAAGAGGACGAGACCAAGATCGAGATCTACCAGCGCATCGCGGTCAATCTCGAAACCGAGTTCAAGGTCAAGGAATACTCCCTTTACGAGGTCGGCAA
Source organism: Rhodocyclaceae bacterium (assembly GCA_035655235.1). GTDB lineage: Bacteria > Pseudomonadota > Gammaproteobacteria > Burkholderiales > Rhodocyclaceae > JAGTRP01. The sequence continues at coordinate 5,753 of DASRUX010000056.1, read as the reverse complement.
CGGCACCAACAACATCCGGCCCGTCATTGTGGACGGCACCCTTTCCGCCGACTGCCGCTGGTGCGATCCCCAGGTGCTGACCCGCCCCGAGGCCTGCCGGGCCCGCCGTACCGGCCACACCACCGACGGCGTGCTGAGCCCCGGCATCTGCTACTCCTTCCAGCCCCCGGCCGACGGCAGCGGCTGGCGCCATGTCTGCCTGCCGGTCATCCAGTCGGGTACCGTCGGCAGCGTCGTCCAGCTCATCGCCAGGGAAGAAGAGGCCGACCACCTGTCCAGCATCCTGCCCTACGTCAAGGTCTACCTGCGGGAAGCGTCGCCGGTGCTGGAAACCAAGCGCCTGATGGAAACCCTCAAGGAAGCCAACCTCCACGACCCGATGACCGGCCTGTCCAACCGCCGTTTCCTGGAAGAGTTCATGGCCACCCTGCTGGCCAGCGCCCAGCGCCGGCAGATCCACCTGGCCGTGCTGATGCTGGACCTGGACTATTTCAAGATGGTGAACGACACCTACGGCCACGATGCCGGCGATACCGTCCTCAAGGCGGTAGCCAGGGTGTTCAAGGAAAGCGTGCGGGCCTCCGACCTGGTGATCCGCTACGGTGGCGAAGAATTCCTGATCATCCTCCAGGACGCCGAGGGCGATGCCGCCGAACGGGTGGCGGAGAACATCCGCGTCGCCGTCGAGAACCTCAAGATCCAGGTGGCCGGCACCGTCCTCAACAAGACCATTTCCATCGGCATCTCCGACTTCCCGTCCGACAGCGAAACCTTCTGGCAAGCCGTCAAGTTTGCCGATGTCGCCCTGTACCAGGCCAAGGAAACCGGCCGCAACAAGGTCGTGCGCTTCCGCCAGGAGATGTGGCACGACAAGAAGGAATACTGACCGCCATCCCCAAACCCCGGCATTAAGGGTTTTCTCCAATGGCCGGGGCGGCGCGCTCAGCCAAGAATGGGGGCATGCTTTTCCCCACGCCCCCTCCCCACCCCAGGCAGGCCTGGCTGTGGTTCGCCCCCTATGTGGCCATCGGTTTCTTCGCCCTGGCCATGCTCGTCACCACCGCCATCCTGCAATGGCGGGAACAGGACACCGCCCGCTCCGCCCTTGAGGGGGACATGCACTGGGCCGAACGCACCATCGAGGCGCGCCTGCACGGCCACCAGGATTTCCTCGCCGAACTGGCTCGGGACCAGGAATACCGCCACCTGGAATACGAGTCTTTCCAGGTCCGGGCCAGCCGCTATGTCGAGGAAAACCCGGACATCGTCGCCATCGCCTGGGTCAACACCGACGGCAAGGTGGAATGGGTAGCGCCCTACGAGTCCACCGCCACCTTTGTCGGCGACCAGTTGGGCGGCATCCGGCTGAGCACGCTCATGGATGCCCTGAGGTCCCGGCGCGCCACCTTCACGCCGGTCTATCCGGACGGCACCGAGCGCCATGTCGGCCTGATCGTCCCGGTCCAGCGGGCGCGGAGCGACCTGGGCGCCTTCGTCGCCTTCCATTCCGTGGATACCCTCCTGCGGGTCGCCCTGCCGGCCTGGTTCAACACCAAGTACAGCCTGACCCTGACCGATGCCGACTCCCGGGAGCTGTTGAGCAATACCTCGGTGAAGCCGACGGACCGCAAGATTTCCGGCGCCATCAACATCGATCTCCTGAACAACCGCCTGGGCCTCCAGATCGTCGCCTACCGCACTGGCGGCGCCTGGCTGCCCTACGCCCCGGCCGCCATCATCGTCGTCCTCACCCTGCTGGTGGCCGGCACCCTCATCCAGCTGCGCCGGCACGCCCGCCACCGGGCGAGGACCGAGGAGCAACTGCGGGCCGCCTATGCCTTCCGCCAGGCCATGTCCCAATCCATGGTCACCGGCCTGCGGGCCATCGACCTGCAAGGCCGGATCACCTTTGTGAACTCCGCCTTCTGCCGCATGACCGGCTTTTCCGAGGCGGAACTGCTGGGGATCGCCCCGCCCTACCCCTACTGGCCGCCGGAGGAATTCGAGCAGCTCAAGCACAACATCGAGGTCGCCCTGGCCGGCCAGGCGCCAGCCGGCGGCTTCGAGATGCGCATCATGCGCAGGAACGGGGAACGCTTCGACGTGCGCCTGTATTTCTCGCCCCTCATCGAGACCGACGGCCGCCAGATCGGCTGGATGGCATCCATGAACGACATCACCGAGCCCAAGCGGGTCCGGGTCGAGCTGGAGCGGGCCCACGAGCGCTTCGCCACGGTCATCGACGGCCTCGATACCGGGGTGCACGTCGCCGACGCCGCCACCGGGGAAATCCTCTTTGCCAACCGGGCCTTCCGGGCGATCTACGGCTTCGATGTCATCGGCCGCGACTCGGCCTTGGTCACCTCGCCCTGCCGGCCGCCTCCGGAAGCCCTGTCCCACGATCCCGCCGAACTATCGGGGAACGACCTGCCCTGCGAAATCTACGACGGCGAAATCCAGCACGCCCTGTCCGGCCGCTGGTACCACCTGCACGAGCGGGCCATCCGCTGGGTGGATGGGCGCACGGTGCGGGTGCAGATCGCCGCCGATATCACCGAACAGAAGTACATCGACGAAGAGAACCTGAAGCAGCAGAAACGCCTGGAACAGACCTCCCGCCTCATCACCATGGGCGAGATGGCCTCCTCCCTGGCCCACGAGCTGAACCAGCCCCTTTCCGCCATCGCCAACTACAGTGCCGGTTGCGTCAAGCGGCTGCAGTCGGGCAATTACCGCATGGAGGACATCCTCTCCGCCATGCAGAAGACCTGCGACCAGGCCGAACGGGCCGGCAAGATCATCCGCCGCATGCGGGACATGGTGAAGAAGGGCGACCCCAACCGCCAGCCGGCCGCCCTGGCGGAACTGGTGGAGGAAACCCGGGCCTTCGCCGATATCGAGGCCAAGAAAACCGGCGTCCATATCGAGGTGGATATCCCGGAGGACCTGCCGGCCATCGTGGTGGATCGCATCATGATCGAACAGGTGCTCCTCAATCTGCTCAAGAACGGCATCGAAGCCATGCACGACACCCCGGCGGAGCGTCGCCGGCTGGAAGTGAGCGCCAGCCGCATCGACGACCGCCTGCTGGAGGTCGCCGTCGCCGACCACGGCCACGGCCTCGCCGACGACGACTTGGAGAAGGTCTTCGCGCCGTTCTACACTACCAAGCCGGAGGGCATGGGCATCGGCCTGGCCATCTGCCGTTCCATCATCGAGTTCCACCAGGGACGGCTATGGGCCGAACCTGCCAAGGAAGGCGGCACCGTCTTCCGTTTCACCGTACCCATCGAGGAATGACATGAGCGATATCGTGCCGATCATCCACGTCATCGACGACGACGAGGCCATGCGCGACTCCATGACCTGGCTCCTGGAAGGGGAAGGCTACCCAGTGGCCTGCTACGACTCGGCCGCCGCCTTCCTCGCCGCCCGCTCCGACGACATGCGGGGCTGCCTGGTGCTGGACGTGCGCATGCCCGACATGAGCGGCCTGGAACTCCACGAGCGCCTGGACGTCCTGGGCTGCGCCCTGCCCATCATCTTCGTCACCGGCCACGGCGACGTGCCCATGGCCGTTTCCGCCCTGCAGCGGGGCGCCTGCGACTTCATCGAAAAACCCTTCAACAACGAAGATCTCCTGGTTCGCATCCGCCGAGCCCTGGAACTGGACAGCCAACTGGCCGCCCGCCGCCAGCGGGACACCGCCCTCACCCACCGGGCCGAACAGCTCACGCCCCGGGAACGGGAAGTGATGCGCCTGGTGGTGGCCGGCAAGCTCAACAAGCAGATCGCCGACGAGTTGGACATCAGCATGAAGACGGTGGAAGCCCACCGGGCCCGGGTCATGGAGAAGATGGACGTGCGCACCCTGGCCGAGCTGGTCAAGGCCGCCATGGCCCTGGACGAGCGGGAAGGAAGCTAGGAAGCGCTTACGCCGGCTTCCAGGAAAACTGGCCGGTGTTGCCGGCAAACAGCCGCTTCCCTCCCTCATCGGGTGCCCGCAGGCGCTGCTTGAGATCGCGAGGCGGCAGGCGGGAGAGCGGCGGAGCATCCAAGGGCTGCACCAGGGTCCGTACGATCACGTCCCCCTGGACCGAGTCGATACGGCACTCCACCTCTCCCACTGCCTTGCTCTTCTCGGTTTCGAAGGCCGCAATCCTCTCCCGCACGCCTTGCATTTCGCCCTCCAGGGACTTCATGTCCTGCCGCCCCTGGGAAATGCGCTTCAAGGCGGGAGCCTGACGGGCCGACATCTGCTGCCACTGGCCCTGCTGTTCCGAGGTCAGGGTGATTTCCTTGCGATGGATCTTGCCGGCCAGGGCGAAATACTTCTGCAGCTCCGGCTGCTCCATCAGGCTGTCGATGCCCCGCTTCAACCCGGCCACCAGTTCCTCGCATTCGGCCAGGTAGCCCAGTTCCTTCTTCTGGGCCTGGTTGATGCCGGAAAAATCCGGCAAGAGCATGGAAACCAGCAGTTCCTGCCCGCTCCAGCCCGCACCCGCTTCGATATGGACCCGGCGGCCGGCGATGGCGCCCCCCTCGGCCTTCTCGATTTCCACCGAGTCGGCCAGGATGATGCAGTTGTGGGCCGACTCCACCTCCACCCGGTCGCCGATCAGGATGGAATTCTCGGCCCGGGCCAGGTGGATAACGCCGCTGGCGGTCTGGACCAGGGCGTTGGAAGTGAGCCCGGCAACGGCGATGGAACCGTTCCGGTTCACCGCCGCCCCACCCACCAGGTTCTGTTCCAGGACGATATTGCCGCCGGAGGAAAGGACCTTGCCGAAGACATCCGCATGGAAGGTGAGGCCCTTGCCCTCGACCACCCGCCCCTCCTGGACCTCGCCGAATTCCTCGTACTCGTCCCCGGTCAGGACCAGGTTGCCGGTAGTGCGGGCGCTAACCCCATCCCGGTTGACGATCTTCTCGGTGACGGAAATGCAGTTGGTCTTGGTATCCAGATTAAGGAAGCCATCCTTGGCTGCGATGATGTATTCGCAGCCGTCCCGGGTTTCGATGCAGGTCCCTTCCCCTGCCAGGCCGGAGAGGTCGAAATCCTTGGGCACCGGCGGTGCCAGGTACTGACCGGAAACGGTGCGGCCGGGCTCGCCCAGTTCCCGGGGCGTCTTGCGGAACAGCAAGGTGCCCTTCTTGATCTGGGGGAAGCGGTTCTTGAACTGGCTCAGGTCCACCCTGCCATCCAGAAGGCGGCGGGGCCGATTGTCCCGGTGCAGGGCGTCGGTCTCTTCCTTGACGCCGGCATCCTGCCCTTCCTTGGCTTCCTTGGTCCGGGCCACCACCACCCGCTCGCACTTGCCCTCGCGGATAGCGGCCTGCACGGCGGGAATGTCGATGCCGAAGCGCACGCCCTTGGCCCACATCTCCGCCACGAACTCATCCAGCTCCAGGCTGGCCTTCTCCGCCACCACCTTGCGTTCGCTGCCGATGACCTTCTGCTCGCCATTGGCGTCGGTTTCATAGACCGGCTCGTCCACCGTGCTTTCCAGCTCGACAGGCTCGAACATGTAGACCGCCTCGCCGCCGGCGATCCTCACACCCTTGTAGAGAGCCCGTCGGGCGGGGGGAAATTCCCGGATTTCGCTGGCAATGCGCAGATGGTCCACCGACCGGGTCACATCGAAATCGTAGAGGAGCTTGAGGAGAGCGGCGTAGTCGAGGCCGCCGAACAGGAAGCCCGAGCTGAAGACCCGGTCCACGGCCTGGAGGAAGACTTCCGACGACGGCAGTTT
>DASRUX010000055.1:0-2927 GCA_035655235.1 Rhodocyclaceae bacterium | reverse complement strand
GTCACCATGTCGCCGTTGGCGACGTGGGACACCTCGTGGGCCAGGACGGCTTCGGCCTCGTCCCGGTTCATGGTCTGCAGGAGCCCGGTGGAAACGGCCACCAGGGAGGCGTTCTTGGTGGCGCCGGTGGCGAAGGCGTTGGGCTCACCTTCGTAGATCGCCACCTCCGGCATGGCGATACCGGCGTTGTGGGCCAGGCGCTGCACCGTATCCACCAGCCAGAACTCGGTGCTGTTCTGGGGCGTCTCGATGACCTGGGCGCCGGTGGACCACTTGGCCATGGTCTTCGACATCAGGAGCGAAATGAAGGAGCCCCCGAAGCCCATGACGGCAGCAAAGCCCAGCAGCAGGCCCATGTTGAGGCCATGGGAGGTGAGGTAGCGGTTCACTCCGAGGAGGCTGGCGACGATGGACAGGGTGACCAGAACGGCCACATTGGTCAGCAGAAACAGGATGATGCGTTTCATGGGATTCTCCTTATGAGAGGGTTGCCACCTTGCGGTTGGCGCGAACTGAACTGGCAATGGAAAGGACAATAAGCGTGGCGCCGAGCAGTCCCGTAACGGCCTCCGGGATGTGCCACTTGATGCCCAGAAGCATGATGGCCGCCAGGGCGCCGATGGCCCAGAAGGCACCGTGTTCCAGGTAACGATAGCTGTCCAGGGCGCCCTTTTCCACCAGGAAAATGGTGAAGCTACGAACGAATAGGGCGCCGGCCCCCAGGCCCAGGGCGATTACGATCAGGTTGTTGGTCATGGCGAAGGCTCCCACCACCCCGTCGAAGGAAAAGCTTGCATCTAGCAGTTCCAGGTAAAGGAAGCCGCCGATCCCCTGCCGGATGACGCTATCCCCGCCCTCGTCTCCGCCCAGGAGGGCAGAGGCTCCCTTGGCGATAATGAAAGTAACCACGCCCCACACGCCGGCAGTGATGAACTCGGCCCGCTCGGGTTCCCCCAGCAGCCCAGCCGCCCCGAGGATGACCACCAGGGTCAAGGCCGCCTCGACCGCTTCCAGCTTGCCCAGGCGGGTCATGGGGCGCTCGATCCACTCCAGCCAGTGGTGGGTCTTGTTGTGGGCAACGAAAAACTTCAGGAACACCATCATCAGGAAGGCGCCGCCGAAAGCCGCAATCTGGTGATGGGCGCCGGTGAGGATACGGCCGTACTCGGCGGGCCGGTTCAAGGCCAGATCCACCGCCGCCAGAGGCCCCACACCGGCCGCCAGGGCGACGATCAGCACAGGAAAAACCAACCGCATGCCGAACACGGCGACCAGCATCCCCCAGAGAAGGAAGCAGCGCCGCCACTTCTCGTCCCAATTCCTGAGAATGCCCGCATTGACCACCGCATTGTCGAAGGACAGGGAAGTTTCGAGGACGATCAGGAATCCCACGGTCGCTGCCGCGGCCAGCCCGCCGATGGCGTAGCCGATGGCTATCGCCAGCAGGCTGAGGACGATGGAGGCGCGGAAGTAGCGAAAGTGGTTGGCCATGGAACGAAACTCTGATCGAGAGCTTTCGATTCTAGGCTGGCATACCATCCATAAAAATAAGCCGAATACTGAGTAATTATTCGGCTTATTCGAATAGAAAAACAGTGGGAGTGCTGGCGCCATGGCGGCGCCAGCCGGGCGAGATGCCCTTATTCCCACTCGATGGTGGCGGGCGGCTTGCCGGAGATGTCGTACACCACCCGGTTGATGCCGCGGACTTCGTTGATGATCCGGTTGGAGACCTTGCCCAGCAGGGAATGGGGCAGTTCAGCCCAATGGGCGGTCATGAAGTCCTGGGTCTGGACGGCGCGCAGGGCCACCACGTATTCGTAGGTGCGGCCGTCGCCCATGACGCCCACGCTCTTCACCGGCAGGAAGACGGCGAAGGCCTGGCTGGTCTTGTCGTACCAGTCGGCGGCACGCAGTTCGTCGATAAAAATGGCATCAGCCCGGCGCAGCAGGTCGGCGAAGTCCTTCTTCACCTCGCCCAGGATGCGCACCCCCAGGCCGGGGCCCGGGAAGGGATGGCGATAGACCATGTCGTGGGGCAGCCCTAGGGCCACACCCAGTTCCCGCACCTCGTCCTTGAACAGCTCACGGAGCGGCTCCAGGAGCTTGAGATTCAAGGTCTCGGGCAGGCCGCCGACGTTGTGGTGGCTCTTGATGGTGTGGGCCTTGCCGGTTTTCGACCCGGCGGATTCGATCACGTCGGGATAGATGGTGCCCTGGGCCAGCCACTTGGCGGCGGGCAGCTTGGCAGCCTCGGCCTGGAAGACTTCGACGAATTCCCGGCCGATGATCTTGCGCTTCTGCTCCGGGTCGGAGACGCCCTTCAGGTGGCCCATGAACTGTTCGGTGGCGTCTACATGGATGACCTTGACCCCCAGGTTGCGGGCGAAGAGCTGCATCACCTGCTCGGCTTCGTTCAAGCGCAGCAGACCGTTGTCCACGAAGACGCAGGTGAGCTGGTCGCCGATGGCGCGATGGATCAGGGCCGCTGCCACGGAGGAATCCACCCCGCCGGAGAGACCCAGGATGACCTCGTCCTTGCCTACCTGGGCGCGAATCTTCTCGACGGCCTCGGAAATGTAATCCGGCATGTTCCAGTCGTGGCCGCATCCGCAGATGTCGTGCACGAAGCGGGCGATCATCTCCTTGCCCTTGAGGGTGTGGGTCACTTCCGGATGGAACTGGACGGCGTAGAACTTGCGGTCCTCGTCGGCCATGGCGGCCACCGGGCAGGAGTCGTTGCCGGCGATGACCTTGAAGCCGGCGGGCAGCTGGGTCACCTTGTCGCCGTGGCTCATCCACACTTCCAGGAGGCCATGGCCTTCTTCGTTGGTCCGGTCCTGGATGCCGTCGAACAGCTTGGAATGGCCCCGGGCGCGGATCTCGGCGTAACCGAATTCCCGCTTATTGGAGCTTTCCACCTTGCC
>DASRUX010000054.1:0-33218 GCA_035655235.1 Rhodocyclaceae bacterium | reverse complement strand
CGTTCCATCTTCTGGGCGAAAGCGGGGAAGTCGAGGCCGAAGCGGGCCCGCAACTCCTTGGCGAAATTGTGCACCTGCCGCCAGCGGGGCTCGAAGTAGCGGTCCTTGAAGGCGAGGAGGATGTGGTTGCCGTCCTCCGGGACGGAGAAGACCATCACCTGGTCGTCGAAAACATCCATGGCCAAGCCGATGAGGCCGGCGTAGCTTTCCTTGTCGCCGGCCAGGTTGACCACCAGGATGCCGCTGCCGGAAAGCTTGGCCTGGGCGTTCTCCAGGAATTCCCGGTTGGCGAGGGCGGGGGCGAAGCCGGTCTTGTCGAAGGCATCCACCATCAGAACGTCGATGCCCTTTTCGGCGCTTTCCAGGTATTCGGCGCCGTCGCCCTGGATGATCTGCAGACGCTCGCCCTGGGGCGGCAGCAGGAAGGCTTCCCCCAGGGCGATCACGTCCGGGTCCAGTTCCACGGCGGTGAATTGGGTGGAAGGCAGGCGGTAGTAGCAGAATTTGAGCAAAGAGCCGCCACCCAGTCCGATCAGCACGATGCGCTTCGGCCTCGGGTTGAAGAGCAGGAAGGACATCATCTTCTGGGTGTAGCGCAGCTCCAGGGCGTTGGGGGCCGAGAGGCTCATGGCGCTCTGCATGAGGCGCACGTTGAAGTACAGGTAGCGCTTTTCCCCGTCGTCCACCACGAAAGGCTTGGGGTAGGACTCGTCCAGGAGCTGTTGGCGCAATTCGCCCTGGCGGGCCCAGGGCGGTTCCAACATCAGGACCTTGCCCGTCTCCACCTCGAAGGGGCTGGGCATTTCGAACAACGGGGTGGCAGGCATCTACTTCGGCGGCTCGGGGGGGAGCTTGCCGGGGTGATTTTCGTTGATGTACTGGCGGTAGCGGGCTTCCAGTTCCGGCCCCTGCTTGCGGATTTCCCGGAGGATGCGGGCTACCGCCCAGAACATGACCACCACGCCGCCGGCCGTGCAGGCTACCGCCTCGGCCAGGGACGACGGAAATCCCGCCACGATGGCCCCCTTGCCGGCAACGAACCAACTGGCGCCGATGGAGACGCAGGCCAGCCCGAAGACATCGGCCAGGGCGTAGGCCAGGATGCGCAGGGTCAGGCGGGGGCGGGGCGGCCGGTTGAGGGTCAGCATGCGGGGCTCGCTATAATCACAGCCAATATTTTGCCCGAACTGGAGCCGTCATGCCGAAAACCCGTTGTGCCGCCGTCCTCGCTTCCCTGTTCCTCGCCTCCGGCTTCGCGTCGGCGGACATCAAGGTGGGGGTGATCGCCTCCAGCACCGGGCCGACCGCCGTGGTGGGCATTCCCCAGAAGAATACGGTCGCCCTGCTGCCCACCGAGATCGCCGGCCAGAAGGTGGAGTACATCGTCCTGGACGACGCTTCCGACCCCACCAATGCGGTGACCGGGGTGAAGAAGCTCCTGGCTGACAAGGTGGACGCCCTCATCGGCCCGACCACCACCCCGGCGGCCCTGGCCATGCTCGATTTCGTGGCCGAGTCCAAGACCCCCTTGCTGACCACCGTCGGTTCCTCCGCCGTGGTCCAGCCCATGGACGACAAGAAGAAGTGGGTGTTCAAGACCACCCAGAACGACGATCTCATCGCCGAGGCGGTCTTGGGCCACATGAAGGCGGCCGGGGTGAAGACCGTCGGCTTCATCGGCTTCAACGACCCCTACGGCGAGAACTGGTACAAGGTGTTCGGCGCCCTGGCCGAGAAGGCGGGCATCCGCATCGTCGCCAACGAGCGCTTCGCCCGTACCGACCAGTCGGTGACCGGCCAGGTGCTGAAGACCATCGCCGCCAAGCCGGACGCCGTCTTCATCGCCGCCACCGGCGGCCCGGCGGTGCTGCCCCAGGCCGGCCTCCAGGAGAAGGGCTTCAAGGGCCGCATCTACCAGACCCACGGCGTCGCCACCAACGACTTCATCAAGCTCGGCAAGCAGGCGGTAGAAGGCACCCTGATGGCCGGCGGCCCCATGCTGGTGGCCGACGACCTAGACGGGAAAAACCCCATCAAGCCGGTGGCCCAGGGCTACATCAAGGCCTACGAGGCCAAGTACGGGGCGGGAAGCATGTCCACCTTCGGCGCCAACACCTTCGATGCCGGCCTGCTGCTCCAGAAGGCCGTGCCGACGGCGCTGAAGAAGGCCAAGCCGGGCACCCCGGAATTCCGCGAAGCCCTGCGGGAGGCCCTGGAACATTCCAAGGAAGTGGTGGGCGCCCAAGGCGTCTTCAACATGACGCCCCAGAACCACAACGGCATGGACGAGCGGGCCCGGGTCATGATGACCGTCAAGGGCGGCAAGTGGGTGTTGCTGAAGGACTGATCTTCTCCCGAGGCGCCTTTCCAAAGTCGCCTCGACCCCGATAGCGCAAACAGTTGAGCTTCGCGCGGTGATCTGTTTGGCATTTATAAATGCTGATGTAATATTGCCGGCGTGTGTCGCAATGTCGATGCATGCTCTGCTCGCAAAAGCCGGGCAAACGTCACGGCCACCTGATGCCAATGGCTGATGCAGGTCCGGCCCCTCGGCGACTCGGGATTTGTTCCCGCCATTGGAACTCCAGGATTTGCAATATGAAAGCTACCGTGTCCGCCCATCAGGGCTCCGATCACCTTACCGTCCAAATCCCGGCAACAAAATACAAGTGCCTGAGATTCCACCATCTCCATGTCGGTCGGAGCGATTGCACAATCATTGAGGCGAAGGGTTGGGACGTGGCCGTAGAGCCTAACCCGGATGAGGATGATGCGAAATTTTATAGAAGCATCATCGTAGATGGCGGTTGGGCTTCACACGCCTTAGATCAAACAGTTACACATTACCAAGAACAAGAACTGAAGTGGGGTAAGGACAGAATATTCGACTACATGCTGTTGAGTCATTTTCATGACGACCACTATAGCGGGATAAAGAGACAAAAAATAAAAGCTTGGGTAACGATTGATCCGGGTTTGGGCGCAGGGGCTTATATTCGGACTGGAGCCGTTTGTCCTCGTTTTGTGAGTTCTAAGGTGATCGGCGCGTCTGAAGGGGTCTATCTGAAATATATCCAAAAACATCTAGACGATGAAAAAGTATGGACCCTTCCTCCGTTTGCAATGGAAAGGAAAATGGATCCCGATTCATATAATACACCGGTCCTTGATCCTACCGATCAACAGGAAATATTCTTTCGCTGGGTCTGCGGTGCTGGGGTAATTCCATCGCAAGGCGGTGATGGGGATGTGGACGAATTGGCTGACTCGGGAAGTCTTGGCAAAACGCTGGATCCGAACGAATACTCTCTGGGGTTCATTGTCCAATGGGGAGATTTTCTTTATTTCTCCGCAGGGGATGCCGGTGCAAGCAAAGAATCCAATCATTCTGAATTGGAAAATATTATATTCAAGAAATTGACCGACCCGGAAAAGGCACCGGAATGGATGCGTGGGAAGGACAATGCGATCAGAAGTCTGACGGTTGTAAAAAGCTCTCACCATGGTAGTGCCACCAGTGTCGCCATGCTTGATAAAGACCCCGGAGCAAAGTATTGGCTGGAGAAACTGAGCCCGGATACCGTTATTACTCTTGCTAACACGATATATAGCAATTTACCGAGTGATAGATTTTTCGAATCTCTGCTTGCAACAGCGGAGTCGAGGAAGAAAAGGGCTTGTGCGTCAACAAAAGAAAATCATGAAAATCTGGATTTTGCAGCTTATGTGTGGAACGACTTCGCGCTTTGGGACGATGGCAAAGGTTTGAATAAAGATGCTGCAAAAGCGTGTAAGAGTCTATTGGCCATGGCTGACGAGAATTTGAGACGGTGGAGCCTAATATCCAACTTGAACTTTCAGCCCGTGACCCCTACCGCTTATCTGACTAATCGGGTGGTGCTAGGTGATTCCGTTAAGGCCATCGCGAGTATTATGGAGGCGCAGAAAAATAAGAAACAGCGGAAGCGGATTAAGAAAGAGGGACAGGAGCCACAAGAGGACTCCAATGTATATTTTTGGTCTCCGCTGGCTCTTAGGATTGATGTTGATGGGTGTACTCTGAAGAAAAATTGGCCTGCCGGGCAGGAAACCAATAAAGACGAAACGGAAACATATTTGAAAAAAACTACCCATCGTAAGCTTCATGATGAAATAGAAGTATATCGGAAGATAAAAGGAAAGGATCTTGTGAAGTTGGGCTCTGGGGCAGCACTCAAAGGGGATGGATTCTATCCCTGCTTTGATCATCCTATGCCTTTTGCAAAAAATAATTCCAAGTCCCTCAATGCTCCCGATGATCTTCAAGTTTTTCCCAAAGAAGGTGATGATTCTGTGTCGAATAAACGGCAAGATTTCTATCCTGTAGGAGATAAAAGCCAAAAGATTTTCAAACCATATTTTCAATTTGTAAGTGACCCTTTCCGCCGGCTCTTTTGGATATCGCACAGGCTAGCGATTCGGGCTGCCTCGGGTGATGCAAAGGCTGACGCTAGCCTGGATATTTTGCTGGGGCAATTTGGAGAGGACTTTTGGTCCATGCTAAGGCCGATTCTTGGTTTCAAGGACGATAAAGACTCGGTGCCGGTAAATATGGCAGGGCTGATCAAGAATAGGAAGTCCCCCTTCGATTTTGATGGTGATATGTCAAAGGCTTTTTTATTGTCAGATAAGGTTGCTCAATATATTTTTGACTCGATTATAAAATTGGGCGGAGTGGGCTACGAAAAAGTCAAATCCGATACTGCGGACACTATAAGAGATGTGCTTGTTGATCTATTTCTTCATCCTCTTCTGGGCCTGGTTTCTATTCATTTTTTCAGCAGTACGACGACTCAAAAAACCGGAGATAATATTCCCACTCCAGATAAAATTAAACGTCGTATGTATTTGGCTAGGAATTTCGTCGGTGTTCTAGGATTGACGACCGATGATTTCGACGTCGCCGAGTTCTACAAAACGAACTAGAGAGCAGGAACTCCACAGGAGGCGGAAGCATGGGCGTATTGGAAGATATCGGCGGCAAGCTTGCACCAGGGCGGAACATCGGGTTTGGGGATTTGGCCAATGTTCTGGAACCATCTGTTCCGGGAGTTGGCGCGGGGTTGCAGGAGTTAGAGCGCCTCCTCGCCGCCGAGGGGCTTGATCTGACCATAGGCAGTGGCGAAGACGATCGGGAACAGGAGGCCGAGTTCGTGAGCGTTTGCGCCGCCCTGAAGCTGTCCGGGGACATGGCGTGTCGGTTGGAATTTCTCTTTTGCGTCGACGAACAAGGGATCGTGGATGAAGTCGTCCTTGAGGTACGAGACTTCCAGCTTCTTATGGCTGGCCTCTTCGAGCGCATGGTGCCCGCGTCGGCCCATGAAGCCATACAACCGTTGGTCGAGGCATGCGAAGCCTTTCACTCACGCATCTCCGTCCTGCTTAGAGCCGATTCGAATTTCCAGCCTTTATTCGAAGTGGAGTTATGGGCTGATCGCTTAACGTTCCCGAAATTGAAGGCGATCAGCCTGGAGAACGTCGCTTTGCTCATCCGCCGTGTCCAGACAGACCAGCCGGCATCCGTGGAAGTGAGGGCTAAGCTCGGGGTGGAACTACCGAAGGAGCCGGGAAGCGATGACATCGACCCCGGCAGCTTTCCCCTGGTTTCCCTATTCGTGCCACTGGCGAAAGGAGAGCCCTGGGTACTGCGCCTGGAAGAGCCTCTGTACCTGCTGCGGACACCTCTTGCATTCCTCTCGATCGCCGCAGAGATGTTCGATGGTGCTGATGCCCTCAAATACACCGCTCTCCAGGGCCAGTTACCCGAGTGCCTGCGGGTTCTGGACGGCTTGGCGCTGACAAAGTTCGATCTGCGGTTCGACCCCTTCGGCAAGGACGGCATATTCCACGGCCTGGACTTTGAGGTGGCCCTCACAACGCCGCTTCGTCTGGCTGAAACTTTATTGATCCAGGGGGCGGCGCTCTATGTGCGGGTTGGCCGGGATGGACCGCGCCTTTGGATTTCCGGCGGGCTGCTTATGCCGGGCAGGCTTTGGAGTCACGCGTCCATTGAGGTCCCGTTGAACGACCCGTCGGCCGAATGGGAGCTGACCCTGCGTGCCGGATTCAATCCTGGGTCCGGACTGAGAAACCTGACGTTGCCCCTGTCCGGCTTACCCATGGTGGGGCATCAGGCTGTGCCGGCAGCCTTCCTGGATATTGAGCAAATCAATATCACCAGTTTTACCTTGTGCTTCAATCCTCTTACCCCGGAGGTTAGGTTCTTGGCCCTGACCTCCGGCATGATTGGCCGGGCGGGGGTGGATCCATTCTTTGAAGTCAAGGATCCGACACTGCACCTGGAAATAGAGAATTTGCTCAAGGCGGAAGGAGAGCGTCGCTACAGCGGTAGCCTTGAGGCCGGCGTGAGCCTCGCCGGACTGCCCTTCCGAGCATGTGCAGGAAGGGAAAAGGATGGAGTCTGGTATTTCTACGCTCAATTGGCCCAGCGTGGGGTAAAAATGGAGGTGCTGGGAGCCCATTGGCAACTCGGCCTGCCTCCCCACTTGGCGCTCGTTTCCCTGGACAACCTGGATTTCTCTTTTCGGACTGGAGGACTCAAAATTCAGTTCGACTGGGGGGTTACCGTTCCCCTGGTCTTGGATGAACAGCAAAAACCAACGGTCAGCTTGCATCTTGCTTCCACGCTCAGGATCGAACGCGGTACCGAAGGCACCAAGCCTACCTATAGCGCCTGGTTGACCGGTACTGCGGAGGTGGCCGGCCTGACCCTCATAGCCCGTGTCCTGCGCAACGATGAAGGCCAATGGAAGCTTGGCCTAGACTTGGTGCAGAGCGACGAGAAAAACAAGATAGAGAAGAAGGAGGTGAAGCGGGAAGACACCGTCGGGCTCGACGACCTGATGCATCTCTTTGGCCAGGAAGAGGCGCTGCCAGCCCTGCCTGAAGAGCTGGATTTCCGTCTGCAGTCACTGTCGGCGTGGGCAGAAATAAGCGAAAAGACGTACCAGCTGGACCTTGCTCTTGGTGTCTGGAAAATGGGGGACGGGCGACTGCGGATCAAGGGGGCGGGCAAGGAGCCCGGGGCCAGGCCCCTGCTGGCCGGAGGGGCCGTCATCAAGCGGCGATTGCAAGCCTCCCAGTTGCCCCTGGTGGGGAAGCTCCTGCCGCCGGAACTGGATCTGGGACTGATCGACCCCTGGCTCCTAGTGGCCAATCGTGCCCTTTCCGAGGACGAATTGAAGGATTTCACGGCGGCCCTCCTGGGGGCCGCGCCGTCGGGAATCAGTGGCGGCCAGTTGGGCATGGGCGTGTCCCTGGAACTGGGCAGCAAGCAGATTTCCCTCATGCTGGCGCTCACTCCGGGCAAGCGCAAGGCCAAATTGCGGGCTCTCGCCTCTTCCGGCGCCCACGCCGAATTGTTGCCGGCCCCCGTACGGGCCGAAGGGCCATCATCGGTGAGCGACGATCTCGGCACCCAAGGAGCGGGCACCACCAAATGGATTTCCCTGCAAAAGAACCTTGGTCCCCTGTCCGTGCGCCGGGTTGGCATCCGTTTCGACAAAGGCCGCCTCGGCGTATTGGTCGATGGGGCTGTGAGCGTTGCCGGCCTTACCCTGGAAGCCGATGGCCTCGGGCTGAGCTCACCCCTCAATGCCTTCCAGCCTGAATTCCACCTGAGCGGATTGGGGTTCGGCTTCGAGAAGGATCCGATCCTGGTAGCCGCCGGTCTGCGGGTGAGCGATGCTGACGAGTTGGCCCAGATGCCGAAAGTCAGGGGCCATGCCGTAAGTTTCGCCATGTCCGGAGCGGCAATTGTCCGGGTTTCCAAGATCAGCGTCGCCGGTGTCGGCGGGCTCTGCATATTGGATGATGGCCTGCCGGCCATGTTCATCTTCGGCGAGCTGAGGGCTCCTCTGGGCGGCGATCCGGCTTTCTTCGTTACCGGGTTTTCCGGTGGCGTGGGATTCAACTACAGCATGCGGGCGCCCCGTATTGGCGAAGTCTGGGACTGCCCTTTCGTGGCGGGCCTGTTCGCCAAGGACAAGGATGGCAAAACGCCCTCTGCCCTCCAGGTTCTGGACAAGCTGACCGTCGGGGCGCCGGAGCGGGCCTGGCTGACGCCAAAGCCGGGTAACGTCTGGTTGGCGGGGGGGCTGCGTTTTACCACCTACGAGATGGTGGAAACCAATGCCGTCGCCTTGGCGGTCATTGGCTCAGACCTCACCTTTTCCCTCATGGGTCTGTGCAGTGCGGGACTGCCCAGGGGCGCGAGCCCCGGGCTTGCTTTCATCGAAGTGGAATTCCAGGCCACCATCAAACCCCTGGCAGGCTACCTGGCCCTGGGCGGCGGACTCACGCCCAGGTCATGGCTCCTGGTGAAGGAGTGCGTGCTGAGCGGCACCATGGGCGCCTGTTGGTGGCTGAATTCCAGCCATCCGGATTTCGTGATCAGCATCGGTGGCTACCACCCGGCTTTCCAGCGCCCCGCGGACTGGCCTATTTTGCAGGCAGTGGGCTTCAACTGGCGTTATGGCGATAAGGTCGTGGTCAAAGGCGGCGTCTACGGGGCCGTCACCCCCGCCTGCGTCATGGCTGGCGGCGCCCTGGACATCACCTTCCAGTCCGGCGGCTTCAAGGCTTGGCTCAAGGCCCATGCCGACTTCCTGATGCGTTACCTGCCTCTCTCGTTCGAGGCCGATGCGGCGGTCAGCATCGGTGCTTCCTACGACATCGATTTCCTGTCCATCAAGAAGACCCTGAAGGTGGAACTGGATGCATCCATCCACTTTGCCGGCCCGCCCCTCCATGGCGACATTCTCCTGGACCTCTATCTGTTCAAGGTCAGGATAGAGTTCGGCGAAAAGACTCAGCCCTCATCGCTGCCGGATTGGGAGAAGGTCAAAGGACAGCTTGTTTCTCCCGACAAGGACCGGATCAGGTTGCGCATGGACGCAGGTTTGCCCACCGGCGTCCCGGAGTCCCGGCCACCGCTTCTGGCTGCCAGGGTGAATGCCGGGGCGAACGCTGGGGCAAGCGAGCCGCAATCTCACTTGCCCACCCTGGCCTGCACGGCAGGATTCAGCATCGATGCGGACGTGGCGGTTCCGTCCACCCGGCTCGTGGTCAACGGCAAGGAGCTGGCTCAAGCCGAAGCCTTTGCGGTCCGGCCGATCGGCCGTGCCAACGTCACCGGACTGCTCGACGTGCGTATCGAACATGAAGGCAAACCCGTGGGCGAGGAGCGCCCCTGGGGGATTTCCCCCCGCCTCGGCCGCCTGGCGACCGGGCTATGGGGGCTGCCCGAAAACAGTGGCCGGCCCCAAGTCAATGGCGATAGGCACACCCATGAACTGATCGTCGGAGTGACCATCGTCCCTCCCGTCGCCGAGATGGCCGGCAAGGCGATGACCGTCCTGCCCGAACGGATGTACGCCAACGAGCCCATCTATCTCCAGTTCCCGCCCTCTCTACCGATGCCCGGCCCCTCCTGTCGCGTGCCTGCGCCCGTCGAGGCGGGCGAGGAATCCATGGCGGTACTGCGCAATTTCAACAAGCCGGAAGCCAATCGCTCCCGCCTGGAACGCCACGACCAGTTGCGGGCGCTGGGCTTCCCTCTGCCGCCCCTGGGGGATGTCGCGCAGTTTGCGAAATCGGTCGATCTCCATTATCCGAGCGCGCCCCGCCTGTTGCGCCCCTACGCCTGATCCTTCTCGAGTTCCAATACCATGACCGATACAACCCTCGGCGTTGCGCTCACCCTCGACGATTACGCCTTGCCGGGCCTGCGGGCAGGGGACTATGCCATCACCGTTTCCCATGGCCTGAGTCTTGACGGCGAAGCACCGGTTGCGAATATCCATCGCTTCAGTGTTGCCGGGCCACGCTATCGCCTGCCCGAGAATACCGTCCATGCCCGTTTCCCCAACGACGGGGACCAGGGCGACCTGTCCGGGGTCCTGCCCCATGTCGTTTTGAAAGGAGCCCACAGCGCCTGGTTGACCGATCTGGGCATCGGGGGAGATGTACGGTTGCCCAGCCTGGCTTTGCTGGTATGCACCGAAGACGAATTGGAGTTCGGCCCCGAGGATTCCGCACGGCCGGGGGGCGATGCCCGCCACCGCTGCTTCGGGGGCGCGGTCCGCGATTTCTGGGATCAGTTTGCAGGGGAATCCGGACGGGTGGGGCCCCAGTGCGCAGTCTCCGATGCCGAAAAGCACAGCGATACGCCTTGCCGATACATCCGTCTGAAGGCAGAGCTGTTTCGAGCCCTCCTTCCTCGTTTCGAAGACCTGCCCTGGACCGCCCATGTGCGGAGGACGCAGGGAGCGGCTGATAGCCAGGATAGCGACTACAGCGTCGTCGCCGCCGTCCGCCTCCCGTCATCCGTGGCCGCCTCCGAGCAACGGGGCTACATCGTCCATCTGGTTTCCCTCGAAGGGTGGGGGAGCCTCCTGCCGGGGGCCGAAGGGGCCGACGGGCGCCTGGAAGAGCACTGTGCCAAGGGCCATCATTTCTGTCTCATCAGCTTGGCCAATTGGACCTTCACTGCCACGGGCAACGCCAACGGCCATCCACCGTTCGCCGCCCTCGCCCGGGGGCTGGCCGAAAAGGATGGCAAGGGGCGGGACCTGCGCCTCCTCCATCCCGCTGCCCAATCCGAAAAGGTGCCGCCCCAGTTGGCTCCGCGGCTGGCCGACGGCTTCGTCCCGTTGCCCCACCGGGCCTGGACAGGGGAACAGCTGTTCGCCTGGTACCGGGGCCCCCTCGTTCCCGTCCAATCCCGCCAGGAAGAGCATTCGGGGCTGTGGGAGCAGTTTTCGGATGCCCTGGTCGTCGATGCCCAGGACCAGGTCCTGGATGTTTCCTATGCCGCCGCCTGGTATCTGGGCCGCAACTTGAGCCTCGCGGACAGGGGACTGATGCAGTCCTGGTTCAATGTACTCAAGCGCCTTCGCCACCGGACACTCCGAAGCGCCAAGCAAGGATTCCTACAGGTCCGGGCAGAACCCTCCAGCGCGGGCCTGACTGCCGGACTGCTGACCGGCAATCTCCTCGCCGCAGTTCCACAACTAGTCAAGCAGCCCGCCAGCGGAAAGCCCTTCCAGGCCAGGAGTTCCTCTCCCGTTTCCCTGGGACACTTCAATTTCTCCCTGGGATTCTCCCTGGCGGACGAGGACATCCTTTCCTCCTTGCCGACTTCCGACCTGAACGTCATCGTCTCCACGGTTGCCGCGATGCTGCGCCTGGAGCCGGTGCCTTTCGCCGCTCTGGTCCCCTATCCGGAAATGCTGCCGCCCGAGAGCCTGCGGGTATTCCGGATCGACACCCAATGGCAGCAGGCGCTGATCGACGGCGCCCTGTCGGTTGGCCTGCGCCGCCGCACCGATGCTGCCATCTACGAGGCGTTGCGGGAAAGACTCTGGCAGGCCGTGCGGGAAAATCTGGACAAGCCGGCGGCCAGGATCGGGCAGGTGAGCCTGCAAGCCTTGGCCAAGCCTTTCGATGCGGTTTCCGACGGGACGGAGGACCGGCCCCTCAGCGGTGTCCTCCTGTGCAGCGAACTGGTGGGGAGCTGGCCTGACCTGAGACTTTTGGCGGAGGACGGCGATGGCCGGTCCCTTGGCGTCGTGAGGCGCGCCAAGTTGGGGCCGAATGTGAAATTGTGGCTCTTCGACGGAGTCGTTTCCCGGTTGCGTCTGGCTCCGCCGGCAGCCCTCCTGCCGCCGGGCGTTTCTTCCGAAGAGCAGATCTATTGCCGGAGCCTGGCCAAGGATTCCCTGGGCGGCATCCTCGAGGGGGCCGAGCCGATCTCCGTGGCCGGGCACTGGCGGGATGCCGGGCGCCGGATATTCGCCCTTGGAGGGAAAGATGGATTGGTGGCCGCCATCAGTCGGGAAATCCGGCGGGTGGGTGGGCCGATGGCCGGGGATATCCTGAGTCCGGCGGAAATGGCCGTCCAGTGGCTGACGGCTCCAGCGGAATTGATTCTCCAAGCGCAAGGAACTGCGAAATGACCCTCTCCACCCATTACTTTGTCCCCATGGCCGTGGAGGCCTTGTGTGTCAGCGCGCCCATGACGATCCCGGAAAACGGGCGATGGGCGATGAAATACGACAACCTGGCCGGCTTCGCCACGGCGGAACCGGGTCTTTACGATCCGGAGGTCGCCGATGTCGGCCGCGACCCCGGCATCTACCTGAGCTGGACCTTGCCGCCAGGCCTGCGCACCGCCAGCCAGCAGGCCGATGGACGCATGGCTTTCCCTTACATCCCCAACCGTTACCTTGTCGTCCGTTCCCAGACGGATGCCCAGGGGACGCGGTCTGCCATGGCTTGGCTCATCCTGGCCGATGGCCAAGGGGTTGGTGAAGATCCCGACGATAAGGACACCGTATGTGCCTCCACCGCTTTTCTCGATCCCTCTTGCCAGGACACGCCCGTCGCGACGTCCATCGGGATCAAGATTCCTGCCCACCGGTATTCCCCGGATCTGCACCAATCGGCATTCGGGGATTATGCCCTGGACGCCACCGGTGGCGGCAATCCGGCTTTTTCCATCTTCACGCCCCACAACGAGAATGTCCTGTCCATGTACGACCCGGTCGCTTCCAGCCATCCCGAGGGATGTAGGCCCCCACCCGACCGCGACCTGGTGGAGCGGTCCGAGTTCTCTTACACCGTGCTGGGCTGGTACAGCAGGGAGGATATCGAACCCCTGGCCGGTCTGAGCGGCGACCTGTTGACCAAGAAGCTGGCCGACCTGGACTGGCGGTGGTGGTATAGAGGGGGGGCGCCGGAACCTGGGGCCAAGCTGCTGGTCGCCGGCCACCTGGGAGGGGTCAAGTGGGACCGGAGGGAGGCGATCCCGAGTCCCGTTCCCGCGAGTGGCAGCATCAAGGTCGCCCTTGCCCCTACCTTGATGGAGGGACTGGATACGCTGCTGGCGGCCCACGCTCCCGCAGGGTCGGCCCTCGCTGCCCTTTATGGCAGCAGCCACGGCGCCGGCTTCGCCGAATTGCTGCATCGCCAAGTCGAGCAGCACGGCGAAGCCTTGTCCCGGGACCGGCACGCCCGCGCTTTCGGTTCGGTTTCCGGAGAGGTCCGCTATGTGTTCGCACAACTGAGTGCCAGCGATGGACGCAAGGAGGTGATTGCCGCTTCGCCCCAGGATCAGGAGGCCCTTGGGCGTCTGAAGAAGCTGGAAACGGAGCGGGCCGGCCATGGACGGCGCCTTGAAGCACTCAGGCGGCAACGCCAGGATCTTTCCTGGAAACGTGCGGTCCTGGACGGCAACGGTGTCGAGCCCGATTTTGGCACCACCGCCGACTCCGACTTCATGAAAAGCCGTCTAAAAGCGGCAGCGGATGACCTGGATGCGCAGATCCAAGCCGGGGAAAAGGCCCTGGCTGCTGCCAGCGACGAGGTGGACAAGGCCGCCGCAGCCTTGCGGAAGAACCTGGATCCCCGTCTGGAATTGCGTGCCTCGGGGGCGGGGCGCTTCTATCAAGCCCAGGACCCGTTGCTGATCCTCTCCGGCGGCCGCGGTGCTCTGACCCGACGGACGGACGATCCGCTCTTGTTTGGCAAGGAGGGCGTCGCGATTGGTCCCATCGTACCGGCCGCGGGGGAAAAGTCCTACGCGTGGATCGACGCAGCCCCCTGGGATGCGCTCAAGGATGCCGCCCCTGTGGAGCAGCTCCGCGCCCTGTTTGAACTTCTGGGCGATGGGCCTGCGCCGGAATACTATCAGCCCGCTTGCCGGCCCTGGTACCAGCCCTGGTCCCCCCTTTTCCTCGAATGGAGCCTGGTCTACTGCGATGTCCCGCTTCATTCGCGTTCCGGTCCGGGCAATTGGCGCTTCGACGGACGAGATTTCTCCCTCCATACTGAGACTCCGGCAGATACCATAACTACGACCTCCATAAGTCGGCGCAGCCACCTCGCCCCGGCGGTCAGAGAAGTGCTTCGGACGGAATTGCGACGGGTGCTGGCCGATCAGGAAATCGACCCTGGGGAAATCGAAAAGCGGGTGGGCGCCCTTGAGGACTGGGATTTCCTGAGCCAGCGCCTTGACGGCCTGCTCGATATCCATCGTTGCCGCGACAGGCGGCTCAACTACCTGCCCCAGGCCGATGGCGTGCGGCCGCCGGATGACTATCCGGGTATTCCGGTACCTGATCTCAAAGAGCTGCCTTCCGGCGATAAGAACTTGTTCGACTCCTGCCGCTTTCGGCAGATGAGCGGGGGGCAGTTCCGCATCGAGCGTATTACCCTGGTGGACCGTTATGGACAGGTGGTGCCCATAGCCGGCGAATGGCGGTCCGGGCCGGGGCGCAAGCTTACCGAGGAGAATTGTTTCGTCGCTCCCTCATTCCGCCCGAATTACGATCTGGAGGAACTTCGTCAGCATATCTGGTCGCCGGCTGCGCAGATGCCGCCCCGCCTTCTCCAGGCAGCCCGTACCGTCTTCGAAACCAGAAATGTCGGCACTGGCAACGGGCCGGTTGCCGGCTGGTGGACCTGGAATCGCTACAACCGGGCATTGATGGTCCATGACCCGGACGGGAACTGGCTCGGGATGGTGCATACCGGCGCACTCCAGGGGGCCGTCTTCGAACCTGCACCGGGCGGCCGGGATCTATCCGCCCTGGAGCAGACCCTGCCCGAGTTGGCCGGATTGCTTCGGCAACTCGTCACGGCGGGTGACAGCCGCCAGCGGTTCGATGCCCTGGGGGAACTTCTTGACGAAGCCGGTTGGCGCATTGATCCTGCCGACGAGCATGGCGCCTGGCTTTCGGTCATGACGGGCCGCCCTTTGGCTATCGTAGGCGCCAGCTTGGCCTTCGAACTGGAGGGGCCGCCCAGCCGGGATCCCTCCTGGGCCTTTTCCTTCGGCGACGAAGAACTGCCGGATGTGTTGGCCGACCTGCGCCGTCGTGTGGATGCCATAGCGCTCCCCAGTCCCCTGGAAAAGCCCCTACCCATCCTGGTCGGCAATCCAGACGACCATGAGGAGGGGCTCGTGGGATTGTGGCTTGGTGAGGATGTTTCCACGATGCTCAGTCCCTACGCCAGTCGCGAGGGGGCAGGCTTGGCTCTCCTGTCGCCGGATCGGCCCCTGTATCATAGTTTTAGCGACCAGACTGCCTTGCGGCTCCTGCTGCTGGTCGACCCCTTTGCCACCGTGTATGCGGCAAGCGGCATCCTGCCGGACCAGGCCCTCAGCCTGCCTCCGTCCCTCTTTGAGCCCGCTCTGCGGGCAATGGCGCCGGTCTTCCCCATGGGGCCGTTGTTGGCGGAAAGAGAGGAACCGGGCTCCCACGATCATGATGATGCAGCAGGCCGACATGTGGAGCCTCTGCCCCTGCTTTACATGCCTGTACCGCCGTCGGATGCCGGGGATTGGCGCTGGATGGACGGCGACGGCCGCCAGTATGCGGTGCGCAGTCCGGGCAACGAGGCCCACCTGTCGGGCCGTCCCCTGGAAATCCGCGAGGGGCTCCTGCAACTCGTCCCCCTGGGACAAAAGTGAAACGTCGCGCATTTCCCCTCAGAAGCGCCCTGACCAATCTATCACCTGGAGAACCCCATGTTGCGCAGCACGCTCAATCCGGCGCAGGACGACGGAATCGTTACCGGCGTTCGCTACACCATTGAAAGCAAGCCATCACCCCTGCTGACCTCGAGCGAGACGCTTAATTCGGGAAGCAGCAGCGATGCCGGCCTGTCCCGGGGGGAGTTCTTTGTTTCCCTGGTCGGCTTCCGCCCTTTCAACAAAGATAAGGACCTGACTATTACCCATTTGGTCGACAGCGTGACGTTCCTGTTTCCCCACGAGGCAACAATAGAGGATGGGAGGAGCCACCCGGAAAACTGCATGCTGGTCCAGAACACTCGGGAGACGCCCAATTTCGAATTTACCGGCTCCCAACTCCTCCTGGAGGATTGGAGCGCCTTCATGTTCTCCGTGGCGGCGCCTCAGGCGTACGAGGTTCCGTACGACCCCACCAAGCCCAATTCCAAGGCCTCAATCACCTGCCAGCCGTTCGAGGTGAGGTCGAAGAATCCGTCCGCCAGCATTTTCCTGCCGCCCTGGAAGAGCCTGCTCTTCCGGGCGGCCAATGCCATCATGACCACGAAGCCGGGGGCCTCCTTCATCTACGTGCTCGAAAAGGTAAGGCCCCTCAAGGGGCCTGGGGCGAGCACGACCCGCGTCCACTACCTGCCGGTTTCTCTCCTGCCCAACGATGGTTATGTTGCTGACTTCAGGCCGGAGCAGGCCGTCTATGTGGCCGCAGACAGCAAAGGCGCCGATATCTCGCTGGAATGGACATATGTCGGGGCTCGGGGGGGGAAGGAGCTTAAGGCTGAAATTACTTACGACAACCTCGTACCAGGCAGCGCTGTTCCTCAGAAACAAATTCTGCTCCAGCGGAAATTGACGGATACCGAATTGCGGGCAGGCCACATTTCTATCAGTGGTTTGGCCTGTCCGACGTCAATTACCATGGATGTCTTCCTGGGGGAGGAGCCACTGCCCTCTGCCCAGCTCCAATGCGCCGTCCATGTCTACAACCCGTCGCCCCGCTTTGCCCAGGTGACGGCAGAGTCCCTGACCGTTGCAGACCTGCAGACCAGTGGCAGCGTCAAGGGGCTGGCTGGCCAGACCATAACGTTGGACCGCGAGGGGCTCAGCTACGTGGCCGTCGGGGATGGCTTGGTGCTTGCCAATATTGCGGTGAAGCCGGAGTTCGAAACTGCACCCCCCCTGGGAGAGAATCAGGTGGGCATCCTGAAAGACAGTCCTCGGGCGGTCATGTCGGTCACCCTGACGTATCCCCCCGGTGGCGACGGGACGCCCAGCGAGCCTCAGACCTACTATGCGGCGGCCTCCCTGGTCCGGATCAATCAGGATCCGTCCAACCCCGATGTTTCGACCGTGATGATGTCCCTATCCAGCGGCTCACTCACTTTGCCCGTGCCGGACGGCACTACCTTGACGTGCGATCCCGGCGGGTTTAGCGGTATGAGCGACTGGTTCGACTGGAGTTTCCTGTTCGTACCCCTTGGTCCCAAGGGGCATGTTAAGGAAATATGAGCGGGGATTGCTTCCGCATGGCGAATTCCCGGCCTCCCGGGAATTCGCCGAGAACACATTAGACGTTCAGAATCCAGCTCACCCCGCCCAAGTGGAATGGCCGGCGGGTGAAGGTCTGGGTTGCAGTGACGCAGTATCTGCCAGAGGGGGCGGAGGGCGGGAGGGTCAATTCGAGGGTCGCCTGCCACTCGCCGTTGGGGACCTTGAAGTCTTCGAACGCCCGCATCATCAGCATAGGGGAGCCCCCGAACTCGAAGGGGCCGGTGACAAACGATACTTGGTCTGGCGCCGTCAGGATGAGCGTTACGCTGGTTCCGACTGGCAAGGGCCTTGCCCGAGCGTTCCGGGCGATGTCGTCGTCGCAGAAAACGAAAAGGTCGTAGGCGGCAGCCAGATCTTCGACTGCCCGGAATTGGAAATTCACCTGGACGGAGCGGTCGCTGGCGAGGACGGAGCGGCCACCAACGCGGACGGAGCTGCCGCCAACGACGTTGAAGTTGTGCCATACCGCATTGTTGTATCTGCGAATGAAATTCTCGAAGTCCTCGGGGTTCCTGAAGGCGGGCCAACCTTTCGGGTCGTCCATGCGGTCGAGTACCGCATCCAGGACGCCAACGAAGCAGTAGTGCCCCAGGTTCGGAATCTGGTCCCGAGGCCATTCCACTTCGCCGACAAAGATATCGTTCGGAGTGCCCTCCTGGATGAACTTGCAGTCTCCGATGTAGCTGGAACCGATCAAATTCCAATCCCTCGGGCGGATCAGGGTCGCCGGCGCACTCCAGTAGACCTTGATGGTCGGGATCAGGGGGCGAGCACGATAATCGGCGGCCTCGTGGTTCTTTCTGACCGGCCGGATGGCTCGGCAACGGACGTACAGATAGTTGTTCTTGCTCCTGTCGATTTCGTCATAAGCGGGGGTAAGGGCCCAACTCTCGGCAAATATCGTCTGGTAGTTGTCGATTCGCCTGTTCTGGGGAATGACGTCCGGACTGCAACTGACGACGCCGACGGATGGGACGAGGCCGGTGTCGTTCATGTTGTCCCGCATCAGCGCCTCGGCGTCCTCATAGGCAGCCCGGGCTGCTTTCGGAGAATACAACTGACTTAAGATCGGATAGAGCTCAGGGGGGGCGTCCGGGTCGGCCTCGTCCACCGCCCGGGGGAGCTTGTTGTCGTAGAAGCCTCTGCCATAAATGATGCGTTGAGGATGCCAGGCCCAGTCCAGTACGCAGATGAGAGTATCGATGCCGAGGGGGGCGTCGGGCGTCGAATGCTTCTGCTTTATGTCCAGGGCTACATTGTTCAGCACCTGTTGCTTAGACTGCCCCTCGGCTTCCAGAGCGGCCTTTTCAGCCCGCGCGTCCTTTACCAGTTCCTGCAGATTTATTTTGCTATCTAAAGCCATGCGGAGTCTTCCTCAAGTAGGTTGGGCCTTAAGGTCCCGGTGGGAGCCGTCGGTATTCCTTCGGTTCAATGCCGTCATTTTATGACATTAGCCTTGAGCTGGTGCTGGGGCAGACTTTTGGATGGGGGGCGCCAAGAAAATGACACCCAGGAGGCGGGGGGCGGGATATGGAAACCCGCCGGTCTTGCTCTTCGGATCGTAATGCCGAGGACGGGGCCTGCCCTAATACTCCTGAAGCATGGAGATTTCCTTGTCCGCGTAGCGTAGCCGGCGGGCCAGGGTGCGGGCGATTTCGGAGACGAGGGTATAAGCCACCCGCTTGTGCTCGTCGGCCAGCTTGCTGAATTGCTCCAGGGACAGGACATAGACCTCTGTTTCGGCGGAGGCGATGGCGTCGTTGCCCCGGGGGCTGCCGTCCAGGAAGGCCAGGCCGCCGAAGAAATCCCCCCGGCCGAAGGTGGCGATGTGGCGGGTCCGGCCGGCGCCGATGGCGGTGAAGATGCGCACTGCGCCCCGTCGGATGAGGTAGATCGAATCTCCGGATTGCCCCCGGGAATAGATGGTCTCCCCGGCGGCGAAGACGCGCTGCTGCATGCGGCTCTCCAGGTCCACCAGGGTCTCGTCCTTGCGGTGCGCGAAAAGCTCCATTTCCTGGAGCTGGAGCGGGATTTCGGGCTCGCAGGGGCTGTCCTCCCGTTCTCCCAGCAGGCGGTCCTCCACCCACTCGATGGCGCTGTCCCGTTCCGGGAAGACACGCACCGCCTCGCTGTCGTCGGTCACGCCGATCTGGTCCAGGAATTCCCGCAGGTTGCGGCCATTGGGCAGCAGTTCCCGCACGCCGGAAAGGAGCAGCATCGCCCCCCGTTCCGCCAGGGTTTCGCGGACCTGGTGGAGGAGGTGGGCGGCGGTGACATCCACCGACTGCACCCGCTTCAAGTCCAGGATGACGAAGCTGCGGGTCTTGAGTTCGGCCTCCATCTGCCCGTAGAGCTGCTGGGTGGTGCCGAAAAAGAGGCTGCCCTGGAGCTCGAACACCACGCCCTGGTCGCCCTTCTGTTCCAGGATGCGCATTTCCGACTCTGGCCGGTACCAGGTGGAGGAAATCTGGTTCACGTAGTACTTGTGGCGCACCACGGAACCGCCGATCTGCTCCCGCAGGAAGAGGATGATGGCGAGTCCCACGCCTACCGCCGAAGCGGCGATCAGGCCGACCGTCAGCGCCACCACGATCACCGCTACCACCACGCCGAAATCGAGGACCGTGGCGCTGGATTCGACGAAGCGCAGCGGCTCCTTGTCCAGCATGCGGAAGCCCACCACCATCAGGATGCCGGCCAGGGTGGCTACCGGCGTCCAGGCGATGAAAGCCCCCAGGATGAGGGCCGCCACCAGGGCAGCGACGCCTTCCACCAAGCCGGAAGCCCGGGTGCTGGCACCGCTCGATAGATTCACCAGGCTGGCGCCCATGGTGCCGGCGCCGGGAATCCCGCCGACCGCCGACGAGGTCATGTTGGCGATGCCCTGGGCCACCAGTTCCCGGTTGGAATCGTGGCGGCTGCGGGTCATCTGGTCGAGGACGACGCAGGTCTTCAGGGTGTCGATGGAAAGCAGCGCCGCCAGGGTCAGGGCGCTACCCAGGAGGGCCGCCACCTGGCCGAGGCGCAGGTCGCCGATGTCGTGCCAGCGCTCGGTGATGGCAGCGAAGTAGTCCTGCCCTTGGGTGCCCAGGGCGCCAACCACCAGGGGATTGCCGGTGACCTGTTGCAGGGATTCGTCCTGTAGCGCCAGGAGGAAATAGGCCAGGCCGCCGGCCAGGATGCCCAGGATGGTGCCGGGTAGCCGGGTGGTGAGGCGAGGGCCGAGGACCATGGCGGCAACGGTGACCAGGCCCACCACGACGCCCCGCCAATCCCACATCCAGGGCGAAATGGCCGCCTGCCACCAGGGCGTGCCGGCCGGGGCGCCGACGAATTTCTGGAGTTGGCTGCCGATGATGATGAGCCCCACCGCGGAGAGGTAGCCGCTGACCACCGGGTAGGGCACGTACTTGATCAGCCGCCCGATGCCGACGAAGCCGAACAGCACCTGGAGCAGGCCCGCCAGGATGCCCAGCATGGGCAGCATGAGGACGATGGTGGCGGGGGCGACGCCCTGGTGCACCAACTCGATGGCGAAGGCGGAAAGCACCGCGGCGGCCGGGGCGCAGGGGGCGCTGATGAGCCGGTCGGTGCCGCCCAGGACGGAAGCCACCAGGCCGATCACCGTGGCGCCGATGATGCCCGCCAGGGCACCCAGGGCCGAATAGCCGGGGCCGATGGCGGAATAGATGGTGACGCCGAAGGCGATGGCGGCCGGCAGGGCCACCAGCATGGCGGCCAGGCCGCCCCAGAAATCGCCGGTCTGGTAGAGCCGGCTGACCAGTTGCTTCATGTCGATCCCCCTTTTTCGGCCGGTTCTGTTTTCTGGAATTGCCGGCCTGCAAAAAAGGCCGGTGTGACCGGCCTTGTTTCTTGTGCTTCTTACTTCACCCGCATCCCGGGCTGGGCGCCGGAATCCGGCGACAGGATGTAGAGCCCGCCGGTCTTGCCCTCCGGGTCGGAGGCGGCCAGCACCATGCCTTCGGACATGCCGAACTTCATTTTGCGCGGGGCCAGGTTGGCGACCATGACGGTCAGCCGGCCCACCAGGGCGGCGGGGTCGTAGGCGGACTTGATGCCGGCGAAGACCTGGCGCGGCTTCTCCTCGCCGATGTCGAGCTGCAGGCGGATGAGCTTGTCGGCCCCTTCGACGTGGCTGGCCTCGACGATCTTGGCGATGCGCAGATCCACCTTCATGAAGTCGTCGATGGAGCAGTGGACCGGCTCGGCGGCGGCCGCCTGGGCTTC
The DNA here is from genome assembly GCA_035655235.1 of Rhodocyclaceae bacterium. Lineage (GTDB taxonomy): Bacteria > Pseudomonadota > Gammaproteobacteria > Burkholderiales > Rhodocyclaceae > JAGTRP01. The sequence goes on along the minus strand of DASRUX010000054.1, from coordinate 11,827 downwards.
CTTCTGCTGGTGCTCGGCGTGGCGCTGCTGGGACTGCTGCTCCGGCGCCGGGGCCAGGGTCTGCTTGTTGGCTTCGATCAGCTTCTCGATCTGCTTCGGGTCGATGCGGGTCATCAGGTGCTCGTAGGGGTTGATGGCGTGGCCGGCGGCCAGCAGGGTCTGGGCGTCGTCCCAGCCGAGCGGCGCGATGTTCATGAACTTCTCCACCTTGGCGGCGACGGCCGGCAGGATGGGCTTCAGGAGCACGGTCAGCAGACGGAACAGGTTCAGGGCATTGGTGCAGGCGGCGTGGAGTTCCACCTCCTTGCCTTCCTGCTTGGCCAGTTCCCAGGGCTTGACGCTATCCACGTACTGGTTGGCGGCGTCGGTGAGCAGCATCACTTCCCGCATGGCCTTGCCGAATTCCCGGGCCTCGTACAGTTCGGCGACCTTCTCGGCCGCTTCCTGGATGGAGCGGATGGCCGGCAGGTCGGCCTGGGCCGGAGCCAGTTGGCCGTTGAAGCGCTTGGCGATGAAGCCAGCGGAACGGCTGGCGATATTCACGTACTTGCCCACCAGGTCGCTATTCACCCGGGCGACGAAGTCTTCCAGGTTGAGGTCGATGTCTTCCATGGTGGAAGACAGCTTGGCGGCGTAGTAGTAGCGCAGCCATTCCGGGTTGAGGCCGGTGGTGAGGTAGCTCTCGGCGGTGATGAAGGTGCCGCGGCTCTTGGACATCTTGGCCCCGTCCACGGTCAGGAAGCCGTGGGCGAAAATCTTGGTCGGAGTGCGGAAGCCGGCGTGGGCCAACTCGGCAGGCCAGAACAGGGCGTGGAAGTAGAGGATGTCCTTGCCGATGAAGTGGTACAGCTCGGCCTTGGAATCCGGCTTGAAGAATTCGTCGAAATCCAGGCCCTTCTTGCCGCACAGGTTCTTGAAGGAACCCATGTAGCCGATGGGGGCGTCCAGCCAGACGTAGAAGTACTTGCCCGGCGCGTCGGGGATTTCGAAGCCGAAGTAGGGGGCATCCCGGGAAATGTCCCAGTCGGTGAGCTTGTTTTCGCCTTCCGCACCCAGCCATTCCTGCATCTTGTTGGCGGCTTCCTGCTGCAGCACGCCGTTGTCCCGGCTGGTGTATTTGCGCAGGAAGGACTCGCAGCGGGGATCGGAGAGCTTGAAGAAATAGTGCTCGGAATTGCGCAGCTCGGGCTTGGCGCCGGAGACGGCGGAGTAGGGATTCTTCAGTTCGGTGGGGGCGTAGGCGGCGCCGCACACTTCGCAGTTGTCGCCGTACTGGTCCTTGGCGCCGCACTTGGGGCACTCGCCCTTGATGAAGCGGTCCGGCAGGAACATCGCCTTCACCGGGTCGTAGAACTGCTCGATGGTGCGGGTCTCGATCAGGCCGGCGGCCTTGAGCTTGCCGTAGATGTCGTTGGCGCAGGCCCGGGTCTCGTCGGAGTGGGTCGAGTAGTAATTGTCGAAGCCCACCAGGAAGCCGGCGAAGTCCCGGGAATGCTCGCCATGGACGCGCTGGATCAGGTCCTCCGGGGTGATGCCTTCCTTCTCGGCCCGCAGCATGATGGGGGTGCCGTGGGTGTCGTCGGCGCAGACGTACCAGCACTCGTTGCCCCGCATCTTCTGGAAGCGCACCCAGACGTCGGTCTGGATGTATTCAACCAGGTGGCCGAGGTGGATGGAGCCGTTGGCGTAGGGCAGGGCGGAGGTGACGAGAATCTTGCGGGTCATGGCGGGCACGGATTTCTTGGATGACCCGCAATTTTAGCTTATCCGGCCCTAATGCCGGGCCTCCGCAGCCGGCGGCTTGGGGGAATTGGGCTGGAAAAGCCGGAAAGCGTTCTTCCCCGCCTGCTTGGCCAGGTACATGGCGTAGTCGGCGTGGCGGAGCAGGGCGTTGGAATCGGCCTTGTCCGTGGGATAGACGGTCACCCCGATGCTGGCCGTCACATAGGCGCAGAGCTGGGGATCGGTGCCCAGGGTGCAGGGCATACTAATACTCTCCAGCACCCGCTCCAGGGTGTGCTGGCATTCCTCTACGTCCCCCAGTTCGCACAGGAGCAGGACGAATTCGTCGCCTCCCAGCCGGGCCACGGTGTCGCCCCCCCGCAGCCGGGCCTTCAGGCGCTGGGAGACTTCCCGCAGCAGGGTGTCGCCGGCGGCGTGGCCGTACTGGTCGTTCACCGGCTTGAATCCGTCCAGGTCCAGGTAGCACACGGCCAGCAGGGTGCCGTGGCGGTCGGCATTGAAGATGGCGTGCTCCAGGCGGTCTTCCAGGAGGGTGCGGTTGGGCAGGTTGGTGAGGGGGTCGTGGTGGGCCAGGTATTCAAGCTGGGACTGGTGGAGCTTGAATTCGCTGATGTCCGAGCAGGAACTCACCACCCCCAGCACCTCCCCATCGTCGTCGTCCGTCACCGGCTGGGCGTTGATGAGGAGCCAATGGCTGATGCCCGAGGGATTCACCACCTGCATGATCACGCCGGTTTGCCCGACGCCGGTGCGCAAAGCGAGGATGTGGGGGAAATCGTCGGTGGTGAAGGCCGTGCCGTCGTCGTGGAGGAATTGCCAGTACCCCGGCACCTGGTTGTAGAAGCGCCCCACCGGGACGCCGAACAGGTGGGTGGCGGCGTTGTTGGCATAGACCAGGAGTCCCGCCCGGTCCCAGAGCTGGATGGCCTCGTTGATGGTGACCAGGATGGTGCGCAATTGCGCTTCGCTGCGGCTCAGGTCCTCCTCCCGCTGGGTGAGCATGTCCCGGAAGACGCCCAGGGCCCGGGACATGGCAGCCACCTCGTCGTTGTCGGCGGGGCTGGCGGGGATGAGGCCGGTCTGCCAGCCCGGCTTGCCGGCGGAAAGGTCGGCGGCGGCCCGGCGCATGACGTGGGTGATGCGCTCCAGGGGATGGATCACCCGGCGGGTGACGACCACGTAAACCAGCAGGATGCCGATGATGGCCGCCAGGGTGGCAGCGGCGGTGAGCATGGTCTGGGCCCGCTGCACCTCGCTCCGGGTGCGCCGGATGCCGGCCCGCACATCCTGTCCCAGCTCATGTACCACTTCCTGCATGAGGATGGAGAACGCCGCCGCCGCTGCGGCGGCCCGCTTGGCGGAGGCGGCCACGGCGGATTCCGCCGAAATCTCCTCGCCCCGCAGCTGGGCCAGGGAAGGAGACGTGGTCAGAGCGGCCACCAGGGAGTCGGTGACCCTGCCCAGGCTGCGCACCCCGTCCTCCTCCGGTAGGCGGTGCCAGGCCAGGAGCCGGTTGGCGTAGATTTCCACATTGCGCTGGGCCATGGGCAGGCGGGCCGGGTCGTTTTCCTGCGCCAGGTTGCGGACCAGGGAGAGCAGTTCCCGGGCATCGGTGCGCAGGTCCTGGGCCACCGCCAGCCAGATCATCTCCCGGTCCAGGAAGCTGTCCAGCCGGGTCTGCAGCCGGCCCTGCTGGGCGGCTTCCGGCAGTTCGGCGCTCATGGCCCGGGAGACCAGGGTGCGCATCAGGTTCTCCACCCGGGTGGCGTTCTCGAAATGCTGGTCGAAGAGGTGATCGATGCGCCGGGTCAGCTCGGTCCGCCGGCCTTCCGCCACGGCACGGCGGCCGGCGGCGCGGGTGAAGTCCTGCACCGCCTGCTCGGTATTCTGGAGGGCGGCCAGGGCCTTGGCCATGCGTTCCTGGTCCGTGTCGGAGCCGAAATCGGCGAGGCGGGCGGAGAGGGCGTCGGCATTGGCCCGCACATCCCGCAACTGCATCCCCACGGCGTTGACGGTGGCGGTGGTGGGCGCTTCGCCGGGCAGTTCCGCCATCAGGTTGATGGGGCGGAGCAGGGCTTCGGTGCTGTCGTGGAGCCGCCGGGCCAGGCTGATCTCCACCAGGTTGCCCTGGGCCAGGCCCTCCATGCGGGCCTGGAGATGGTCGAGGGCCAGGTAGGCATAGGCCGTCAGCCCGGCAGTGACGGCGGTGAGCAGGGTGGCGCTGACCGCCAGGAGAAAGCGGATGCCGTAGCGCACCGGTTCCCGGTCGGCCGGGGCGGCGCTGGCGGGCGCGGCGGACGGATTCATCGCCTCCTCGGGCGCAACATTTAGGGCATTGACAGTGCAATCGCCCTAAAGATCGCCCGGGGCGGCGAATGTTCCGGGCCTACTCGCCCAGGTAGACCGGTTTGCGCTTTTCCTTGAAAGCCTTGATCCCCTCGGCGTAGTCCCGGCTGCTATAGACCACCCGGCGCAGGCCCTGGATGCGCTCGAAATCCTGGGGCGACAGGGCGTGGGCGTGGGACAGGATACGCAGCTGTTCCTTCATCACCCCGATGGCGAGGGGCGAGTTGTGGGTCATGGCCCGGGCCATCTCCCGGGTGAATTTCTCGATCTCGGCCACTTCCACCACATGGTTGATGATGCCCTGGCGCTCCAGGCGGGCGGCGGTCATGGGCCGGCCGGTGAAGATCAGCTCCTTGGCGATGTGGGGTGGGGCGGCGTTCAGGAAGGTGAGGAGGCCGGAGGCGTTGTAGGGCACCCCCAGCTTGGCCGGGGTGGCGGCGAAGGTGGCTTCCGGGGTGGCGATGATCATGTCGCAGGCGAAGACCAGCTCGCAGGCGCCGCCCCAGACGGTGCCCTCCACCATGGCGATGACCGGGAAGGGGGCGGCCTCGATGTCCCGGATGACCATGCGCAACGGGTCCTGCCAGCCCAGGGGGTCGTGGCCGCCCAGGGGGAGTTCGTCCACATTGTGGCCCGAGGACCACACCTTGGCCCCCGGTTGGGCCCGCAGGATGGCGGCCCGGATGCCCTGCTGCTCGAAGTCCTTCAAGGCCTTGGAGATGGCCTCGATCAGGGACTCGGACAGGGCGTTGCGCTTGATCTGGTAATTGAGGGTGATGGTGCCGATGCCTTCGGCCATTTCGGTGAGGATGAGTGACATGCTGGTAGCGTCCGATGGGGGATCGTCTCTATGGTCGGATTGGGGATGCTGCGGTAAACTTGACTGGAAAAGTCGGATATAACCCTGGAGAAACCTATGGCCCTGAGCCAAGAAACCATTCTGGCTGCCCTTGCCCAGATCGTAGACCCGAATACGCAAAAGGATTTCGTCAAATCGAAGTCCGTCAAGAATCTCAAGATCGACGGGGACGACGTTTCCTTCGACATCGAGCTTGGCTACCCGGCCAAGACCCAGATCGACGGCATCCGCCGCCAGGTCATCGCCGCCGTCAAGGCCGTGCCCGGGGTCGGCAACGTTTCCGCCAACGTCTATTCCAAGATCGTGGCCCACGCCGTCCAGGTCGGGGTGAAGCTCCTGCCCGGGGTGAAGAACATCATCGCCGTCGCTTCCGGCAAGGGCGGCGTCGGCAAGAGTACCACTGCCGTCAACCTGGCGCTGGCGCTTTCCCAGGAAGGCGCCTCGGTGGGCATCCTGGATGCCGACATCTACGGCCCCTCCCAGCCCGTCATGCTGGGCATCGCCGACCGCCAGCCGGAATCCAAGGACGGCCAGTCCATGGAGCCCCTGGAGGCCCACGGCATCCAGGCCATGTCCATCGGCTTCCTGGTGGATGCGGATACCCCCATGGTGTGGCGTGGCCCCATGGTCACCCAGGCCCTGGACCAGCTCCTCCACCAGACCAACTGGAAGGACGTGGATTACCTCATCGTCGACATGCCCCCGGGCACCGGCGACACCCAGCTGTCCCTGGTCCAGAAGGTGCCCGTCACCGGTGCCGTCATCGTTACCACCCCCCAGGACATCGCCCTCATCGATGCCCGCAAGGGCCTGAAGATGTTCGAGAAGGTGAATATCCCCATCCTGGGTATCGTCGAGAACATGAGCATCCACATCTGCTCCCACTGCGGCCACGAGGAACACATCTTCGGCCACGGTGGCGGCGAGAAGATGTGCCAGGACTATGGGGTGGAATTCCTGGGGGCCCTGCCCCTGGAGCTGTCCATCCGTGAAATGGCCGACGGCGGCCATCCCACCGTGGTGGGCGCTCCCGATTCCCGGGCGGCGGAACTCTACCGGGCCATCGCCCGGCGGGTGGCGGTCAAGATTGCCGAAAAGGCCAAGGACATGACCGCCAAGTTCCCCAATATCGTCGTCCAGAACACCTGATCCCCAGGACGGGGAGCGGCCGGGCCGGTCACTCCCCGATCAGAAATTTCTCGTAGAGGATGCCCTTCACGTTCTTGGCGTCCTCCTCCGGCAGGGCATCCCGCACCAGGATGCGCATGTCGTTGGCCAGCTCCTTCTTGCCCTGGGGGGTGCGCAGCTTGCCGAGGTCCGAAGTCTGGATCTGGGACATGCGGTTGGTGACCTGGCTCTTCAGCTTCGGCATCACCTTCTTCAGGGATTCCTCGGTGTCCGTGCCCACGTATTCCACGGAGAATTGGATCAGGATGCTGTGGTTGCCGATGCCCATGGCCTGCTCCCCCAGGCTGAGGTAGCGGGTTTCGATGGGCTTGGGCTTCTGGGGGATGGCGTAGCGCTGCCAGAAATAGTGCATCGCCGCGCCTACCACCATGGCGCTGATGATCAGTCCCAGCACGAGGAAGACGCCGTTTCGAGTCTCGGTGTCGGGCTTGTTCGGTTTGGCGGCCATGGCGGCGTCCGGGAAGAATGAACGCCGGATTATGCCATACCCCCATCCTGGCCCCGGCGAGGGCGGATTACCGGCCTGCCGGCGGCGATATGGGGTGGATCGGGTATCCCGGTTTTCACCGGAACAGGGCTATATGGGCAGGTTGGCCACGAGTTTCCTCCCCATCGGAACATGCCTCCCATCCTTCGCCCGGTCCCTGCCTCAGCCCGCCGGCCCGGTGCCGAGGGACGGGCAGCGTCCGATGTCGGGCGGGAGGAACCGCCGGCCTTGCCGGGCAACGGCTCCCATCTCGGGCTTCTGGTCGGCGTCTTCTTCCTGCTGGCGGCCGGAATCGGCGTCCTGGGCTGGCTGGCCTACGCGGCGGAGGCGACCCATGTCCGGCAACGGGAGTACGACCAGCTCCGGGCCATTTCCCATTTCAAGGCGGCCCAGGTGGAGGCGTGGTTGGCCGAACGCCGCTGGGACGCCCAGCTCATCTTCGGCAGCACCTATTCCCGGCGGGATTTCGCCCTCTGGCTGGAGCGCCGCGACTCCCTCTCCGGCGCCCGGCTGGAAGCCCGACTCCAGTCCCTCCTGGTCAATGCCAACTATGTGGGCGCGGAACTGCTCGATGCCGCGGGGGGCTTGCGGCTGGTGGCCGGCGCCGGGCGGCGGGACTGGGCCAATCTGCCGGCAGACTCCCTCGCCTCCCCGGGGAGCGGCGCCGGGCCGCGGCTGATGGACCTGCGCCGCCAGGAATCCGGCGGCCCCATCCGCCTCGCCTATCTCGCCCCCATCGCCTCGCCCGAGGAGGGGGGGCGTCCCCTGGGCTTCCTGTGGGTCGGCATCGACCCGGAACGGGTCCTCTATCCCCTTATCCGCTCCTGGCCGACGCCCAGCCCCAGCGCCGAGACGCTGCTCGTCCGGCGGGAAGGCAACGATGCCTTGTTCCTGAACGACCTTCGCCAACTGAAAGGCGCCGCCCTCCAGTACCGTATACCCATGAGCCGGGAGGAAATTCCCGCCGTCCAGGCCCTGCTCGGGCGCGAAGGCATCTTCGAGGGGCGGGACTACCGGGGCGTCGCGGTCCTCAGCTTCCTACAGCCCATTCCCGGCACCCCCTGGCAGATGGTCACCAAGATCGACCAGGACGAGGTCTTCCAGGATATCCGCCAGACCGCCCGGGAGACTCTCCTGGCTGCCCTGGTCCTCCTCTTTTTCTGCGCCGGCCTTCTGTGGATGTCCTGGCTGAGGCAGAAGCTGCTGGCCCGGCTGCATTTCCGCCAGGAGCTGGAGCGGGTCGCCGACCTTTCCCCCGGGGTCATCCATTCCTTCTGCCTGCGGCCCGACGGGGCCACCGCCTTTCCCTATGCCAGCCCGGCCATCCGCAACGTCTTCGGTTACGGGCCCGAAGAACTGGCGGCCGACGCCGGGCCGGTGCTGGCCCGGGTCCATCCCGACGACGCCGGCAAGATGCAGGACTCCGTCCGGGAGTCGGCCCGGGAGCTGACACCTTGGCATGCCGAGTACCGCTACGACCATCCGGAGAAGGGCGAAATCTGGGTGGAGGAGAGGTCCATCCCCAAACGCCTGCCGGACGGCAGCGTCATCTGGCGCGGCTTCCTCAGCGACGTGACCGAGCGCAAGCAGGCCCAGCAGGCCCTGGAGGGCTACAAGGACCGGCTGGAGGCCGAGGTGGCCGCCCGCACCGCCGATCTCACCGCCGCCAACCAGGAACTCCAGGCCTTCACCTATGCCGCCTCCCACGACCTCAAGGCGCCGCTGCGGGGCATCAACGGCTTCGTGTCGCTTCTGGAGCGGGACTATCGCGACCGCCTGGAGGGGGATGGCGTCCGTTACCTGGACCACATCTGCAGCAGCGCCAAGCGTATGACGGCCCTCATCGACGACCTGCTCGCCTACGCCCGGGTGGAGCAGCAGACCCGGGAACTGCGTAGCGTGAATCTCGGGGAAGCCGTCCACGCCGTCCTGGCCGAGCGCCAGGAGGAAATCCGGGAGCGGGGGACGGAACTGCGGGTGGACCTGCCCCCGGTCCGGGTGCGGGCCGATCCCCACGGGCTGGCCCAGGTGCTGCGCAACCTGGTGGGCAACGCCCTCAAGTATTCCGCCAAGGCGGCCCATCCCGCGGTGGAGATCGGCGGCGCCGTGGAAGGAGGGCAATGCCGGCTGTGGGTGCGGGACAACGGCATCGGCTTCGACATGGCCTACCGGGACGAGATTTTCCAGATATTCCGGCGCCTCCACGGGGCCCAGGAGTTTTCCGGCACCGGGGTCGGCCTCGCCCTGGTCAAGAAGGCCATGGACCGCATGGGCGGCCGGGTGTGGGCGGAAAGCACGCCGGGGGAGGGGGCCACCTTCTACCTGGAACTGGCCTGCGCGCCGCCCCCTGTCTGAGGCGCTCGGGAAAAGCACAAAAAAGTCTGGGAAAAGGCCGCAAAAAACCGTTGATTTATCGTTAAAATCCCGCCTTTGTTTTTCGGCAGACGGGCGCCCCACATAATGGCCATCAAATCAGACAAATGGATTCGCCGCATGGCGGAGCAGCACGGCATGATCGAGCCGTTTTCCCCGAACCTCGTGCGCGAGGTGAATGGCCACAAGATCGTCTCCTACGGCACTTCCAGCTACGGCTACGATATCCGCTGCGCCCGGGAATTCCGCGTGTTCACCAACATCAACCATACGGTGGTGGACCCCAAGAACTTCGATCCCCAGTCCTTTGTCGAAATCGAGGCTGACCACTGCATCATCCCGCCCAACTCCTTCGCCCTGGCGCGCACCATGGAATACTTCCGCATTCCCCGCAGCGTGCTGACGGTCTGCCTCGGGAAGAGCACCTATGCACGCTGCGGCATCATCGTGAACGTCACCCCCTTCGAGCCCGAGTGGGAAGGCTACGTCACCCTCGAGTTTTCCAACACCACCCCCCTGCCCGCCAAGATTTACGCCGGCGAGGGCTGCGCCCAGGTGCTGTTCTTCGAGTCCGACGAAGAATGCGAGACCTCCTACAAGGATCGCGGCGGCAAGTACCAGGGGCAAGTGGGCGTCACCCTGCCCAAGATTTGACGCCATCGCGTAACGTTTCATCCCTATCCTCATGACCCGCTGCGGCGGGTCGTCGCTTTTCAGGAGCAGCCATGCGCTTCCACTTTCCGGTCATCATCATCGACGAGGACTTCCGTTCCGAGAACGCTTCCGGCCTGGGCATCCGGGCCCTGGCGGACGCCATCGGCAAGGAAGGGATGGAGGTGATCGGCGTCACCAGCTACGGTGACCTCACCTCCTTCGCCCAGCAGCAGAGCCGGGCCAGCGCCTTCATCCTGTCCATCGACGACGAGGAACTGGCCGTCGAGCCGGAAGAGACCCTGGCCGAACTGCGCGCCTTCGTGGAGGAAATCCGTTTCCGCAACAACGAGATTCCCATCTTCCTGCACGGCGAAACCCGCACCTCCCGTCACATCCCCAACGACGTGCTGCGGGAACTGCACGGCTTCATCCACATGTTCGAGGACACCCCGGAATTCATCGCCCGCTACGTGGTGCGGGAGGCCAAGGCCTATGTGGATTCCCTGCCGCCCCCCTTCTTCCGGGCGCTGACCCACTACGCCGCCGACGGCTCCTATTCCTGGCACTGCCCCGGCCACTCCGGCGGCGTCGCCTTCCTGAAGTCGCCGGTGGGCCAGATGTTCCACCAGTTCTTCGGCGAGAACATGCTGCGGGCCGACGTCTGCAACGCCGTGGAAGAGCTGGGCCAACTCCTCGACCACACCGGCCCGGTGGCTGCTTCCGAGCGCAACGCTGCCCGCATCTTCAACTGCGACCACCTGTTTTTCGTCACCAACGGCACGTCCACGTCCAACAAGATCGTCTGGCACTCCACCGTGGCGCCGGGGGACATCGTGGTGGTGGACCGCAACTGCCACAAGTCCATCCTCCACGCCATCATGATGACCGGCGCCGTGCCGGTGTTCCTGATGCCCACCCGCAACAACTTCGGCATCATCGGCCCCATTCCCAAGGAAGAATTCGCCTGGGAAAGCATCCAGGCCAAGATCGCCGCCAATCCCTTCGCCGCCGACAAGAACGCCAAGCCCCGGGTGCTCACCATCACCCAGTCCACCTATGACGGCATCCTCTACAACGTGGAGGAAATCAAGGAGATGCTGGACGGCAAGATCGACACCCTGCATTTCGACGAAGCCTGGCTGCCCCACGCCGCCTTCCACGATTTCTACGGCGACTACCACGCCATCGGCGCCGACCGGCCCCGCTGCAAGGAGTCCATGGTCTTCTCCACCCAGTCCACCCACAAGCTGCTGGCGGGTTTGAGCCAAGCTTCCCAAATCCTGGTGCAGGATTCCGAGAACCGCCACCTGGACCGGGACGTGTTCAACGAAGCCTACCTGATGCACACCTCCACCTCGCCCCAGTACTCCATCATCGCCTCCTGCGACGTGGCGGCGGCCATGATGGAAGAGCCGGGCGGCACGGCCCTGGTGGAAGAGTCCATCGCCGAGGCCCTGGACTTCCGCCGGGCCATGCGCAAGGTGGACGAGGAATGGGGCGCCGACTGGTGGTTCAAGGTCTGGGGCCCGGACGACCTGTCCGAGGAAGGCATCGAGGAGCGGGAAGCCTGGATGCTGAAGCCCGGCGACCGCTGGCACGGCTTCGGCAAGCTGGCCGAAGGCTTCAACATGCTCGACCCCATCAAGGCCACGGTCATCACCCCGGGCCTGGACGTGGACGGCGAATTCGCCGAGCGGGGCATCCCCGCCGCCATCGTCACCAAGTACCTGGCCGAGCACGGCGTCATCGTGGAGAAGTGCGGCCTCTACAGCTTCTTCATCATGTTCACCATCGGCATCACCAAGGGCCGCTGGAACACCCTGGTGACGGCGCTCCAGCAGTTCAAGGACGACTACGATCGCAACCAGCCCCTGTGGAAGGTGCTGCCGGAATTCGTGCAGAAGCATCCCCGCTACGAGCGGGTGGGCCTCAAGGACCTGTGCAAGGAAATCCACGGCTACTACCGGGCCAACGACGTGGCGCGGCTGACCACCGAGATGTACCTGTCCAACATGGAACCGGCCATGCGTCCGGCCGACGCCTTCGCCAAGATGGCCCACAAGGAGATCGAACGGGTGGCGGTGGACGAGCTGGAGGGCCGGGTCACCGCCGTGCTCCTCACCCCCTACCCGCCGGGCATCCCCCTCCTCATCCCGGGGGAGCGCTTCAACCGGACC
>DASRUX010000053.1:0-3375 GCA_035655235.1 Rhodocyclaceae bacterium | reverse complement strand
GTGTTGAGGGCCTCGACCCAGTTCACCCGGTTGCCGGCCACGGCCTTCGGCATGGAATTGAAGGCGGTGAGCGGCGGCTGCAGGGCGTGAGTGCCGTCGTTGGTGGGATCGTGGATGCCGTCTTCCGGCGGCGGCAGGTTGCGCTTGCTGGCGGGCTTGAGCAGCCGGTTGAAGGACAGGGCGTCGGCGCTGTTGGCGCCGGCGGCAGCCGCGGCGCCGGAGGCGGCGGCATCGGCTACCGGCATGGCGACGGCGGCGGCCGGCACGGCGGGCGCCGGGGCAGCAGCGACGGGTGCCGGAGCAGGGGCCGGAGCCGGCTTGGCCTCGACCCTCTTCGGCTCTTCCTTCCGGGGAGCGGCTTCCTTCTTGGTTTCGGCCTTTTCGGCCTCGGCCTTCTTCACCACGTCCTTGACGGCGCCCAGCATGTAATCGACGGCGCCCTTCACTTCGGCATCGGACAGGGCCAGGTTGCCGCCCTTGGCGGGCATGCCCTTGGGGGTGCCCTTGAGGGCGCTCTGGTACAGGCTGGGAATGCCGTTGGCCACCCGGGGAGCCCAGTCGCCGCCATTGCCGTAGCGGGGCGCGCCGGCCAGGCCGGGGGTGTGGCAGACGGTGCAGACCTTGGAGAAAACTTCCTTGCCGCTCTGGTCGGCGAAGGCCGGGGTTGCCAGGACCGCGCCAGCAGCCAGGGCCATCATCGTGTTCAGTATCTTCATCGTCGCCACCTTATTTCTTCGCGCCGGCCGGCTGGGCAAGTTTCTGGATGGTGCTTTCATGCACCTGGGTCGGGGTGCCGGGCTTGGCGGAATGGCAGAGGTTGCAGTTCTCCACGGACCAGGCGATCTCGCCGTTGTGGCAGGCGCCGCAGAACTGGCCGTCGATGATCTTCACCATGTTGATCTCGTTGCCGCCGGCCTTGAACTTGAAGCCCAGGTCGGCGTGGCAGACCTTGCAGCGGAAGCGCAGACGATGGAACCAGTGGGGGAAGACGACGGGACGCATGCCGGCGCCGTCGGAGTAATTGTTGATGACCACGTCGCCGTATTCCGCCTGCGCCTCGTGGATGTCCACGAACAGGATGGCGAAGAGCGCCATTATCAGCCCCAGTAGGAGGCTGCCCTTCCTGCTTATCGATTTGTTCATTGCAAATTCCCCAGATTTGGTTCGGTATCCGGCGACCCGAATCCCTGAGCAGTCAGTACGCGCCAATCTGCCGGGTCACCTGGAAGAAGAGCAGAGCATTTTTCTTGCCACCCGTATCGTTCATGATGGCGGAGGTGCGCAGGTCGAGCATGCCGATCCGGTAATCGAGCCGGTTGTCGATGCTGTAGCGGTTGCGCTGGTACTGGGCATTGGGGTCGCCCATGAGGCGGTCGTCCCGCAGCAGGCTGTCGGCGGTGAACAGGAAGGTGTAGCGCAGGCCGGGGATGGTGGCGAAGCGGGCGTGGGTGTAGGAGGCGTTGCCCACCAGGGTCATGCGCTGGTTGGCCACCTGCTGGCCCATGGTATTGAGGACCATCTTCTGGGTCTGGTCGGTCCAGTTGAAGGTCAGGTTCAGGGTCGCGGAGGAGCGCGGACTCAGCTGCCCGAAGCCGTTGAGGCCCACCCCCAGGCTTCGGTAATGCTGTTCGTTCACGCCGCTGGTCATGACATCGGAGAGGTTGGCATTGACGGCGCCGTTGAAGCGCTCGCCCAGGCTCAGGCGGTAGCTGCCCATGGCGCTGTGGCTGAGGCTGGCGCTGCTGCCGACGATCTGGTTCTGGTACATGGCCGCGTTCTGGGCCAGGTTCACCGAGACGGAATCGGTGGGCGACAGGTTGAAATTGCGCCCCAGGGAGTGCCCCGCCTGGACGGCGGTGAAGACGCTGGAAGTGGTATTGCCGGTGCCGCTCTGCCAGCTCAAGTTGCCGCCGGTGTTCCAGTTATAAGAAAAATTCCCAATAGTGAGAGGATCGCCGGAATAGTTGGCGGCGGTATTCACCAGGGTGAAGACCCGGGAGCCGGCCATATCGGTCACGTAGTTCGCCGTCCCCGAGCCATTGACCGAGAAATTGGGCGAGAAGCGGTAATAGGCCGAGGTGGTGCCGGTCAGGCGCTGGGTCTGGCTGGCCAAGGCGCCGGAGGAAGTCCGGGCATCGGCATAGGTGACGCCGGCATTGAGGGTCAGGGGCTGCTCGTCGTCGTCCTCGAACTCGGGCCGCCAGGAAGCCGCCGTACCCAGCTGGATGAACTGCCCCCGGTACTGGCTGAGGCTGCCGCCGGCCCCGCCGGTGAAGTAGCGCAGGCTGTTGTCGGTGATGTTGGAGAAGGCCTGGAGCGAAATGTTGTCCTGGGGGTTGTAGGTGTGGGACGAATTGACGGAGAAGAGGTTGGTGCCCTCCCCCGTCCCGGCCCGGTCGCTCACCGAATAGCGGGCGTTCACCCCGTTGGTCATGCCGCCGGCGGCGGTGTTGAAGCTCCCGTAGAGGGCGGTCACCGTATCCTGCTTGCCCGCCTGGCCGTCGATGATGCTGTAGTCGAAACCGGCGGAAGCGTTATGCAGGCTGTCCTCGGAACGGAAGCTCTGGCGCAGGCCGAAGCGGGTTTCGGTATAGGTGGAGGCCAGCACCTGGCTCGCCGTGCGGCTGTCCGAGCGGCTGAAATTGGCGTTGAAGGGGAAGCGGCTGGACGGGAAGAGGTCCAGGTTGGCGCTGCCCACCAGGGAGGTGTTGCGGGTGCGGGTATCGAGCCCGGTGCCGCTGCTGAAATTATTGGTGCCGGAAACGATGCCGAAGCTGCCCGACACCTGGGAGAACCAGGGCGCGTAGATGTAGCTGGAGGCCCGCAGGTTGGAGTTGAACACCTGGTCCAGGGAGCGGACCTTGTCGCTGCTGGTGTTCTGGCGAATGCTGTAGCCCACCGAACCCATCCAGCGGATGGGCGGGATGGCCCAACCGGTCAGTCCGCCGCCCTCGGACGAGTCTTCGGCGGCGGGCATGGGCACCGCAGGGAGGGGAGCCGGCGGGCGCAGGCCCGGGGCGTCCTGGCCGGGTGCGACTCCCGTAACCATTCCCGGAACCATTCCCGGAACCATTCCCGGTGCCATTCCCGGTGCCATTCCCGGTGCCATTCCCGGTGCCATTCCCGGTGCCATTCCCGGTGCCATTCCCGGGGCCATTCCCGGGGCCACGCCGGGGCCCTGGCCGTAGGGATCGGCGCCCATCGCCGGGGGCTGCCCCGCCATGCCCGGAACCGGCCCGGGGAATCCCAGGTTGCGGGAAGGCATGAGGCCAAGGCCATTGTCGTAGCGGGAACTCCAGCGGGGCTGGCGGCCGGGGCCGGTCTGGGGCAGCAGCGCCTGGGCCAGGCGCAGGGGATATTCGGTGGGGCGGGAGG
>DASRUX010000052.1:0-6492 GCA_035655235.1 Rhodocyclaceae bacterium | reverse complement strand
ACATCGCCTACGAGGGTGACCTGCTGGTCATCCTGGGGGGCTGATAGTGGCAAACCGCAGCAACGCCCGCGCTTCCAGCCCGCTGCCGGACAAGATCGGCTCTCTCCTGCAGGAAACCCGCTGGCTGGCCCTGGGGGCCGTGGCCCTGTTCCTGTCCCTGGCCCTGTGGGGCTTTTCCAAGAACGATCCGGGCTGGTCCCACGCCGTCGCCGGCGGGCCCCTCCACAACCCGGCCGGCCGGGCCGGCGCCTGGGTGGCCGACCTGATCCTCTACCTCTTCGGCCTCTCGGCCTGGTGGTGGGTGGCCCTGATGCTCATGTTCATCTGGTGGGGCTACCGCCGGCTCAACGGCTTCGGCGAGGGCGAGGATCGCCGTCCCCTCTACATCGCCCTGGGAGGTTTCGCGGTTCTCCTGGTGGCGAGTTCGGCCCTGGAAGCCATCCGCTTCTACAGCCTCAAGGCCCAGCTGCCCCTGGCGCCGGGGGGGATGGTCGGCCTGGAGCTGGGCAACGGCCTTGCCCACCGCCTGGGCTACACCGGTACGACCCTGCTGCTCCTCGGCCTCATCGCCGCAGGCTGGAGCATCTTCGCCGGCATGTCCTGGCTGGATGCCTTCGAGCGCCTGGGCGGATTCCTGGAGCGGACTTTCGGCTTCTTCTACGGCCTGGTGGAGCGCTGGCAGGACCGCCGCATCGGCCGGGAAGTGGCCCAGGAACGGGAAGTGAAGGTGGAGGTGGAAAAGCGCCGGGTGGAGCTGCACGAGCCCATCATCATCGAGACGCCGCCCCCGGAAGTGCCGGTTTCCCCCAAGGCCGAGAAGCGTATCGAAAAGGAGAAGCAGGCGGCCCTGTTCCCCGAGGCCATCGTCGGCGGCCAGCTGCCGCCCTTCCATCTCCTCGATCCGGCGCCCGCCGCGGTGGAGACGGTCAGCGCCGAGACCCTGGAATTCACCTCCCGGCTGATCGAGAGAAAGCTCGCCGATTTCGGCGTCCAGGTGAAGGTCCTGGCCGCCATGCCCGGCCCCGTCATCACACGCTACGAGATCGAGCCGGCGGTGGGGGTGAAGGGCGCCCAGATCGTGAACCTCGCCCGGGACTTGGCCCGGGCCCTGGCCCTCGTCTCCATCCGGGTGGTGGAAACGGTGCCCGGCAAGTCCTGCATGGCGCTCGAACTGCCCAACAGCAAGCGCCAGACGGTGAAACTCTCGGAAATCATCTCCAGCCGGCCCTACAACGACATGACCAGCCCGCTCACCGTCAGCCTGGGCAAGGACATCGGCGGCCTGCCGGTGGTGGCGGACCTGGCCAAGACTCCCCATATCCTGGTGGCCGGTACCACCGGCTCGGGCAAATCGGTGGGGGTCAATGCCATGATCCTGTCGCTCGTCTACAAGTCCGAGCCGGACCAGGTGCGCCTCATCATGGTGGATCCCAAGATGCTGGAACTGTCCATCTACGAGGGCATTCCCCATTTGCTGGCTCCGGTCGTCACCGACATGAAGCAGGCCGCCAACGCGCTGAACTGGTGCGTGGGCGAGATGGAAAAGCGCTACAAGCTGATGTCGGCCATGGGGGTGCGGAACATCGCCGGCTTCAACACCAAGATCAAGGAGGCCGAGAAGCGGGGCGAGCACATCACCAATCCCCTGTCCTTGACGCCGGAATCCCCCGAGCCGCTGACCACGCTGCCCTTCATCGTGGTGGTCATCGACGAGCTGGCCGATCTCATGATGGTGGTGGGCAAGAAGGTGGAAGAACTGATCGCCCGCCTGGCCCAGAAGGCCCGGGCCGCCGGCATCCACTTGGTGCTGGCCACCCAGCGCCCGTCCGTGGATGTCATCACCGGCCTCATCAAGGCCAACATCCCGACCCGGCTTTCCTTCCAGGGGTCCAGCAAGATCGACTCCCGCACCATCCTCGACCAAATGGGCGCCGAAGCCCTGCTGGGCCAGGGCGACATGCTCTACCTCGCCCCGGGCACCGGCTACCCGACCCGGGTCCATGGCGCCTTCGTCTCCGATGACGAAGTCCATCGCGTGGTGGAATACCTGAAGACCACTGGCGCGCCGGAATACGTGGAAGACATCCTCTCCGGCGCCATGGGTGATGACGAGGGCGGTGGCGGCGAAGGCGGCGAGGGGGGCGATGCGGAAAACGATCCTCTCTACGACCAGGCGGTCGAAGTGGTTTTGAAGAACCGCCGGGCCTCCATTTCCCTGGTCCAGCGCCACCTGCGCATCGGCTACAACCGCTCGGCCCGCCTCATCGAAGCCATGGAAAAGGCCGGCCTGGTGTCGGCCATGGACGGGCGCGGCGGTCGGGAAGTCCTGGCCCGCAAGCCCGAGGAGTAAGAATGAAAGCTAAGATTCTGTTGTTGAGCCTCGCCCTGGCGCCGGCCCTGGCCTGGGCCGGGGCGGTGGAACAGTTGCGCCACTACCTGGACAGCACCCGCACCCTGAAGGCGGAGTTTTCCCAGACGGTGGTCGGCAAGGCCGGCCGCAAGCCCCAGCAGTCCTCCGGCACCCTGGCGATTTCCCGGCCCGGAAAGCTGCGCTGGGACATCCAGAAGCCCTATCCCCAGGTGATGGTGGGGGATGGCGACAAGTTCTGGATTTACGACCCGGAACTGAAGCAGGTGACGGTGAAGAAGATGGGCCAAGCCATCGGCAGCACCCCGGCGGCGCTGCTCTCCGGTAGCACTGAGCTGGAGAAGAACTTCACCCTCAGGGAAAGCGGCGAGGCGGATGGCCTCACCTGGGTGGAAGCCCTGCCCAAGTCCCTGGACAGCGGTTTCGAGAAGGTGCGCCTGGGCTTCGCCGGTAGCGACTTGAAGGCCATGGAGCTGTTCGACAATTTCGGCCAGACGACCCGGGTGCTGTTCTCCCGGATCGACCGCAACCCGGCCCTGCCGGCGAGCCTGTTCAAGTTTGTGCCGCCGGCTGGGGCGGATGTGATCGGCGAGTAACTTCGCTGCCGTGTCGCGCGTCGGGCGGGGCATTTGCTCCGTCGGGCTGCGAAACTCGGCCGCGGGGCGGCCTCAGACAGTCCTCGCCCGCTCCGCAAACGCCCCGCCCTCCGGCTGGCCTCTTCCAGGGCTCAAGCCTGGAAAAAATCCTCCAGTCTCTCGAACACCGCATGCTCCGCCCCGTGGCGTCGCACCGCCAGGACATCTTCCAACTTTTCCAACTGGCGGATCATCTGGGGCAGGCGCTGGTCCTCGTTCACCAGGAGCCAGATGCGGCTCTGCTTACCGTCGCCCACCGGCATGCAGAGGATGCCCTCCACGTTGAAGGCCCGGCGGGAGAATAGCCCGACTACATGGGACATCACCCCCGGGTGGTTGTTAACGTCGATTTCCAGGACGGCGCGGTGCAGCGCCATGATCTCGTTTTGGTTGGTGGCGTTCATGGCTCAGTTCCCGATCATTTCGCGGTTGGCGGCCCCCGGCGGGACCATGGGGTAGACCATCTGGTTTACGTCGATGCTGGCGTGGATGAGCCAGGGCCCGGGCGAGTTGATGGCCTCCAGCAGGGCGGCGCCCGGGTTGGCGTGGTGGTCCAGGTCGACGGCGTTGAGGCCACAGGCCTGGGCGAGCTTCACGAAATCCGGAACGGCGTGGAAGCGGGAGGCGTAGATGCGCTCCCCGTAGAACAGGGTCTGCTGCTGGTGTACCAAGCCTAGCGAAGCGTTGTTCATGAGGACGATCTTGACGTTGGCGTTCTCCTCGGCGGCGGTGACCATTTCCTGGATATTCATGAGGATGGAGCCGTCCCCGGAAAAGCACACCACCGTCCTCTCCGGCGAGGCCAGGGCGGCGCCGATGGCGGCGGGCAGGCCGAAACCCATGGTCCCCAGGCCGCCGGAGGTCAGCCACTGGCGCGGCCGGCGCAGGGGGTAGGCCTGGGCCACCCACATCTGGTGCTGGCCCACGTCGGTGGCGATGACCGCCTGGTCGTCCAGGCAGGCGGCGATGCAGCGGATGAGACCGAAATGGCTGAGAGGATGGTCCACATCGGGTAGGGCCAGGGGAAACTGGGCCTTCAGCTCCGCCACCCGGTTCAGCCAGGGCAGGCGGGAGGTAGGCTCCACTGCGGGGAGGAGGGCGGTGACCACCTTCTTCACGTCGCCGGTGATGGCCACCTGGGCGGTCTTGATTTTGCCCAGCTCGGCCGGGTCGATGTCGATGTGGATGATCTTGGCCTGGGGGCAGAATTGGGCGACCTTGCCGGTGGCACGGTCGTCGAAGCGGGCGCCGACTGCGATCAGCAGGTCGCATTCGTCCAGGGCCAGGTTGGTATAGCGGGCAGCGTGCATGCCCAGCATGCCCAGGGACAGGGGATGGTCCACCGGCAGGGCACCCAGGCCCATCAGGGTCATGACGGTGGGCAGGTTCGCCTTCTCGGCCAGCTGCAGCGCCACCCCGGCGGCTTCCGAATGGATCACGCCGCCGCCCAGGTAGAGGATGGGCCGGGCAGCGGCGTTGATCATGGCGGCGGCTTCTGCCACTTGGTCGAAATCCACTGACGGCGGCGGCAGGGAGGCGCCCGGGGCGGGCCACTCGGTAATGTCGATGGCCTGGTTCTGCACATCCTTGGGAATATCCACCAGCACCGGACCCGGCCGGCCGGAGGCGGCGATTTCAAAGGCTTTGGGGATGACTTCCAGCAATTCCTCAGCGGACGAAACCAGGAAATTGTGCTTGGTGATGGGCACCGTTAGGCCGTAGGTATCCACCTCCTGGAAGGCGTCGGTGCCGATCATGGCGCGGGGCACCTGGCCGGTGATGGCCACCAGGGGGATGGAATCCAGCTTGGCGTCGGCCAGGGCGGTGAGGAGGTTGGTGGCGCCGGGGCCGGAGGAGGCCAAGCACACGGCAGGTTCGCCGCTCACCCGCGCCATGCCCTGGGCCATGAAGCCGGCGCCCTGCTCATGGCGGGCGAGGACGTGGCGGATGGTGGAAGAGCGGGCGAGGGCGTCATAGATCGGCAGGATGGCGCCGCCGGGAATGCCGGCCACGGTGCGGATGCCCTGCCGCTCCAGCAGTCGCACCACGATCTGGGCACCGGTAAGGGTTTCGGTCATCGGAGTCTCCTTGGTAGCCGGAATACCGGGGGGGGGCTCCAAAAAGACAAAACCCCCGCCGGTTGCGCCGGCGGGGGTTGGAAGGAATTCAGCGTGCTTTCTTTATCCGACCCGCGACGGCGCGTGCGTTACTACGCCTACTACGACGACTACGGCAACGGCCGGCACCGCGAGGGCGGTGTTGAGGCGGGCGTAGGCGGAAGTCGTCATGTCGTTGGATTTGGGAGCAAGAAAAACGTTTTTTTACTATCTACCAGGCAGCGATGAAAAGCAATGGGTTCTTTGGCTGATTTCGCATACCATTTCGCCTTCGCCATGAATCCAACCCAGCTTGCCGACCACCCCGCCTTCAGGAACCTGAAGCGCTACGCTCCCATGCTCGCCTTCTTCGGCGGCTTCCTGTGGGATGCCCTGACTCTGGGGCGCAAGGTGAAGGTCCTGGATTTCTGGGTGCTGGGGGGCTATCTCCTGGGGGCGGCGGTCTTCATCTATTGGCTGGCCCGGCGGGATTTCCTCTCCCACGAGCCCCCGGAGGAAGAGGATGGCCTGCGGGGACGCTGGAATGGCCTCCTCTGGCAGGCGCCCTACCTGCTGGTGCAGTTCTTCTTCGGCGGCATTTTCTCCGCCCTGTTCATCCTCTATTTCAAAAGTTCGAATCATATCGGCGCCTGGCTGATGGCCCTCTTCCTGGGCGGGCTGCTGGTGGGCAACGAGTTCATGAAGGAGCGCTACGGGCGGCGTTTCACCACCGTGTGGGGGCTGTTCGGGCTCAACGCCATCCTGCTGTTCAACTTTGTCCTGCCCCATCTGGCGGGGAGCTTGCACCCCGGGTGGTTCTATCTTTCCACCGGGCTGGGGGTTGCCCTGGCCCACGGTCTGCGCTGGATTTCCCCCGGGCGGCCGGGCCGTATCCTGCCCGCCTGGTGCGTGGCCGGCGCCCTGGTGCTGGCCTGGAACCTGGATATGATCGCCCCGGTGCCCCTGGTCAATCGGGAGGTGGTCATCGGCCACAACTTCGACCGCGCGCCGGGGCGATTCGCCCTAAAGGTGGAGAAGCCGCCTTTCTGGCAATTCTGGCGGGATTGGGCGCGCACGGTCTATGTGCCCGAAGGTGGTCGCATCTACGGGGTTTCCGCCGTGTTCGCCCCCCTGGGCGTGACGGCGCCTCTGGAACACCGGTGGGAATATCACGATCCAAGCAGCGGCTGGCGCCAGCTTTATCAGGCTCGTTTTTCGGCCTCCGGTGGCCGGGAGCGGGGATTCCGGGGCTATT
This sequence comes from Rhodocyclaceae bacterium, assembly GCA_035655235.1. Taxonomy (GTDB): domain Bacteria; phylum Pseudomonadota; class Gammaproteobacteria; order Burkholderiales; family Rhodocyclaceae; genus JAGTRP01. The sequence goes on along the minus strand of DASRUX010000052.1, from coordinate 138 downwards.
CCTACGTCACCAACCCGAAACCGGGGGAGTGGCGCCTGGTGGTCGCCACCCAGGACGGGCGAACCATCGCCGTCCAGCCGGTGACGGTGGAGCGGGGCGATCCCGTGGTCGAAGACATGGTGGAAAAGGAATTCTAAG
>DASRUX010000051.1:0-10711 GCA_035655235.1 Rhodocyclaceae bacterium | reverse complement strand
CTTCGCCCGCAGTCAGAACATCCTCTGCCAGGGGCGGGGTTCGGCGGCCAACTCGGCGGTGTGCTACGTCCTGGGAATCACCGAGGTGAACCCGGCCCATTCCTCCCTGCTGTTCGAGCGCTTCATCTCCCGGGAGCGGGGCGAGCCGCCGGATATCGACGTGGATTTCGAGCACGAGCGGCGGGAGGAGGTGATCCAGTACATCTACCGGAAGTACGGTCGGGAGCGGGCGGCCCTGGCGGCGGCCCTCATCACCTACCGCACCAAGGGCACGCTACGGGACGCCGGCCGGGCCCTGGGCTTTCCCATCGCCCAGATCGACGCCCTCACTTCGTCCCTCGCCTGGTGGGACAAGCGGGACCAGTGGCCGGAGCGCTTCCGGGAACAGGGCCTCGACCCGGATTCTCCCCGGGTCTCCAAGTGGCTGATCCTGGCCGAGGCCCTGCGGGGCTTCCCTCGCCACCTGACCCAGCATGTGGGGGGCTTCGTCATCTCCCGGGGGCCGCTCTCCCGCCTGGTTCCCATCGAGAACGCCGCCATGCCCGAGCGCAGCGTCATCCAGTGGGACAAGGACGACCTGGACGCCGTCGGGCTCCTCAAGGTGGATGTCCTGGCCCTGGGCATGCTCACCGCCATCCGGCGCACCCTGGACATCGTTGCCGGGCGCCGGGGCCAGCCGTTCCGCATGCAGGACATCCCCCGGGGCGTGCCGGCGGTGTACGACATGATCTGCGCCGCCGACACCATTGGCATCTTCCAGATCGAATCCCGGGCCCAGATGGCCATGCTGCCCCGGCTCCAGCCCCGGGCGTTCTACGACCTGGTGGTGGAGGTGGCTATCGTGCGGCCGGGACCCATCCAGGGGGACATGGTCCATCCTTATCTGCGCAACCGGCGCAATCCCAAACTCATCGAGAAAATAACCCCGGAAGTGGACAAGGTGTTGGAGCGCACCTGCGGCGTGCCCATCTTCCAGGAGCAGGTGATGCAACTGGCGGTGGTGGGGGCCGGCTTCACCCCCGGCGAGGCCGATCAGCTGCGCCGCTCCATGGCCGCCTGGCGCCGGAAGGGTGGCCTGGAACCCTTCGAGCAGAAACTGATCGGCGGCATGACCGCCCGGGGGATATCGGAGGCCTTCGCTAAACGCATCTTTGCCCAGATCCAGGGCTTCGGCGAATACGGCTTTCCGGAGAGCCATGCCGCCAGCTTCGCCGAACTGGTCTATATCTCCGCCTGGCTCAAATGCTTCGAGCCGGCCGCCTTTCTGTGCGGGCTCTTGAACAGCCAGCCCATGGGCTTCTATCCCGCTTCCCAACTGGTCCAGGACGCCCGCCGCCATGGGATCGAGGTGCTGCCGCCGGAGGTCAATGCCAGCGACTGGGACAACGAGGTGAAGCCCGACGGCTCGGTCCGCCTGGGCTTCCGGGAAATTGCCGGATTCCGGAAAGAGGCGGCGGAACAACTCATCGCCGCCCGGCAGGCCGGGCAATTCCAGGATGTGGCCGACCTGGCGGCCCGTTCCCGGCTATTTCAGCGGGACCTGGACCTCCTGGCCGCCGCCGATGCCCTGGCCGGTCTTGCCGGCCACCGCCGGCAGGCAGCCTGGGCGGCGAGCGCCACGGCGGTGCAGGGCGACTTGTTTGACGGCGTGCTGCCCGCCATGGAAAAGGCCGCCCAACTGCCGGCGCCGGGGGAAGGGGAAAACCTGGTGGCTGACTACCGCAGCCTGGGACTGACCTTGCGCCGCCACCCTTTGACCTTGCTGCGTTCCCAGCTGACGGCGCGGCGCTTCGTGGCTGCCGCCGAGTTGAAGGACGCCGGCGACCGGGCTCTGATCCGCGCCGCCGGCATCGTCACCTGCCGCCAGCGGCCGGGGACCGCCAGCGGCATCGTCTTCATCACCCTGGAGGATGAAACCGGCCTCATCAACACGGTGGTCCATTCCTACCTGGCTGAGCGCCAGCGGCGGGAGGTACTCCAGGCCCGGCTCCTGGGGGTCTTCGGCCAACTCCAGCGGGAAGGGGACGTGGTGCACCTGGTGGCGAAACGCCTGGTGGACCTCACCCCCTGGCTGGGCCGGCTGGAGACGATCAGCCGGGACTTCCACTAACTGCCGCGGGCTCGCCGGACGGTCACCGTTTCGCCGCCGATTCCCCAGTTGTCCATCTCCACCTCGTCGATCACCACTACGGTGGTCTGGGGATTCTTGTTCAGCACCCGCTGCAGCAGGCCGGTGACGCCGGCGATCAGCTCGGCCTTCTGCTCGGCGGTGGCGCCTTCCTTGGTGATCTTGATATTTACGTAGGGCATGGTTCGCTCCTTGGTACGGGGATGGGACGGGACGCCAGGTAGGCGCCCAGGGAAACCGCCAGCAGGCCACCGGCCAGCCAGAGGGTGAGGGGTTCGGCCAGGAGCGGCACGGCGGCGAGGCCGGCCAGCACCGGCACCAGGCCGATGAGGGCGCCCACCCGGGGGGCGCCCAGGGATTCCACCGCCTTCAGGTAGAGCACCATGGCCAGGATGGTTGGGCCGATGCCCTGGTAGAGCCCCTGGAAGAGGATGGTGGATAAGGGCGCCGCATCCAGGGCCTTGGGCAGGGCGGCGAAGTAGATGGGCAGGAAGATGGCCGCCGAACCGATGGCGATGAAGCGGGTGAGCAGCCAGGGGTCGAAGCGCCAGCGCTTGGCCAGCACGCTGAACACGGCCCAGACGGCGGACGAGGCCAGGATCAGCCCGTCGCCGGCCAGCGTGTCGGCGGACCATTGGCTGGAGAGCATCGGTACGGCGGTCAAGCCGATGCCCCCCGCGATGGCGGAGTAACCGGCGGTGCGGGCCGGACTGGGCCGCTCGCCAGCGATGATCCAGGCGGCGATGGCGATGAGGAAGGGCTGCAGGCCCGGCAGCAGGATGGCGCCGTGGGCGGCCGGCACGCTCTTGAATCCGGAATACACCAAGACTCCGTAGCCCACCCCGCCCAGAATGGCCAGTACCCACAGCCGCAGGTCCCGCCAAGCGGCGACCGGCAGGCGCCCGGCGAAGAGGGCCAGGAGGAGGGCGGCGGTGCCCAGGCGCAGGGCCAGGATATCGTAGGGAGTGAGGGCGCTCTTGCCCCCCAGCCGGGAGACGAGGATGAAGCCCGTCCAGATGGCGACGGTGCCGAGGGCGGCCAGGTAGCCGGTGCGATGGGATGGAGTGTTCATTGATCTTGTCCTGTCGGGGATGGATGCAGACTACAGGAGCTTGTTGTTCTTAAAAAATGAATTAATATGAACGAATCCATCACGGAAAGAGAATTATGGATCTCGACGATCTCGCCATCTTCCAGGCCGTCATCCGCGAGGGCGGCATCACCCGGGCGGCGGAAAAGCTCCACCGGGTCCAGTCCAACGTCACCACCCGCATCCGCCAGTTGGAGGAGGACCTGGGCGTGCCCCTCTTCGTGCGGGAGGGCAAGAGGCTCATCCCGTCCCCCGCCGGCCGGGTGCTGGAGGACTACGCCCGTCGGCTCCTGGAATTGGCGGCAGAAGCCCGGGGGGCGGTGGTCGGCAGCATGCCTCGGGGGCGGCTGCGGCTGGGGGCCATGGAAAGTACGGCGGCGTCCCGGCTGGCGCCGGTCCTGGCGGCCTTTCACGGGCGCTACGAGGGCGTGCAACTGGAGCTACGCACCGGCGCCACCGCCGGGCTGGTGGCGGAGGTCCTCGACGGGACCCTGGACTGCGCCCTGGTAGCCGGGCCGGTGGTCGATCCCCGCCTGACCAGTACGCCGGTGTTCGAGGAGGAACTGGTGGCCGTGGCGGCGGCGGATCATCCGCCGGTCAAGCGGGCGGCCGATCTCAAGATTCGCAACCTGCTTACCTTCGAATCCGGCTGCGCCTACCGGCAGCGCCTGGAAAGCTGGCTGGCGAGCGAAGGGCTGGTGCCGGAGCGCTTCATCGAGCTGTCCTCCTACCACGCCATGATCGGCTGCGCCGCCTGCGGCATGGGGGTGGCCCTGGTGCCCCGGAGCCTCCTCGCCTGCCTGCCGGCGGCCAACAATGTCTCGGTTCATGCTCTGCCGCCTGCCCAGGCCCGGACGACGACGGTGCTGGTCCAGCGGGCCGGGGTGCCGGCACCGACGGTGGCGGCTTTCCTGGCCCTCCTGCCGGATTTGGCAGAAAAATCCGAGGTCGTTGAAAGCAAAAGGGAAAGGCCGGCTTTGGTCGCCTGATATCCATTTGGGCTGATGTTCTGGATTTGAGGAAAAGGCCGTTTTTCGGCTATCATTCTTTTTTCCCGCAGCCTGTTTTTCCATGACCAAATACGTTTTTGTGACAGGTGGTGTCGTGTCCTCATTGGGCAAAGGCATCGCCGCCGCGTCGCTCGGGGCCATTCTGGAATCCCGCGGCATCAAGGTAACCCACCTCAAGCTCGACCCCTACATCAACGTCGACCCCGGCACGATGAGCCCCTTCCAGCACGGTGAGGTGTTCGTGACCGAGGATGGCGCCGAGACCGACCTCGACCTGGGCCATTACGAGCGCTTCACCAGCGCCCGCATGAGCAAGCGCAACAACTTCACCACCGGCCAGGTGTACGACGCGGTGCTGAAGAAGGAACGCCGCGGTGAGTACCTGGGCAAGACCGTTCAGGTCATCCCCCACATCACCGATGAGATCAAGGGCAAGGTCAAGGCCGGTGCCGAAGGCGCCGACGTGGCCATCGTCGAGGTCGGCGGTACGGTGGGCGACATCGAATCCCTGCCTTTCCTGGAAGCCATCCGCCAGATGGGCATCGAGGAAGGCCGCAACAACACCTGCTTCATCCATCTGACCCTGCTGCCCTACATCCCGACGGCCGGCGAGCTGAAGACCAAGCCGACCCAGCACTCCGTCAAGGAGCTGCGGGAAATCGGTATCCAGCCGGACATCCTGCTGTGCCGTGCCGATCGCTCCATTCCGGTGGAAGAGCGCCGCAAGATCGCGCTGTTCTGTAACGTGATGCCGGAAGCGGTCATCGAGTGCCTGGACGCCGACTCCATCTACAAGATTCCCGGCATGCTCCACGAGCAGATGCTGGACGAGATCGTCTGCCACAAGCTGGGCATCCTGGCCAAGGCCGCCGACCTGACCGTCTGGGAAAAGCTGATCGATGCCATGGAGCATCCCCAGAACGCCGTCAAGATCGCCTTCGTCGGCAAGTACGTGGACCTGACCGAGTCCTACAAGTCCCTGATCGAAGCCATCAAGCACGCCGGTATCCATACCCGCTGCAAGGTGGATATCGAGTACATCGACTCCGAGAATATCGAGAAGGAAGGCATCGATGTCCTCCGGAGCATGGACGCCATCCTGGTTCCCGGCGGCTTCGGCCGGCGCGGCACCGAAGGCAAGATCGCTGCCATCCGCTATGCCCGGGAGAACAAGGTTCCCTACCTGGGCATCTGCCTCGGCATGCAGATGGCCGTGGTCGAATTCGCCCGCCATGTGGCCGGACTGAAGGACGCCCACTCCACCGAATTCGTCCAGGACACCCCGTATCCGGTCATCGGCCTGATCACCGAGTGGCTGGATGCTTCCGGCAAGGTCGAGAAGCGCGACCAGGATTCCGACCTGGGCGGCACCATGCGCCTGGGCGCCCAGGTCTGCAAGCTGGCCGAAGGCTCCCTGGCCCGCCGGGTCTATGGCGCCCCCGAGATCACTGAGCGCCATCGCCACCGCTACGAGGTCAACAACACCCTGCTGGCCCAACTGGAGGAAAATGGCCTGATCGTTTCCGGCCGGGCGCCGGGAACCGACCTGTGCGAAATGGTCGAGTTGTCGACGGAGGTCCATCCCTGGTTCGTGGGCTGCCAGTTCCACCCGGAATTCACCTCCAATCCGCGCCAGGGCCATCCCCTCTTCACGTCTTACGTGCAGGCTGCCATGGCTCAGAAGCAAGGCAAGAAAGCCAAATGAACCTTTGCGGTTTCAAGGCTGGTCTCGACCAGCCTTTTTTCCTTATTGCCGGCCCCTGCACCGCCGAATCCCTTGAGCTGTGCGTCGACGTGGCCGGGCAGATGAAGGAAATCTGCGCCCGCCTCGGCATCCCGTACCTCTTCAAGGCCTCCTACGACAAGGCCAACCGCAGCTCCGGCACCTCGGTACGCGGCCCGGGCCTGGAGGGCGGCCTCCATATCCTGTCGGAAGTCCGCCGCCAGGTCGGCGTGCCGGTGCTCACCGATGTGCATACGGAAGAGGATGTTCCGGCCGTGGCGGCCGTGGTGGATGTGCTCCAGACCCCGGCCTTCCTGTGCCGGCAGACGGATTTCATCCACGCCGTGGCGGCCTCCGGCAAGCCCGTGAATATCAAGAAGGGCCAGTTTCTGGCCCCCGGCGACATGAAGAACGTGGTCGCCAAGGCCAAGGAAGCCAACGGCGGCGCCGACACCATCATGGTGTGCGAGCGGGGCGCCTCCTTCGGCTACAACAACCTGGTTTCCGACATGCGGTCCCTGGCCATCATGCGGGAAACCGCTTGTCCGGTGGTGTTCGACGCTACCCACAGCGTCCAGCTCCCCGGCGGGCAGGGCACGTCCTCCGGCGGCCAGCGGGAATTCGTCCCGGTGCTGGCCCGGGCGGCGGTGGCGGTGGGGATTGCGGGGCTCTTCATGGAGACCCACCCGAATCCGGAGAAGGCCTTCTCCGACGGACCCAACAGCTGGCCCCTGGGTCGAATGGAAGAATTGCTGACGACCCTGGTGGTACTGGATCGGGCCGTCAAGGCAGCTGGTTTCGCGGAACTGAAGTAAAACAAGAGCCCTTTCGGGCAAACAGTTCAGTTTGTTAGTTGTTTCAACCTGTTGATAAAAGGAAGAAATATGAGTTCTATCGTTGATGTCGTCGCCCGGGAGATCCTGGATTCCCGCGGCAATCCCACGGTTGAGGCCGACGTTCTGCTGGAAAGCGGCGTCATGGGCCGCGCCGCTGTTCCGTCCGGCGCCTCCACCGGCTCCCGGGAAGCCATCGAGCTGCGCGACGGCGATGCCGGCCGCTTCCTGGGCAAGGGCGTCCTGCAAGCGATCGAGAACATCAACACCGAGATCTCCGAAGCCATCATCGGCCTCGACGCCCAGGAACAGGCTTTCATCGACCAGACCATGATCGACCTGGACGGCACCGACAACAAGTCCCGCCTGGGCGCCAACGCCATCCTGGCTGTCTCCATGGCCGTGGCCAAGGCGGCTGCCGAAGAATCCGGCCTGCCCCTGTACCGCTACTTCGGCGGTTCCGGCCCGATGCAGATGCCGGTGCCGATGATGAACATCATCAACGGCGGCGCCCACGCCAACAACAGCCTGGACATCCAGGAATTCATGATCATGCCGGTGAGCCAGACTTCCTTCCGTGAAGCCCTGCGCTGCGGCGCCGAGATTTTCCACGCCCTGAAGAAGCTGCTGGACAAGAAGGGCCTGCCCACCTCCGTCGGCGACGAAGGCGGCTTCGCCCCCAACCTGGGCAGCCACGCCGAGGCCCTGCAGGTCATCATGCAGGCCATCGAGAACGCCGGCTACGTGCCCGGCCAGGATGTCCTGCTGGCCCTGGATTGCGCCGCTTCCGAGTTCTTCAAGGACGGCAAGTACCACCTGGAAGGCGAGGGCCTGCAACTGACCTCCGCCCAGTTCGTGGATTACCTGGCCAACCTGGCCGACCAGTTCCCCATCGTTTCCATCGAGGACGGCATGGCTGAAGGCGACTGGGAAGGCTGGAAGCTCCTCACCGACCGCCTGGGCAAGTCCGTTCAGATCGTCGGCGACGACCTTTTCGTCACCAACACCAAGATCCTGAAGGAAGGCATCCAGAAGGGCATCGCCAACTCCATCCTGGTCAAGATCAACCAGATCGGCACCCTGTCCGAGACCTTCGCCGCCATCGAGATGGCCAAGCGGGCCGGCTACACCGCCGTGATCTCCCACCGTTCCGGCGAAACCGAAGACTCCACCATCGCCGACATCGCCGTGGGCCTGAACGCCGGCCAGATCAAGACCGGGTCGCTCTCCCGTTCGGACCGTATCGCCAAGTACAACCAGCTCATCCGCATCGAGGAAGATCTGGGCGATACCGCCTCCTACCCGGGCCGCGAAACCTTCTACAACCTGCGCTAAATGCGTTGGCTGACGGTCGGACTCCTGGCCCTCATCGGGCTGCTCCAGTACCCCCTCTGGGTGGGTAAGGGCGGCTGGCTGAAGGTTTGGGAGTACGACCGTCTCCTGCAGCAGCAGAAGGAAGCAACAAAAACGCTGGAAATCCGCAACGCGGGCCTCGACGCCGAGGTCCGCGATCTCAAGCAGGGCTATGACGCCATCGAGGAGCGGGCCCGCTTCGAGCTGGGCATGATCAAGCAGGACGAAACCTTCGTCCAGATTCCCGAAAAAAACCTGGGGAAGTAATCAGTAGTCAGCCCCAGAAGCCTCCGATAGAATCGTCCGCAGTAGTACCCCAACAGTGACAGAGGGCGACAAGGAGGATTCATGCAGCTCAAAGCCGGAGAACAAGCCCCCGTTTTTTCACTGCCGGACGCCGATATGGAAACGGTGAATCTGGCGGATTACAAAGGAAAGCACGTCGTTCTATTTTTCTATCCGAAGGCCGGAACTCCCTGCTGCACCCTGGAGGCCACCGAGTTTTCGGATCACGAGGCCGATTTCGGCCGGGAGGGTTGTGTCCTTTTCGGCATCAGCCGGGACGACTGCCTGAAGCATGCGGAATTTCGCGACAAGGAAGGGATCGGAGTAGAACTGCTCTCCGATGAAGAAGGCGAAGTGTGCAAGCAGTACGGCGTCTGGCAGCTCAAGGAAGTGGACGGCCACAAGAAGCATGGCGTCGTCCGTTCCACCTTCGTCATCGATAAGGAAGGCGTCGTCCGCCATGCCCTGTACAACGTCAATTACCGGGGCCACGCACTGGAAGTGCTGCGCCTCGTCAAGGAACTGAATTCATGATCACTGAGGTCGCAAAAAATACCGTCATCACCCTCGACTACCATGTCACCGATCCAGACGGCGAAGTTGTCGATGAAGGGCGGGAACCTCTCGTCTATCTGCACGGCGGCTACGACGATATCTTCCCGAAGATCGAAGAGGCCCTGCAGGGCAAGAAGGTGGGTGAGTCCATCCAGGTCAAGCTGCAGCCCGACGAAGCCTTCGGCGATTACGACGCCAGCCTCGTCCAGATCGAGCCCCGCAAGGACTTCCCCAAGGAACTGGAAGTCGGCATGCAGCTGGAAGGCGCTCCTGAAGGCGCCGACGAGGACGATTTCGTCATCTACCGGGTGACCGACATCGCCGACGACAAGGTGGTGCTCGACGGCAACCACCCCCTGGCCGGCATGGCCCTGGTCTTCACCTGCACCGTCACCAATATCCGCGGTGCCAGTGCCGAGGAAATCGAGCACGGCCACGTCCACGGGGACGACGACGAGGAGTGCTGAACCCGCTTCCCGTCCCGGCCGGCGCTACGGCCAGGGATGGGATTCGAAGCGGAAGAGGGCGGGTGAATCGGTGTCCATATACACCTTCACCCAGCCCATGAAGGGATAGCCGTAGCTTTCCACCCGGGTGAAGCGTTCGATGGTTTCACCCTGGCCATTCCGCAAGGGATGGTCGATCTGGTGGTGGTGGGTGTCCCCATGGACCAGGAGCACCTGGCCCGGGAAATCCAGGGTTTCGCTGCGCAGGGTTTCCAGCAGGTCGCGGAATCCCCGGTTGGGCAGGCCCTGGGCGAAATGCTTGAAGCCCGGATTGGCCTGCATCAGAAGCACGATGGCGGGCGCCTTCTCCTTGCGGGCGAGGGTAAAGCCCTCCTTCATCCAGGCCAGTAGCGCCGGATTGCGAGCCGTGAATTCCTGGCGCGGCGCATCCTCCATGCCCCAGTTGTTGTCCGGCCCCGGCACGTTGAGGGTGACGAAAAGCACTGGCCCCAGACGGAAGCGGGCATGCTCGGGATAGCCCGGCTGCTGTTCCACGACGATCTGCCTCTGGCCCAGGGAATGGTTGCCGCTCCAGAACAGGCTGCGCAGTTTGTCGAGCCTTTCCAGGGGATCGTAGGAACCGTTGGTAACCCGGGCGCAGTCGGTCCATTCGTTGTCGCCTGGAATGTAAACGAAGGGAATCCGGGAGGCGTTGAACAGGGCTTTCCTGTCCTCGAACAGGCGGTCATCGCAGCGCTGTTGACCTCCCTTGATGTCGCCGATGTGGGCCACTAGGTCAACCTGGGCATCGGCGATGGCCTCCAGCATTTTGGGGAATTGCCGCCGTTCGAATTGGGAATAGGGGGTGTCGCCGACGATGGCGAAGCGCCCGGTTTCGGCGCCGGCCAAGGCGCTCCAGAGAATCAGCAGCAACCCCAGCCAGGTTTTCATCAGTGCACCAAGCCTTTCAGGGCGTAGAGGGCATCCAGGGCTTCCCTCGGTGTGAGGCTGTCCGGGTCCAGAGCGGCCAGCTGTTCCACGGCGGGATGAGGTTCCGGTTCGAACGGTTCCGGCTCGGCGCTGGCGAAGAGGTCGGGCTGCAAGGGATCGATGGCGGCCCGCTGCTCGAATTCCCGCAATTGCCGGCGGGCGGCCTTCACCACCGCGTTGGGGATGCCGGCCAGGGCAGCCACCTGGATACCGTAGCTCTGGTTGGCCGGACCTTCCTCGACGGCGTGGAGGAAGACGATGCGCTCGCCGTGCTCCACCGCGTCGAGATGGACGTTGG
>DASRUX010000050.1:0-6640 GCA_035655235.1 Rhodocyclaceae bacterium | reverse complement strand
CAAGAAGTCCGGGGCCATGACGGTCTCCCACCTGCGCTTCGGGCCGGAGCCGATCCGTTCCGCCTATCTCACCGGGGCCGGGGATGCCCGCTTCGTAGCCTGCCACCAGCCCCGTTTCCTGGAGCGCCACGACATTCTTTCCCACGCGGCACCGGGAGCCGTTTTCCTGCTGAACACCAGCGCCCCCGCCGACCGGATCTGGGATGCCCTGCCGGCCCGGGTGCAGCGGCAGATTGTGGAAAAGGGGCTGCAGTTCTACGTCATCGACGGCTACCGGGTGGCCCATGAGGCCGGGGTGGGCGGGCACATCAACACCGTCATGCAGACCTGCTTCTTCGCCATCTCCGGCATCCTGCCCCAGACGGAGGCCATCGCCGCCATCAAGCGGGCGGTGGAGAAGACCTACGGCCGCAAGGGCGAGGAGGTGGCGGAGCACAATTTTCGGGCCATCGACGCCGCCCTGGCCGGGCTAGCCAAGGTCGAGGTGCCCTCAACCATGCCGGCCGCCGCCGAACCTGCCGCCGATCTTCACGCCAATGACGCCATGCCCGATTTCGTCCATCGGGTGACCTATCCCCTCATGGACGGCCGGGGTAACGAATTGCCGGTTTCCGCCTTCCCGGTGGATGGCACCTGGCCTTCCGGCACCGCCAAGCTGGAAAAGCGCGACCTGGCCCAGGAAATCCCGGTGTGGGAGGGCGACCTGTGTACCCAGTGCGGCAAGTGCGTCTTCGTCTGTCCCCATTCGGCCCTGCGGGTGAAGGCCTATCCGGCCGACCTGGCCGCCGCTGCGCCGCCGGCCTTCAAGCACGTGCCGGCCCGCAGCAAGGACTACCCGGCCGGCTGGCACATGACCTACCAGGTGGCGCCGGAGGACTGCACCGGATGCCGGTTGTGCGTCCAGGTCTGCCCCATCCGGGACAAGACCAACCCCGCCCGCAAGGCCCTCAACATGGCCGAGCAGGCACCCCGGCGGGCACAGGAGGATGCCGATTGGGACTTCTTCATCGGTCTCCCCGATTACGACCGCCGGTTGGTGAAGCGCAACACGGTCCCGGGGGCCATGCTCCTGCCGCCCCTGTTCGAGTTTTCCGGAGCCTGTGCCGGCTGCGGCGAGACGCCGTACCTGCGCCTCGCCACCCAACTGTTTGGCGACCGCATGGTGATCGCCAATGCCACCGGCTGCTCCTCCATCTACGGGGGCAACCTGCCCACCACCCCTTACACCACGGACCAGGCGGGCAGGGGGCCGGCCTGGGCGAATTCCCTTTTTGAGGACAATGCGGAATTCGGCCTGGGCATGCGCCTCGCCACCAACCAGCTGGCGGCGGAGGCCCGTCGGCGGCTGGAGGACTTGGCGCCCCAGGTGGGCGCCGATTTGGCGGCATCCATCCTGAATGCGGACCAGTCCGACGAGAGCGGTATCCACGACCAGCGGGAACGGATCGCCATCCTGAAGACGAAACTCGCCGCCATCGCCACCCCGGCCGCCGCTGACCTTGCAGCCCTGGCCGACTACCTGGTCCGGCGCAGCATCTGGCTGGTGGGTGGGGACGGCTGGGCCTACGACATCGGCTTCGGCGGCCTGGACCATGTGCTGGCCTCCGGCGAGGACGTGAATATCCTGGTCCTCGATACCGAGGTCTATTCCAACACCGGCGGCCAGACTTCCAAGGCGACGCCCCTGGGGGCGGTGGCCAAGTTCTCGGCCGGCGGCAAGCCGAACCGCAAGAAGGATTTGGCCCGCATCGCCATGGATTACGGCAGCGTCTATGTGGCCCAGGTGGCCTACGGGGCGAAGGATGTGCATACCCTGAAGGCTTTCCTGGAGGCGGAGAGCTATCCCGGGGGGTCCCTGATCATCGCCTACAGTCCCTGCATCGCCCACGGCTTCGACTTGGCCGGCAACCTGGATCAACAGGATTCGGCGGTGAAATCGGGCCACTGGCCCCTGCTGCGCTACGATCCCCGTCGGCGGGCCGAAGGGCACAATCCCCTGACGGTGGATAGCGCCGCCCCCAGCATTCCCTTCAGCCAGTTCGCCTGCGCCGAGGCCCGTTTCACCGCCCTGGCGGCCCACCATCCGGAAGCGGCCGCCCGGTTCCTGGCCGAGGCTGAGGCGGAGGCCCGCCGGCGCCATGCCGAATACTCTGCCCTGGCAGCGTTGCCGGAGGGACAGGGAGAAGGGAAGGCAACCTAGAGCTTGTAGGGACTATGACATGGGCGCGCAGCCCCTTGGCCGGGCCGGGGGCAAGGCGCGGCGAGCGCGGTTTGGCGGGCCAAATGAGCGAAGCCGCAACGCGGCAGCCTGCCCCTCAGGCGGGCAGGGGGCAGGGGAGGATCGGCAGGCGGCCGGTCTTCACGTAGCTTTCGCAGCGCTCGAAGAATTCCCGGGTGCTCTTGGGCATGGGCGTCCGCGCCCGGGTGATGTAGAAGACCAGGTCCCGGCCGGCCCGGATGAGCTGCAGCCCCTCGGAAATGTCGTGGAACTGGCCCTCGGCCTTGCCCTGGGCCGGGGTAAAGTCGGCCAGTCGCTCGCCGGCGGTCACCACATGGGACCAGACATCGAAAATGTCCGGGTCGGTGCGCAGGGTTTCGGTCTTGATCTTGGCTGCCGCCGCGAAGTCCCGAACCAGGGGCTCGATGCCTTGGAAGGCCGGCACTTGGCTGAAATTGTCCGCCATGGCCGCGGCGATCCGGTCGATGTCCCGCAGGGTCTGGCCGATCTTGATGTAGCGGCTTTCGTAGAAGTCTTCGAGGGGTATGGAGAAGGCACGGAAGGGTTCGCCCCATAGCTCGTCGATGCCTTCCTCGCCGCTGCGGTGGCGGACGTAGCGGCCCAGGTCCATGGCTTCCAGCAGGCACTGGCCGCATTCCCTCATGAGCATGTCGTCGCTGCGGATTTCGACGCCCATGGCCTGGAGTTCGACCAGCTTGGTGAAAATGTCGGTGGCCCGGTTGAACAGGGCACCGGCGAACATGGCCGCCTTCACCCGGCGCCGGGCCGGGTCCTTCTCGTCCAGGTATTTCTGCCGGGCCTCGTCCAGCCGAGGACCGGGAATGTTGAGGCCGTGTTCCGTGTGGTTGAACAGCCGCCGGGTCAATGCCTCGATCAGCCGTTTCTTGGCGAACAGGGTGTCCGCCGGCACGGGATAGGTCTTGATCCAGTAGCCGTCGTAATAGACGCGCTCCTGGCCGTTGATGATGCGCCGAGTTCCCTCGGCAACCGATTCGCTCTCGCCCTGGATCACTTCCAGCGTGCACGCAGCAGCCATCTCTAGTATTCCCCCCAACTGCACCTATTGTCGGAAGCAAAAGCTGTGCAGTCTTCCGACGTAGCCCGTAACTATTTAATTATTTGTAGTTATTGTCCATCGGGCCGGCGCGGCGAGTGGCAGTTCATGCCTTGTTATGGTGCGCCGGACCTCTGGCGGGTGCGTAGTCTAAGGTATACCCGGGGTGAACGGGAAATGGTGGTGCCCCTGTCTTGCTCCCGATCAGCTCTTCAGAGCGAGGAATTCGTCGATCAGGCGGGCAAGGATTTCCTCTTCATCGCCGTCGCTGAGGCCGAGGATTTCCGCCACCTGCCTGACCTTGCCGGGATTGATGCGGCGGAGGGCGGCAGGGGCAGGGCGGGGCGGTTCGGCCGGCAGGTCTTCCCAGGGCGGGATGTCGGCCTCCGGATCGGGAGATGCGCTTTCCACGATCGCTGAAGAAGGAGCAGGGGCCTGGGGCGCTTCGGCAGGCGCTTCCTCCTTCTTCTTCCGCCGGCCGCCTTCTTCGGAGAGGACGTTATCCACGTCCTTCTTGGCCAGTTTTTCCCCTTCCGGCAACTGCTCGATGCGATCGATCAGGAATTCGGCCTTGGCCTCGTTCTTCTGGGCCAGCTTCTCCAACTGGACGGCGGCCCCCGTGCTGGAAATCTTGCCGGCCTCCAGTAGGGCTTCCACCTTGGGGGAAAGGTTGGCGGCGGCGGTGGCCTGGTTGAGCCAGGTGGGGTTGCGTCCGAAATGGTCGGCGGCGGCTTCCCGGGTTTCGAAGCGGTCGGCGATGGCCTGGATGGCGTTGGCCATCTCCCTGGGCTCCAGGGGCGCCCGCAGGCCCAGGCCCAGGTTCTCGAAGACCCGCAGTTCCAGGGCTTCGTCTGCGCCGCAGGGGCGGACCAGGGCCGGGACGGTTTTCTCCCCGGCCAGGATGGCAGCACGCCAGCGGCGTTCGCCCACGATTAGGGTGTGGCGCCCGGCGGCATTGGCCGGCTGGACCAGGATCGGATGGATGATGCCCGTCTTGCGGATGGAATTGGCCAGGCCCTTGAGGGCGTTCTCGTCGATGTTCTGCCGCGGGTGGGCGGGGTCCGGCTCGATCAGGGTGATATCGATGAACTGGAATTGGGGTTCGGTTTCTTTGAAGGCCATGGTCGCTCCGCCGCGAATTCGGATCGGCAAAAGGGGCGGCATGTTCCATGGTTTTGGGGCAGTTTTCAAGATGGAGGCGCAGGCCGGGAGCGTTGATATCGGCGCCGAAGTTCTGCAGGATATGAGGATGGAAAATCCGCAGACTCCATGAAGACCTTCCAGCAGCTTCCCGATCCGGCCCTTCGACCCTTTGTCGACCGCCTCTGGGGCTGGGAGAGTGTGGGGCCGGAGGTTGTCCAACTGCCGACCTTGCTCCCCGGCACCGGCGCGGAACTGTATTTCCATTACGGCGAGCCATTTCGGATCGAAACCCAGGGGGCTCGGCCGTCTGCCGTAGATGCGGGACACCTGTTCTGCATCCGCCGGAATCCCATCGATCTGTCGCCGGCTTCCGGCATCGGCTTTGTGGCCGTGCGCTTCAAGATCGGCATGCTGCATCGTTTCACAACCATCCCGGCGACGGAATTGGCCGACTGCCGGCTGTCCGTGAGCGACATCTGGGGAGCATCGGGTGCGGATATCTCCCGGCGTCTATCCCTGGCGGGCAGTCATGAGCAGAGAATCGCCCTTATCGAGCGTTTCCTGCTGAGCCATCTGCGGCCGGAATCCGCCGATCCGCTGGTCGAGCAGGCCATGGCGATGCTCTATCGGCAAACTTTCCCGTTTTCGGTCGAAGCGCTCGCCGGCGCCCTGGGTCTTGGGCGCCGTCAGCTGGAGCGGCGATGGAAGGCGTTTTCCGGGCAGTCTCCTGGCGAGCTCAAGGGTTTGATCCGATTCCAACGGACCGTGCGGGGCTTGATGCTGGCCCCCACGGCCAATACGGCGGACGAGGCCCTGGCCTGGGGGTATTTCGACCAGGCGCACTTCATCCATGACTTCCGGCGCCGGGCGGGGCTTCCCCCGCAGCAATTCCTGCGCTTCGCCCGGGGGAAGACGCATTTTTACAATACTCCCCTCAGCAAGGACGGCATTCTGGCAACTCCTAATCAATAATCTTGTGGAGCTGTGCAATGTTTGTCCTGTTGGTCGAACTGGAAACGGATCGGGAGCGATCTGCCGAGCTTGAAGCCGTCCTGCGATCCCTGGTGGCCTCTGCCGAACACGAACCGGGTATCCTCTTTTACGCAGTCCAACGCCCCGAGGGCGAATTGGATAGGTTCATCCTCTATGAATCCTACGTGGATAAGGGGGCTTGGGAGACTCACTTGCAGCACGAGCCGGCAAAAGAGCTACTCAAGCATTTCGATTCCCTGCTGAAGGCACCGCCCAGGCTGACCTTCTGCGAATCCGTGGCGGCAACATCTCTGTCCTGAGCGATCGACACCGTCGCGGGCCATGAAACCGCCCGCGACAGAGACCTCCGGAAGCAGGCATTGGCCGGGCCACGGGGCAACCCCCTTGACCTCCGTCATCAAAGCCCCGCTGCCCATGCCGTATCATTGGCACTTGGCATGGACATCGTCCGGAGAATTCACCCTTGATCGTTTCGGAAGCGGCAATTTCAAAACCCGATGCCGGGGAGGGTGGCATTCCGCCCGCATCGGCGCTGGTCGGCGCGCCCGGGCTGTGGGCGGCGGTCCTGACCGTCCTGCTGCTGGTCGGCCAGATGCTGCCCACCGCCAAATTCTTCAGCAACCCGGCCAATTACCTGCCGCTCCACATCGTCCTCGAATTCTTCGCCATCTCCATTACGGGCATGGTCGCGGGGCTGGCCTGGAGCCTCCGGGAACGGATGCCGAACAGCTACCGCACCCTGCTCGGCACCGGGTTCTTTGCCGTGTGTTGGGTCGATGTGGCCCATACCCTGTCTTTTGCCGGCATGCCGGACCTCGTCACCCCCAGCGGGCCGGAGAAGGCCATCAATTTCTGGCTGGCCGCCCGTTTCATCGCCGCCGCCACCTTTCTCGCCATCGCCGTCTCCAAGCCACAGGATTGGTCGCGTCGGACTTGCCGGGGCCTGTTCGGGCTCTCCGCCGCTGTCGTCCTCCTGGTTCTGTGGGCCGGCCTGTTCCATGCCGAGTGGATGCCGCGTACCTTCATCCCCGGCCAGGGGCTGACCGGCTTCAAGATCGCCTCGGAATACCTCCTGGCCGGCGCCTACTGCACGGCGGGGGTGCTGATCTTCTTCAACGCCTGCCGGACCGGCAATCGGGACTGGCTGTGGTTCGCCGTTGCCGCTTGGGTCCAGGGCCTAGCGGAACTGTTCTTCACCCTCTACGCCGACG
>DASRUX010000049.1:0-5769 GCA_035655235.1 Rhodocyclaceae bacterium | reverse complement strand
AGTGACCTATGCCGCGGCCGGCGTCGCGGCCGGGCTGACCGGCACCCTGGTGTCTACCGCCCTGCAGAATCCCTGGATTCTGGGGAGTTTCGCCCTGGTCTTCGTGGTGCTGTCCCTGTCCATGTTCGGGTTCTATGAGCTGCAGCTGCCCACGGCCCTGCAGAGCAAGCTTTCGGAAGAGGCGGGCCATCTCCAGGGCGGCCGGGGCATCGGCGTTTTCCTGATGGGCGCCCTGTCGGCCCTCATCGTCGGCCCCTGCGTGGCGGCCCCGCTGGCCGGTGCGCTCCTCTACATCGGCCAGACCCGGGATGCCCTGCTAGGCGGCGCGGCGCTTTTCGTGATGGCTATCGGCATGGGGGTTCCCCTGATCGCGGTCGGCCTTTCCGCCGGTACTCTGCTGCCCCGGGCTGGGGCCTGGATGGAGGCGGTCAAGAAGGCCTTCGGCGTCCTCCTCCTCGGCACCGCCGTGTGGCTGGTGTCGCCGGTGCTGCCGGCGCCGGTGCCGATGCTGGCCTGGGCGGTGCTCCTCATCATCCCCGCCATCTACCTGCACGCCCTCGACCCCCTGCCGGCCAATGCCAAGAGCTGGCAGCGTTTTTGGAAGGGGGTGGGGATTGTCATGCTGCTGACCGGTGCGGCTCTCCTCATCGGCGCCCTGGCGGGCGGCCGGGACCCCCTGCAACCCCTGGCCGGCCTGCGTGGCCAGGCGGTGGCTGCCGAGGCGAAGAAGCTGTCCTTCGAACGGGTGAAATCGGTGGCCGAGCTGGACAGCCGCCTGAAATCCGCCGGCAAGCCGGTAATGCTGGATTTCTACGCCGACTGGTGCGTATCCTGCAAGGAAATGGAGCGCTTCACCTTCGCCGATGCCGGCATCCAGGCCAAGCTGACCGGTTTTACCGTTCTCCAGGCGGATGTCACCGCCAACAGTGAGGAAGACAAAGCGCTCCTGGCGCGCTTCGGCCTTTTCGGCCCCCCGGGCATCATCTTCTTCGATGCCGCCGGCAAGGAAGTTGCCGGCGTCCGGGTGGTGGGATTCCAGGATGCTGCCGCTTTCGGGCAGATCCTGGACAAGGCCGCCAAGTCCTGATTATTTGTACTTCTTGTCGATCTCGTAGACCGTCTTCTGCACCAGGCGCTGCACCAGGGAATCCAGGGTCAGGCCGCCGGCTGAGCTCTGCTTGAAGCCCAGTACCGTGCTCCCCTTGGCGCCCAGTTCCATCTTTTCCTCGGCGTAGCCGGTCGCCATCTGCTCGGTGGTGTTGGCATTGATGATCTTGTAGCGCATACCGATGATCCACACGCCGGTGGATTCGTCGGTCTTGACCGAGGACAGGGCCGCTCCGGCGGCGGCCGAGTTGCGGTTGCCGCCAGCCGCAGCGATGACGTTGCCCAGGGCGGCGCCGTCGAAGCCCTGCTTGGCCTGGGCGACGGGTTCAGCCTTGAGGATGTCGAATTTCACCACCCACTTGGTCGTCTTGAACTTGCCCTTTTGGAGCATCTTGCGGGCGGCCTTGGGATCGCCCAAGTTGTAGGCGATGGAGAATTCGTTAAGGAGCGGCCCCATGTCGGCCCGTTCCAGGACCTTGAAGTTGGCGTTACCGAGCTCAAGCTCGGCATAGTCGGCGATGTTGTTGGGGCCGAATTTCTGGGTGAAGCTGGCGTTGTTGCTCTTGATCTCCCCGGGGATGACCACCAGGACCGGGCCCTTCTTCTCGACATTCACGTACTCGATGGGCTTGTACATGGCCTTGTCGGCCATCTCGTTCGCTTGCTGAGAGGTGCTGCTGCCGGCAGTGGGAGAGGGATTGTCCGAATTGGCGGCGCTGTTCGCCCCGGTGCCAGTGGTCTGGCAGGCGGAAAGCAAAGCGGCAACCGACAGGGCGGTAAGGGTGCGGCGGATAGGCAACTCGGCGAACTGCATGGAAGACCTCCCTTATTTATATTGAATAAAGAGGTCTATTCTTTCGGATTACCCATTGGTCACGCAAGGGGTTAAATCAAAATGTGTCCGCGAAGTGGGCCACGAGCATCCCGACCACTGCCGGGAGCCCTACTTGCCGATGCAGAAGCGGCTGAAGATAACCCCGAGGAGGTCGTCCGCCGTGAATTCCCCGGTAATTTCCCCCAGGGCCTGCTGGGCGAGGCGCAACTCCTCGGCGAAGAGTTCGAGGGCGGGGATCGGGCTTTCCACCACGGCGCGGGCGGCATCGATATGTTCCCGGCCCAGGGCCAGGGCGCGGAGGTGGCGTTCCCGGGCGATGAAGACATCCTCTGCCTGGTGCCAGCCAGCGATGGCCAGCAATTCCTTCTGGAGGAGGGCGATGCCTTCGCCCTCCTTGGCGGACAGGGAAATGGCGACGCCGTCCGCCTCGTCATGACGCTCGGGGGCTCCATCCACCAGGTCGATCTTGTTGCGGACGGTGATGCGCTTCAGGTTGGCCGGCAGACGCTCCAGGATGGCCCGGTCGGCGTCGGTGGCGCCGCTGCGGGCATCCACCAGGAGGAGCACCACGTCGGCCCGCTCGATCTCCTTCCAGGTGCGCTCGATGCCGATTTTCTCCACCTCGTCCTCCGTCTCCCGCAGGCCAGCGGTGTCGATGATGTGGAGGGGGATGCCCTCGATCTGGATGGAGGATTTGAGGGCGTCCCGGGTGGTGCCGGCAATGGGGGTGACGATGGCCAACTCGTCGCCGGCCAGGCGGTTCAGGAGGGACGACTTGCCCACATTGGGCTGGCCGGCCAGGACCACATGCAACCCGGACTGGAGCAGCTTGCCCTGGCCCGCCCGATCGAAGATTTCGGCGAGTTTGGACTGGAGTCGCTCCAGCCGCCCGAAGGCATCGGCGGCCTGGAGGAAGTCGATTTCCTCCTCGGGGAAATCCAGGGTCGCCTCCACCAGCATGCGCAGGTTGATGAGTTCGTCGGTCAAGCCGTGGATGGCCTTGGAGAATTCCCCTTGCAGCGAACGCACCGCGGAACGGGCCGCGGAGGCGGTAGCGGCGTCGATGAGGTCGGCCACGGCTTCCGCCTGGGCCAGGTCCAGCTTGCCGTTCAGGAAGGCGCGGCGGCTGAATTCGCCAGGCTCGGCCAGGCGGGCGCCCAAATCCAGGCAGCGGGAGAGGAGCATCTGCATGACCACCGGGCCGCCGTGGCCCTGGAGTTCAAGCACATCCTCGCCGGTGAAGGAGTAGGGCGCGGGGAAATGGAGGATCAGCCCGGAGTCGATGGTGCTTCCATCGGCCGCCTTGAAGTCGGCGAGGGCGGCGTAACGGGCTTTAGGAGTCTTGCCGGTGAGGGCCAGGGCGAAGGGCAACAGATCGCTGCCCGACACCCGGACCACGCCGATGCCGCCACGGCCGGGGGCCGTGGCGATGGCCGCGATAGTGTCAGGCCTTGGCGTCATTGGCGGCCTTGCCGCCGGCTTCGATCATGCGGGTGATCTGCCATTGCTGTGCGATGGACAGAATGTTGTTCACCACCCAGTAGAGCACCAGGCCGGCCGGGAAGAAGAAGAACATGAAGCCGAACATGAAGGGCATGAACATCATGACCTTGGCCTGCATGGGATCCGGCGGGGTCGGGTTCAGCTTGGTCTGGATGAGCATGGTGGCGACCATGATCACCGGCAGGATGTAGTACGGATCGGAAGAGGTCAGGTCATGAATCCAGCCCAGCCAGGGCGCGCCGCGCATTTCGACGGCACCCAGCAGCACCCAGTAAAGGGCGATGAAGACCGGAATCTGGACCATGATCGGCAGGCAGCCGCCCAGGGGATTGACCTTCTCGGTCTGGTACAGCTTCATCATCTCCTGGTTGAGGCGCTGACGATCGTCGCCATAGCGCTCCTTGAGCTGCGTCAGGCGCGGCGTCAGGGTCCGCATCTTGGCCATGGACTTGTAGGAAGTGGCCGAGAGGGGGAAGAAGATGGCCTTGATGCCGATGGTCAGGATGATGATGGACCAACCCCAGTTGCCCACCAGCTTGTGGATGGCTTCCAGAGCCCAGAAGATGGGCTTGGCCACCAGGGTCAGCCAGCCGTAATCCACCACCAGGTCGAGGCCCGGGGCGATTTCCTTGAGGCGTTCCTGCTCCTGGGGACCGGCGTAGAAGCCGATGTCGGTGGTTGCCTTGGCGCCCGGGGCAACCTGGGCCAGGGGCAGGATAAGGCCGGCCTGGAACACGTCGCCGCTGCCTTCCACCTTGCGGACGTAGAACTCCCGCGGGCTGTTGCCATGAGGCACCCAGGCGGAAACGAAGTAGTGCTGGACCATGCCCAGCCAACCGTCGGAAGCGGTGCGGCCGGCGGCCGGCTTGTCGGCGGCAAACTTGGTCTTGTCCTTGGTGATGTCGCCGAAATCGATCTTCTGATACTTGTCGGCTTCGTCATAGATGGCCGGGCCGGTGAAGGTGGACGCCATCCGGGACTCCCCGGCCGGGGCCACACTGTCGCGCTGCAGCTGGTAGTAGGCAAACGGGGTGATGGGCTTGCCGCTGCCGTTGTCGATTTCCCAGGCCAGATCAATCAGATAGGAACCGCGCTTGAAGGTGTAGACCTTGGCGACCTTGACGCCTTCGGGCGTGGTTGCTTCCAAGCGGACCTTGAGTTCGTTGGCGCCGTCAGCCAGTTCCCGGGGGCCGGGAGCCAGCTTGAACTGGGAGCGATGGTTCGGCAGGCTGTCGCCGGAAAGGCCGCTCTGGGCGACGTATTGGTGCTTGGGATCGAGGAGGACGAAATTCTTGTCGTTGCTCTCGTGGGCCCGGTACTTGAGGAGTTCCAGTTCGACCAAGTCGCCGCCCAGGGTGGAAACGGTGGCTTCCATCAGGTCGGTCTTGATGCGTACCGTCTCGGCGGCCGGGTTGGCGGTCACGGCGGTCGCCACCGGCGCGGCGGGCGTGCCCGCCTGGAGACTGGAAGAGGGCTGAGGAGCCGCATTGCCGGCCGTAGCCGGTGCATTGGCCGTCGCGCTGGGCTGGGGCTTGGGCTGGTTGAATTCCTGCCACTTGCTCCACAGCATGAAGGTGGAGAAACAGAAGATCAGGACCAGTATTAGGCGTCGATTGTCCATGCGGCTTTCTCGTAATAGCCAGTAAATCTTTCAGGGCACCGGATCGTACCCGCCGGGATGCCAGGGGTGGCAGCGGCAGACCCTTTTCAGGCCCAGCCAGCCGCCACGCGCGGCGCCATATTTTTGCACTGCATCCACCGCGTATTCCGAACAGGTCGGAACAAAGCGGCAGTTTCGCCCCAACAAGGGGCTGATAGCGTACTGGTAGGCCCTTAGGAGAGCAACCAGGAGAGTCTTCATCGCCGATCGAGTCCGCCGGGCTTAGCCATGCGCTGGACCAGCTTGCCGAATAGCCCTGCGGCCTCGGCGGCGATGGCCTTGCGGTCCGGTTTCCCAGGCTTGGCCACCAGTCGGACAATCAGGTCGCAGGGAGGCAGGCCGGGCCGCAGCAGGCGGAACTGTTCCCGCACCAGGCGTTTGACCAGATTGCGGCGGACAGCGGCCTTCAACAATTTCTTGCCGACCACCAGCCCGAGACGGGCATCGCCGACGGCATCCTCCCGGGGAAGGTAATGCAGCATCAGCAATTGACCCCGAATCGCCCGCCTAAAACCAAAAACGGATGAAAACTCATCCGTTTTGGTCAATCGATAGCGCCTGGCGAAGGCGTGTCCGCCCTTCGCCGCGGTGTCCGCTCTCAAACGCCCAGGCGTTGACGGCCCTTGGCGCGGCGAGCAGCGATGACCTTGCGGCCGCCCTTGGT
>DASRUX010000048.1:0-8277 GCA_035655235.1 Rhodocyclaceae bacterium | reverse complement strand
GAACAGCCTGGTGGCTGGCCGCCACCGAAAGCGGCCTGGCCGTCGTCTGTGCCCTGGCCGGGAAGCTGAGCGGCGGCCGCCTCGCCCTGATCCCCGCCGGCGGCACCCTGGCCGGGCCCCTGCGCCTCCATGAAGCCCGCTGGCAGGGCGCCGGGATGTCGATCCGAGTCGAGGAAGCAAGCCTGGACTGGACCCCCGCCGAACTCCGCCATGGTCGCCTCGCCATCGCCCGGGGGGACGCCGCGACGGTGCGCCTCATCCCCGGCCCCAAACAGGAACCGGCCACCCCGCCGGCCAGCCTGCGACTCCCCGTCGCCCTCCGGGTAGACGAGTTCCGCATCGGCCGCCTGGAGCGGGGCGATACCCTGCTGGCCGAGGACATCGCCGGCGAACTGGACAGCGACGGCGTCCGCCACCGCCTGACCCGCTTCCAGGCCCGCGCCCACGCTGTCGCCCTGTCCGGCGAGGGCGAAATCGGCGGGGACGCCCCCTTTCCCCTGCAAGCCCGGATCGCCGCCGCCAGCCAATGGGAGGGCCATGCCTTCTCCCTCCTCCTGCAGGCGGACGGCACCCTGGCGACCATCGACCTTTCCGGCCAAGCGAGCGGCGCCCTGGCCGGAAAGCTATCCGCCCGTGCCACTCCCTTCGCTCCCCAGCCCATCCAGCGCCTGCAGGTCCACCTCAAGGGCATCGACCCGGCCGCCTGGCTGGCCGGTGCCCCTTTAGCCCGCCTCGACCTGGATGCCGACCTCCTGCCCCGGCTGGACGGACAATGGCGGGTGGCGGGCCCGTTCGCCATCGCCAACCGGGAACCGGGCCGGCTGTCCGACCAGCGCCTTCCCATCCTCCGCCTGACGGGGCGGGTGGCCTGGCAGGGTGATCAAGCCGAGCTCACCGCCCTGGCAGCCGCCCTGGCCGGCGGCGGCAGCCTCACGGGCCATGGCCGCCTGGCCGGGAAGCAGCTTTCCCTGGAGCTGGCCGCCAGCCGGCTGGATGCCGCCCAATTCCATCCGAAACTGCGGCCGACCCGGCTGTCCGGGCCCATCAGCATCCAGGCCGGGCAGGAAGTGCAAACCCTGGCGGCCGACCTGGCCGATCCCCGTTTCCGCCTCGCCGCCCGGCTCAACCGCCGGGGTGGCCGGGTGGAGGCCGAAAGCCTGCAACTCACCGCCGGCCCCGCCCGGCTCCAGGCCCAGGGCCATCTGGACATCGGCCCGGGCTACCGCTTCTCCGCCCAGGGCCAACTGGCCCGCTTCGACCCCAGCCGCTTTGCCCAGGTGCCCGCCGCCAGCCTCAACGCCGCCTTCGACGCGGCTGGCAGCATCCGGCCCCGGCCGGTGGTGAGCCTGCGCTTCGACCTCCACGACAGCCGCTTCCGCGGCCAGCCCTTGGCCGGCCGGGGTGAGCTGGAAGTGGATTGGCCGGCAGTGCGCAAGGCGGATGTGAGCCTGAGCGGCGGCCCCAACCGCCTGACGGCCCGGGGCGCCTTCGGCCGGTCGGGGGACCGGCTGGACATTGCCATCAATGCCCCGGCCCTCGCCCCCTACGGCATCGAAGGAGGAATCCAGGGGGAAGTGCAACTAGCCGGCACCCCGGCCTCGCCGGCCATCGGCGGCCGATTGCAGGCCGCCCGCCTGGGCCTGCCGGGCGTCGGGCGGGTGGAAGGGCTGTCGGCCGAAGGCAAGCTCGGCCCCCGGGCGGAGGATGCCCTCGACCTCACCATCAGTGGGGATCGCCTCGACCTGCCCAACCGCCCCGCCGCCGCCCGGGATATCGCCCTCCGCATCGAGGGCAGCCGGGCTCGCCACCAGTTGCGGGGCTCGGCCGCCCTGGACCGGCAGCGCCGCCTGGCCCTCGCCGCAACGGGAGGGCTGGGGGAGAAGGCCGGGAATCTTCTGTGGGTCGGCCAACTCCGGGAGCTGACCCTGGCCGCCGCCAATCCGGACCAGAGTTTTCGCCTCGTCCTGCCGGCGCCCCTGCGCCTGGGCACTGGGGAATGGTCCGTGGGACCGGCGGAAGTGGCCGGCTCGGGGTGGCAGGGGCGGCTGCTGGCGACGGCGTCCGGCGAACGCCTCCACGCCGAAGCGAGCGGCCGGGGCGAGCGGCTGGGGACCATCGACGCCCGTCTGGACGCCCGCCTCCAGGGCGCCTGGCACCTGGCCCCGACGGCCCTCTGGGCGGGCCGCCTGAACCTGGCCGCCGCCGACATATCCTGGCTCGGCCCCTTCCTGGGGGACGACTGGCGTACCGGCGGCCACCTCCGGGGGGAACTGGCCCTGGCCGGCACCCCCTCCCGGCCGCTCCTCTCCGGCCAGGTCCGGGGCGAGGGGTTGGGGCTGCGCATCCCGGACCAGGGCTTGCAACTGGAGAACGGCACCCTCCGGGCGGACCTCACCGGCGACCGCTTGCAGGTGGCCGACCTGGCCTTCGACAGCCGGCTGCAGCCCCTGCCCCGGGCGATACCGAAAAGCGGCGACCTCGCTCGCCTGACGGCCACCCCGGGCCGGCTGACGGTGCAAGGGGAGATCGAGCTGGGCGGCAGCGAACGGGCCGGGGGGAGCGAGCGGGGTTTCCTGGACCTGCATCTGGACCGGGTCGGCGTCCTCCAGCAGGCGGACCAGTGGGTCGCCGTTTCCGGTTCCGGACGGGTGCGCTGGCAAGGCGCGGCTCTGGGGGCCGAAGGGAAGCTGGCGGTGGATGCGGGTTACTGGGAGCTGGCCCGGCTGGGCACGCCCAAATTGTCCGACGACGTGGTGGTGCACCGGAAGACGGCGGAGGGCAAGACGCCGCCACCCACCCGACCGCGGCTGGACCTGGATATCGACACCGACCTCGGGCCCCATTTTCATTTTTCCGGCTTCGGCCTGGAGAGCCGGCTGGCGGGGAGCGTACGGATCAAGGCGAGCGGCCAGGACCTGCCCCGGGCCACCGGCACCATCCAGACCGTGGAGGGCAAATTCGACGCCTACGGCCAGAAGCTTGCGGTAGAGCGGGGCATCATCAATTTCCAGGGTTTCCTGGACAACCCGGTGCTCAACGTCCGGGCGGTGCGAAAGGGACTGCCGGTGGAGCCCGGGGTGGAGGTCACCGGACCGGTGAAGAAGCCGGTGGTGCGGCTCGTCTCCGACCCGGAGTTGCCGGAGGCGGAAAAGCTCTCCTGGCTGGTGCTGGGCCACGGCTCGGAGCAGTTGGGGAGCAACGACGCCTCTACCCTCTTGAACGCCGCCAGCGGGCTCCTGGGGCGGGAATCCTCCGGGAGCGTGGTGCAGCAGTTGCAGCGCCGCCTGGGCATCGAGGACTTCGGGGTCCGCCAGGGGCAGCTGGGCGACCCCGGGGGGCGCCAGGCTACCAGCCGGGTAGCCAGCAGCAGCGGGTTTTCCGGCACTACGCCGGCCACGACGGGCAGCCAGATCGTCAGCGTCAGCAAGCGCCTGTCCGCCAACGCGGTGCTCTCCTACGAGCAGGCCCTGGGGCGGACGGAAAACATCGTCAAGCTCACCGTCAATCTCAGCCGCCGGCTGTCGGTGGTGGGCCGCGCGGGCAGCGACAATGCCATCGACTTGTTCTACACCTTCAGTTTCGGCAAATAAGTCCGGAAATGGGCCACATCTCCAGCTCCCTCGCCATGCCGAGTGCCCATTCCGCTTAAATTTCCCTTATCATAATTGATATCTCCATTGGCAATTGTTGGAGCTGCAATACCCATGGCTGCGGCGTTTCGCAGGGGAGCCGACGCATTCATTGAATCTTTTCCCTTGCTTGGCAATTCAGGACGAATAATGAACCGTTTCAAGCAGCTTTCCCTGGCGACCCGGCTCGCGGTCCTGGCCGCCGCCATCGTACTCATCGTCACCCTGGTGCTGGCCCTGGTGGTCAACCAGCAGCTCACCCGCTTCGCCCTCGACAACGCCCACGAAGAGTTGAAGCGCCAGACCGAATCCGTCCGGGCTCTCCTCGACCTTTCCTACGACGGCGAGAAGGCCCGCGCCGAGCGCCGCCTGCAGCAGGCCGCCCGCCTCTACAACGGGCGCCTGGAACGCAAGGAGGAATTGGTGCCCGCCGGGGAGGCCATGGTGCCGGTCCTCAAGCTCAATGGCGAAACCCTGAACGGCAACCACACCCGGGCCGAGGAATTCTTCGCCCAGAACGACATGGACAGCGTCCTGATGGTGCGCAAGGGCGACGAGTTCCACTACATTGCCGGCATCCTCTACGGCAAGACCGCCACTCCCATGCTGGGCAAGAAGCTGATGCCTTCCGTCCGGGTGGATATGCGCCAGAAGCTCCTGGCCGGGGAATCGGTCATCGACCTCGCCCTCCGGGACGGCAAGTACGTGATGGTGG
The DNA here is from genome assembly GCA_035655235.1 of Rhodocyclaceae bacterium. Lineage (GTDB taxonomy): Bacteria > Pseudomonadota > Gammaproteobacteria > Burkholderiales > Rhodocyclaceae > JAGTRP01. The sequence continues at coordinate 3,933 of DASRUX010000048.1, read as the reverse complement.
GTTACGCGCCCCTGAAGGATGCCCAGGGCCAGGTGATCGCCGGGGTCGCCGTGCGCCTCGACCTGGAGAAGGCCGGCCTGCAGACCCTGCGGGAGCAGATGCGGCGGATCAAGATCGCCAAGACCGGCTATCTCTACGCCATCGCCCCGGAGCCCAAGTCCGAGGCGGTGCGCTTCGCCCTGCACCCCAAGCTGGAGGGCAAGACCGACGCCGACCTGCCGGACTACGTCAAGGCCGTCACCCGCCTCCAGATCAAGGAAAAGGAAGGCAGCCTGACCTACGACTGGCCCACCGCCGACGGCAAGATGGAGCAGAAGATGATGCTCTACATCTACTCCGACAAGTGGGACTGGGTGATCGGCGCCACCGGCACCGTCGCCGAATTCACCGACAGCGCCCTGCGGGTGCGCAACCTGCTGATGACCGCCTCGGCAGTGTCCGGGCTCCTCATCATCGCCATCCTCGTCTTCGCCTTGAAGCGCGGCCTGGCGCCCCTGGAAGGCGTCCTCGCCGGCCTGCGAGAAGTGGAGCGGGGCAATGTGGGCCACCGCTTCCCGGAAGGCCCCACCGGCAGCAAGAACGAAATCGACGTGCTGTCCCACGAGCTGAACGCGACGCTAGCCACCCTGGGCAGCCTGATCCGGGACATCGCCGACGCCACCCAGGAAATCGACCGCAGCGCCCGCCAGCAGGAAAGCTCCTCCGGCCAGGTGGCCACCGCCTCGGAACAGCAGAGCCACGCGGCCTCCAGCATGGCCAGCGCCGTGGAAGAGCTGTCGGTGAGCATCAACCAGGTGGCCGACCACGCCCGGGAGGCGGCCCAGACGGCCACAGAAGCCCAGGAGAACTCCACCCAGGGCCGCCAGGTGGTGGAAGCCGCCCTGGGCGATCTCCAGCAACTGGCCCGGGAGCTGAACGCCACCGCCGAGCGGGTGGTGGACCTGGGGGCAAAGTCCGCCGAGATTTCCCGCATCGTCCTGGTCATCCGGGAAGTGGCCGACCAGACCAACCTCCTGGCCCTCAACGCCGCCATCGAAGCGGCCCGGGCCGGCGAGCAGGGCCGGGGCTTCGCCGTGGTGGCCGACGAAGTAAGGAAGCTGGCCGAGCGCACCGGCCAATCCACCCAGGAAATCTCCGCCATGATTTCCACCATCAGCGCCGAAACCCGGGAAGCGGCCGAGCAGATGCAGGCGGTCCGCGCCCGCATGGACGCCGGAATGGCCCACATCAACGGCATCAGCGAGGTGCTGGTCAACATCAACGACCGCAACGGCCGGGCCAGCGAAGTCATCCGGGACATCGCCGCCGCCACCCAGGAGCAATCCAGCGCCAGCGGCGACATCGCCCGCCAGGTGGAGCAGATTTCGGAAATGGCGGAAAGCAACGCCAGCACCTCCGGCGACAACCGCCAGTTGGCCGCCGGCATGAAGGACCTGGCCGCCCAGCTGCGCCAGTCGGTTTCCCGCTTCCGCACCTGATCGCCGTCGCCCGGAGCCTGGCCGAGCGCCGGGCTCCGGACCGGGTCAATCGCGTCCCAGGTGGGCTTCGGCCTCGGCGTGGTTCTCGTAGATGTGGGGCGAAACCGAACGTCGGGACAGGGCCTCCCCCAGCTTCATGCGCAGGAAGGAACTGGTGGTATAGCGGGTGACGCCGAGGTAGTGGCGGTCCATGACCCCCTTCACCATGCCGATGTAGTCGTCCACCAACTCCGGGACGATGGAAAAACGATCGTAATTGACGATGGCGTTCACCCGGTGGCCGATGGGCGCCAGCCGCAATTCCACCGCGGCCTCGATGCGCCGGATGTGGTCGGCGTCCCGCACCGCCAGCCCTTCGAAATTGACGAAGAACAGGTTCTCCACCGGATCGTAGGAGAGCCGGTCCTCCAGGGGCATTTCCAGGAGTTCCGGGCGGATGCCCATGGGCTCGTCCCGGAAGATGCGCTCGTCCATGAGCCGGGGAGGCGACTTCATGACCGGGACGAAATCCATGCGGTCCAGGATGTCCTTCTGCAGATCGACCCCCGGGGCGATTTCCGTCAGCTCCAGGCCTTCGCCGCCCAGGCGGAAGACGCAGCGCTCGGTGACGTAGAGCACCTCCCGCCCCCACTTGGCGGCTTGCGACCCGCTGAAGGTGCGATGCTCCACCGCCTCGACGAACTTTTTCGCCTGGCCGTCCTGGAGGATGCGGAGCGCGCCGTCCGCCAGGGAAATCTCCAGGTCGCCGGCGGTGAAGGTGCCGACGAAGACCACCTTCTTGGCGTTCTGGGAAATGTTGATGAAGCCCCCGGCCCCGGCCAGCCGCGGGCCGAACTTGGAAACGTTGAGATTGCCTTCCCGGTCGGCCTGGGCAAGGCCCAGGAAGGCGATGTCCAGGCCGCCCCCATCGTAGAAGTCGAACTGGCTGGGCTGGTCGATGATGGCCTGGGTATTGATGGCGGCGCCGAAATTGAGTCCGCCGGCGGGGATGCCGCCCACCACGCCGGGCTCGGCGGTGAGCGTCATGAGGTCGATGATGCCCTCCTCCGCGGCCACGTTGGCCACCCCCTCCGGCATGCCGATCCCCAGGTTCACCACGGCATTGGCCTTCAACTCCAGGGCGGCGCGGCGGGCGATGATCTTGCGCTCGCTCATCCCCATGGCCGGGATGGAGGACATGGGCACCCGCAGTTCCCCGGAGAAGGCCGGGCTGTACTGCTCGATGAAGGTCTGCATGTGGTATTCGGGCTTTTCGGCCACCACCACGCAATCCACCAGGATGCCCGGAATCTTCACCTGGCGGGCATTAAGGGTGCCCCGCTCGGCGATGCGCTCCACCTGGGCGATGACGATGCCCCCGGAGTTGCGGGCCGCCATGGCGATGGCCTGGGCCTCCAGGGTCAGGGCCTCCTTCTCCATGGTGACGTTGCCGTCCGGATCGGCGGTGGTGCCGCGGATGATGCCCACATGGATGGGGAAGGCCTTGTAGAACAGGTAATCCTCGCCGTCGATGTCCATCACCCGGACGATGTCGGCGGTAGTCCTGTCGTTCAGCTTGCCGCCCCCGAAGCGGGGATCGACGAAGGTGCCCAGCCCCACCCGGGTCAGGGTCCCCGGTTTGCCGGCGGCGATGTCCCGGAAAAGATGGGTGATCACCCCCTGGGGCAGGTTGTAGGCCTCGATTCGGTTGGAAACGGCCAGTTGCTGGAGCTTGGGCACCAGCCCCCAGTGCCCGCCGACGACCTTGCCCACCAGCCCGTCATGGCCGAGATGGTTGAGGCCCCGCTCCTTGCCGTCGCCCTGGCCGGCGGCATAGACCAGGGTCAGGTTGCGGGGGCTGCCCAGGCCGTGGGCGTCGGCCCCCTCGGCCTCCAGGAAGCGCTCTTCCAGGGCCACGGCGATGTTCTCGGGAAAGCCGATGCCGACGAAACCGCCGGTGGCGACGGTGTCGCCGTCCCGGATGAGGCGCACCGCCTCCCGGGCGGAGACCACCTTGCCGGTGTCGGCGGCATGCAGGCTGGCGATGATGGGATGCTGCGGCTTGGCCATTCTTGTCTCCCTCCCGGGCATTCTTGTTCCGGGCATGCTCGGGGACGGGACGGCCGCAGTCTATTGTGATTTACCCTGACTGCGCCGCCAGCCGGTGCTGCTCCAGGGCGCCGCGCAGGGTCGCCAGGGCGGCCGGGTAATTGAAGCTGCGGACTTCCTCCTCCAGCTTCGAGGCCAGGGGGCCGAAGGCCGCCTGCAGCACGGGGCCGGCTTGGGACAAGACTTCGGCGGCCTGGAAATCGTCGCACATGAGGAGGTTTTCCAGCCGGGCGGCGACTTCGGAGAGCTTCTCGGGGCCGGGCGCCGGGACCGCGGCGGACGGCTCCGCCTCGGGGAAGGCGGAATCGACGGCGGCCCGAAGCTGTTCGCTCGCCTCCGCCACCACCGCCACCCGGGGCGGGATATC
>DASRUX010000047.1:0-4523 GCA_035655235.1 Rhodocyclaceae bacterium | reverse complement strand
GCAGGTAGCCCACCAGGGCATAGGCGATCATGAGGAGGGAAGCGAGGAAGACCATGCCCCCTACCAGGGAGATGAGCCGCAGGGGCGCCACCGAGAAGGAGGTGATGCCGTTCCAGGCCAGGGCCAGCATCTTGCCCAGGGGGTATTTGCTCTCCCCCGCCAGGCGGGAGGTCCGCCGGTAGGTGACGGTGGCGACGCTGCTGTGCAGGAGGGGCGGCAGGGCCCGCAGGAAGAGGTTGCGCTCGGGGAACCGGGCCAGGTTACCCAGGACCGCCGCCGACATGAGCCGGAAGTCGGCGTGGTTCTCCACCAGCTTCACCCCCAGGCGGCGCATGAGCTTGTAGAAGCCCAGGGCGCTGTTGCGCTTGAACCAGGTGTCCACTTCCCGGGATTCCCTCACCCCCAGCACCATTTCCGCCCCAGCCCGGTAGGCCTCCAACATGCGGGGGATGGCAGCCGGATCGTCCTGGAGATCGGCGTCGATGCTCACCGCCGCGTCGCAGCGGCCGGTGGCGTAGTCGAGCCCGGCCAGGAGTGCGCTCTGGTGCCCGGCATTGCAGGAAAGGCGGATGGCCCGCACCCGCCCCGGATGGGCGTCCACGGCCCGGGAAATCTTGAGCCAGGTGTCGTCGGTGGAGCCATCGTCGATGAAGAGGACATAGCTGTCCCGGGCGCAGTTGTGCCTTTCCACCAGCTCGTCCAGGAGGGACAGGAGGCGGGGAATGGTGGTTTCCAGGACTTCCGTCTCGTTGTAGCAGGGGACCACCACCGCCAGGCGGACGGGGACGTGGAGCCTGCCGGCGTTGCTGCGGGCTACCATGGCGCCTCCACCGGATGACGGCCTGGGGCCGATGGGGATGCTGCGCTGATGTTCCGGAATGGCATGGGCGCCTCCCTGTGCCTGGGGGTGGAGATGAACCGCCGGCCCGATTTGCCGGCGGGGTATTCATGGGGCATTTATAGCCCAGGGGTCCGGCGGGGCTAATCCGCTGTTCCGGGGATTTTCCAGGGGGAAATCCCCTCCTCCGCCGCCCCGGCGACAGGGGGAGGCCTGCGCCGTCCTACATACCTTTCCGCGGCGTCCTGCACCCTGCCCGCCAGGCCCACGGCGACGGCCGCCACCAAGAGGCCGGCCAGGCCGTCCAGGAAGTAATGCCAGCCCAGGACGACGGTGGACAGCCACATCATGAGCAGCCAGGGCAGGCTGAAGCACAGGCTCCAGGGCCGCCGCTCGGCCAGGAACCAGACGGCGATGGCAGTGAGCCCGACATGCAGGCTAGGCAGGGCCATGGTGGCCGGATAGATGCCGTTGGCCGGAAGGCGCCCGGCCATGTAAGCCCGCAGCAGGTCCTGGACGGCCTTGCTGACGGTGCCGTCCAGGGCGAAGGCGGTGGGCTGGAAGAAGGCCGGCCCGGCCGTGGGGAATGCCAGGTTGATGGCCCGGGTGAGGTAGAAGGCCAGGAGGATGGACAGGCCGAGGACGGCGCAGCGCCGGGAGCCTTCGGTGCTGTAGGCGTGGGCGGCAACCACCAGGACGAAGGTCCACATCTGAAAATAGATGCCGTCCCAGAATCTGGGCCAATCCAGCCAGGAGCCTGCCAGGGCGGCGTGCAGGGGATATTCCAGATGCCAGAGCAGGGCATCGTGCCAGTGGGAGGCGTGGGTGCGGTAGATTTCCGCCAGGTCGCCGCTGGAAGTGATGCCGTAGAAGGCCAGGAGGACGATGGCCGCCCCGGGCAGGGGCCGCCATTCGGCGCTGCCCCGCCAGGGGGCCGGTGTCGTGCCCGCCCGGCTGGCCCGGAACAGGTGCAGCAGGAAGGCCAGCAGATAAAAAAGGCCCCAGACGGTCAGGGGAATGAGCATGTAGGAGAGGCGGTCCGCCCCCAGAATGGGGATGGCCCGCTTACCCGCCAGCAGATGGGACAGGGTGCCGAGGACGGCCACCATCGCCGCCAGGGGCAGCACGTCGCGGAAGTCGCAGGCGGCGCCTTCGCTCCTTGCCCGATCCGCGGCGATGCCGGTGCAATGGCCAATGTCCATAAGCCTCCCTCGATGCATCAATGCATTCTTCATCAAGGGAGGCCAGGCCGGAATCCAGGGAAGCCCGCATTCGGCCGTAAGGGAAGGCTTTACAAAGAATTGCCCGGGCTTGGCGATGGAGGGAGGGATTCGCGCCAGCAGAGGGAGATCATCAGGCCGCCCCCCGGCACATTGGCGGCTTCCAGGCGCGCGCCATGCAGTTCGGCAATTCGCCGCACGATGGCCAGCCCCAGGCCGCTCCCCTCGGCGCGGACCGCACGGCCGCGAAAGAAGCGTTCCGCCAGTTTGGGCAACTCGCTTTCCGGTACCCCGGGGCCGTTGTCGCGAACGGAAAGGCGGGGATGTCCGTCATCGACGCCGACTTCGACGGTAATGGCGCACCCCGCCGGGGTATGGCGAACGGCGTTATCGACCAGGTTGCGCAAGGCCGCGGCCAGGAGATCGCGGTCTCCCTGGATGAGGATGGCAGGCTCCGGGGCATGGACGCTGAGGAAATGGCCATCGGCCGTTCCCGCGTCGTTCACGACCGCGACGGCCTCCTCGGCCAGATCGGCCAGGTCCACGGTTTCAAGATTGGGCGGGATGGCCAGGGGATCGAGGCGGGCGAGGCGCAGCAGTTGGGCGACGAGGCGGCCGGATCGGTCGACGCCGGCCAGTACCTGGCTCAGGGCATGGCTTTGTGCCGACGGATCGCTGCTCATCAGGGCGACCTGGGTCTGCACCTTGACGGCGGCAAGGGGGGTGCGCAATTCATGGGCGGCGTCGGCCGTGAATCGCCGCTCGCTGTCGAGGGCATCGCCCAGGCGCACGAGGAGCCCATTGAGGGCCGTGACCAGGGGCAGGACCTCCCGGGGGACGGCGCGGGCCGGCAGGACGGAGAGGTTTTCCGGGGAACGGGAGGAAACGTCCGCCGCCAGCGCTTCGAGGGGCCGCAATCCGCGCCGGATGGAGAGGTAGATGAGCAGCAGGAGCACCGGGAGAATGACGCCGATGGGCAGTATGGTCTGCGTGGCGACTTCGAGGGCGGCCTGCTCGCGCAATTCCGTGGATTGGGCAACCTGCACCCGGTAATTGCCGTCCGGTGCGACCAGATTGAGCAGGCGCCAGGATTGCCCCTCATGTTGGATGTCGATATAGCCGGCCTCGCCGAGCAGGGGATACGACGGCGCATCCGGGGAACGCAGCAGCACGGTACCGTCCCCCCGGCCAATCTGGAATTCCAGCGGCGGTTCATAGACCTCTTCCCCGGATCCCCGCATCTCGGCAAGCCGTGCGGAAAGATCGCCGAGATGGCGCTCGTTGTCCCGAACCAGGGCAATGAGCAGACGGGCGGTTTGGGCCAGGTGTCCGTCCATCAGTTCTTCGACTTCGTGCTGGGCCTTGTTGTAGCTGAGCACGCCGGCCGGCGCCCAGACCAGGAGCGCGACCAGGCCCGTTGCCCACAGCAGACGTAAACGCAGCGAGGGGAGCCGGTCCCTGAATAGCTTGCCCATCATGCTTCTTCGCTTAATTGGTAGCCCAGGCCGCGTACCGTCTTGATGAAGTCGGCGCCGAATTTCTTGCGCAGATGATAAATGTAGACCTCCACCGTGTTGCTGTCGGCTTCCTCTCCCCAGGCATAGAGGCTTTCTTCCAGTTGGGGACGGGAGCGAATTTGCCGGGGGTGGCGGAGCAGATCGAACAGCAAGGCGTATTCGCGCGCCGAGATAGGCACGGGTTCGCCATGAAGGGTCACCCGCTTGGCCGCGGGGTCGAGGACAACGCCGCCATGGGAGAGGGTGGGCTTCACCGCGCCGCTGGCCCGGCGCAACAGGGCGCGCAGGCGAGCGAGCAGTTCCGGCAGGTCAAAGGGCTTGGTCAAGTAGTCGTCGGCTCCATTGTCCAGACCGGCAATCTTGTCGGCGCTGGTGTCCCGGGCGGTCAGGATCATGACCGGGGTATTCTGGCCCCGGGCCCGCAGATCGCGCAGGACGGCCAGCCCGTCGCATCCGGGCAGGCCGAGATCGAGAATGCAGGCATCGTAGCTATGGTCCAGGAGGGCCAGGCGGGCCCCTTCGCCGTCCTGGACCCAGTCGACGGCGTAATCGGCAAGCTTGAGGCCGGCGCAAATGCCGTCGCCCAACAGGGGGTCGTCCTCGACCACTAAGATGCGCACGCTATTTCACTCCTTTGCCATGCCTTTGAGCAGCGCCTGAATCTCCTGGCGCCGCCCCCGGTCGGCCACTTCCCGTCCCGGCCGCGGAGCCGCCCGGAGCGCCGCGTCCAGATAGACACGGGCCTCGGCGGCGCGGCCTTGGTCTGCCAGGTATTCGCCATAGAAGAAATTGGGGTCGATCCCGTGGGGATTGAGGGTGAGGGCCTTGCGGAAATACTGTTCGGCCCGTTCCCGGTTGCCGAAGCCGATAGGCCACCCCGGCACTTTCGCATACAACGTGGCAAGGCTGGTATAGGCGGAGCCGTCCAGGGCCTTGTCGTTGAGCCGG
>DASRUX010000046.1:0-9565 GCA_035655235.1 Rhodocyclaceae bacterium | reverse complement strand
GGGGATCGTGGCGGTCGATTTCGTTGCCCATGAAGCGCACCAGCTCGCAGATGGGCTCCACCACGTTGGTCCGGTAGCGCTCGTCCTTCTTCACATAGCCCAGGTAGAGGTTCTTCATGCAATTGCCCCGGCACCAGGCGTAGGCCTCGCAGCCCTCGCAGGGCATGTCCGGGTGGGGCTGCAGGGGGCTCTTCTTCAGCCAGTTGGACTGGATGTCGCCCATCTGCATTTCCGGGACGTACATCATGTCCGGGCAGGGGAAGATGCGGCCGTCCGGCATGACGTTGAGGATATGGGTGGACACCCGGCACTGGGTCTTGCCGGCGTACAGCTCCTGGGCTCGGGTGGGCAGGACCTTGTTCCGCACCGTGCCCATGATGGGCACCAGGGGGTAGAGCTTGTCGGTGCGGTTGAAGAACTTGGAAACCAGCCGGGAGAGGACGGCCTTCCGCTTCTCTACGGAGTCGCCGGCGTAGTGCTCGTCCGCCACGAACTGCCAGTACAGGTAGTCGAAAGCCTCCGCCAGGTCGTCCAGTTCCTCGAAGGTCGTGTCCGGATTGCCCCAGGTGACCCGGGCGGTGACGGTGCCGCCCACCCGGTCGCGGACGTGCTGGACGTTCTTGATCACCTGGCGCCAGATGCCCTTGCCCCGGTAACCGTCGGTGATGGCCTCGCCGCCGTCGATGGAGACCAGGATGTTGGAGAGCTTGTGGAGCACCCAGTCCGGCAGGTCGTCGAGGAGCGTTCCGTTGGTCTGGAGCTGGAAGCGGAAGGCGGGGAAGCGCTTCATCACCGCCTGCATCATGTCCTGGTTCAGGGTCGGCTCGCCGCCGTAGAAGGTGACATAGATCTCCTTGCCCTGGAGGTGCCGGTCCACGAAGGCGGCCAACTGGTCGATGTCGTACTTGAGTTCGGTCTGGGACCCGAGAACCTCGCCCACGCCCAGGGAGCAGTAGGTGCATTTCAGGTTGCACTTGAGGGTGGTGAGGAGCTGAAGCTCGACCCGGCCGCCGACGATGGGGTTGGAGTCGGAAAGGTGGATTCGGCCGGCAGTATGGGCCGGAACGATTTCAATGGGGGTGGTGGCCATGTTTTCTCCTGGTCATGGACGAACAAGCGCGGGTGCCGGTTGGCGGCAGCGGTCGAGGGTCAAAGTCCGGGAGAAAGGGGCGGGGCGTGCTTGGAGTGGGTGTTCTCGCCGAAACGCGACCAAGCGCTCGCCGTCCCGAGCACGGTGGCGGGACGGAAGGCGGGGAAGAGGTCGGTCGGCTGGGTCATGGGGCGCCGAGGATAGCGGAAGGGGCCGGGGCTGTCCTTGATCTAGGTAACGAAGTCCCCGGCCCGGGCGGAGGCTTTAGCCGGCCGCCTTCCCCCACGAATCCTTCAAGGTCACCGTCCGGTTGAACACCGGGGCGCCGGGCTGGGAATCCACCCGGTCGGCCACGAAGTAGCCGTGGCGCTCGAACTGGAAGCGGTCTTCCGGCTTGGCGTCCTTTAGGGCCGGCTCCAGCTGGGCGGTGATGGCGACCTTGGAATCTGGGTTGATGTCATCCAGGAAATTGCGGTCGCCGGCGCCGGGGGCGGCGGCCTTGAACAGGCGGTCGTAGAGCCGGATTTCGGCGGTGTAGGCGTGGGCGGCGGAGACCCAGTGCAGATTACCCTTCACCTTGACGCTGTCGGCACCCGGGGTGCCTGACTTGGTTTCCGGCAGGTATTCGCACAGCACGGCGGTGATATTGCCGGCGGCGTCCTTCTCGCAGCCGGTGCACTTCACCACGTAGCCGTAGCGCAGCCGCGCCATGTTGCCCGGGTAGAGGCGGTGGTAGCCCTTGACCGGCTCCTCCATGAAGTCTTCACGCTCGATCCACAGCTCCCGGCTGAAGGGAACTTCCCGCTTGCCCAATTCAGGTTTCAAGGGGTGGTTCGGGGCGTGGCAGGGCTCGCTCTGGCCCTCCGGGTAGTTGGTGATGACGAGCTTCAACGGGTCGAGAACGGCGATGCGGCGTTCGGCGGATTCGTTGAGGCATTCCCGCTGGGCATCCTCGAAGAAGCCGTATTCGATCAGGGAATCGGACTTGGTGACGCCGATGCGGTCGGCGAAGAGCTTGAAGCCCTCCGGCGTGTAGCCCCGGCGGCGGGCGCCGACCAGGGTGGGCATGCGGGGGTCGTCCCAGCCTTCGACGTGCTTTTCTTCAACGAGCTGGATGAGCTTGCGCTTGGAAAGCACCACGTAGGTGAGGTTGAGGCGGGAGAACTCGATCTGCTGGGGCAGGGGCCGCTGCAGCAGGCCGCCCTCGGCCAGGCGCGCCAGGAGCCAGTCGTAGAAGGGGCGCTGGTCCTCGAATTCCAGGGTGCAGATGGAGTGGGTGATGTTCTCCAGGGCATCCTCGATGGGGTGCGCGAAGGTGTACATCGGGTACACGCACCACTTGTCGCCGGTATTGTGGTGGGTGGCGTGGCGGATGCGATAAATGGCCGGGTCCCGCAGGTTGATGTTGGGGGAGGCCATGTCGATCTTGGCCCGCAGGATGTGGGTGCCGTCCGGGAATTCGCCGGCCTTCATGCGGCGGAAGAGGTCCAGGCTCTCTTCCGGAGAACGATTGCGGAAGGGGCTGTCCTTGCCGGGTTCGGTGAGGGTGCCCCGGTTGGCGCGCATTTCCTCGGCGGATTGGCTATCCACGTAGGCGTGGCCGGACTGGACCAGGTATTCGGCGAAGGAATACATCCAGTCGAAATAGTTGGAGGCGTAGTAGAGGTTGGTCTCGCCGTCCTTTTCCCAGGAGCAGCCCAGCCACTTCACGGCGTCCACGATGGAGTCGACGTATTCCTGCTCTTCCTTCTCCGGGTTGGTGTCGTCGAAGCGCAGGTGGCAGCGGCCGCCGAACTGCTGGGCGAGGCCAAAGTTTAGCAGGATGGATTTGGCGTGGCCGAAGTGCAGGTAGCCGTTCGGCTCGGGCGGGAAGCGGGTGCGGATTTTGGCGGGATCGAGGGGGCCGGCGGCGTGGTCGGCGGCGGTGCCGGGGTGGCCCGCCCAGCGGCGCTGGGCATGCTTGCCGGCAGAGAGGTCGGCTTCGACGATGTTTTTGATGAAATTGGCGGCGGCAGCCGGGGTGTTTTCCGGTTTATTCGGGTTGCTCACGGTGAAAACCTCATTCTGGAATGGGCCTATTTTAACCGCCAGGGCCCCGGGAGCCGCTACAATTCGCCTCCATGCCTGTCCTGCATAACCTCACCGCCCTCAATTTCTTCGCCATCGGCCTCGGCGCCGCCCTCGGCGCGTGGAGCCGGTGGCTCCTGGGGCTGATGCTCAATCCGCTATTCATCGCCTTGCCATTGGGCACCTTGGCGGCCAACCTGATCGGCGGCTACCTGATCGGCGCGGCGGTGGGCGTCTTCCATCTCAACACCCATTTTCCGATGGCCTGGAAGCTTTTCGCCATTACCGGTTTCCTGGGTGGGCTCACCACCTTTTCCACCTATTCGGCAGAAGTGGTGGAACGCCTCCTGGCGGGCCAGCCCGGCTGGGCCATCGGCCTGGCCTCGGTCCATCTCTGCGGCTCCCTGGTCGCTACCTACCTGGGCTTGCTGACCGTGGGCGCCACCCGTATCTGGTCCTGATTCGGCTTAACTGCGGCTCCTAGACATGGAAGCGGGCGGTGGCGGCGTGGAGGTCGTGGGCCGTCTCCAGTAGCGACTCGGCGGCCTGGGCCGTCACATTCATGCTCTCGCTGGTTTCCTCCACCTGGTTGGCAACCCGCTCCACCTGCTGGGCGAGGGAGGTGCTGGCTTCGCTCTGTTCCCGGGTGGAAGAGGCTACGTCCCGCACCAGGTTCTGGGCCGAGCGGGAGCCCTGGGCAATCTGCACCAGGAGTTCCGAGGTGGCGCCAGCGGAGGCCTGGGCCTGCTCGGCGGAGGGCAGGGCGGCATCCATGACCGTGGCGGCCGCCACCGTCTCGTTGCGGATGCGTTCCACAATGCCGGTTATTTCCACGGTCGCCTTTTCCGTCCGCTCTGCTAGGACCCGGACCTCGTCCGCCACCACGGCGAAGCCGCGGCCCTGGTCTCCCGCCCGGGCCGCCTCGATGGCGGCATTGAGAGCCAGGAGATTGGTCTGGCCGGCGATGTCCTTGATCACGGAAGTCACCCGGGCCACCTCCTGGGCATTGACCGCCAGTGTCCGGACCTGCTCGGCCGCCTGGGCGACGGTCCTGGCCATGCTGGCGATGCTCTCGGCGGTGGCGCGGACGCTCTTCTCGCCCTGCATGGCCAGTTCGGCAGCGGTGTTGGCATAACGCTCCGTCTCATCGGCGTTGTCGGAAACGTGGGTGATGGATACGGTGAGTTCCTCCATGGCGGCGGCCATGGTCTGGGTGGAGTCCGATTCGGCCGCTGCTGCCTGGGCGACTTGGGTGGAGGTCCCGTTGATTTCCTGGGCCGAGGTTTCCACTTGTTCCGCTCCGCGGCTAACGTCCTTCAGCATATCCCGCAGCACCAGGACCAAACGGTTCAGTTCGCCCAGCATGCTTTCTTCCCGGTGCTGGTCGAGGGTGATGGTGAGGTCGCCGGCAGCGACGCTGCGCATGATCTTGACCGCCTCCGCCGGCTCGCCGCCGATCTGGCGCAGGATGGATCGGGCCAGGAGCCAGGCGACGCCTCCCACGGCGACGATGACCAGGGCGATCATGGCGCCGACGTTGCGTAGTTCGCGGTAGAAAATGTCATCCAGGTCGTCGATATAGAGGCCGGTGCCGACCACCCAGTCCCAGGGCGCGAAGTATTCGACATACTGGAGCTTCGGAATGTGGGCTTCCTTGCCCGGCTTGGCCGTCATGGTCTGGGTGAAACCGGTCTTGTCCAGGGCCGCCCCGACCAGGACCCGCACCGGGTAGCCGCCGGCCTTGTCCTTCCGGTCCCAATGGGATTTGCCTACGTATTCGGGATGGCTGCCGTGGGCGATGCCCAAGCCTTTGCTGTCGTAAACATAGAAGTATTCGTTGCCCAGGTAGTGGACGTTGCGCAATACCTCTTTGGCTCGTGCCTGGGCCTCTTCCCGGGAGAGTTCCCCCCTGGCTTCCTGGGCCTGCAGGCCACCCAGTGCGCTCATGGCCGAGCCCACCACGGCCTGCAACGTCACCCGGCGGTCCTCCATCAGTTGGCTGCGCAGGTGCAGAACCTGGAAGCCGCCCAAGAGGACGAGTCCTACCAGGGATACCAGCACCAGAACGGTTAAACGCCCCTTCAGGCTGACCGAATTAAACATAGTGACCTCCCTTCACTTTGTCCGGTTTGACTACGAAATCAGCTTAGACCCGGGCGGCGGGCATGTCCAATCATGAGCTTTGATATCTCCCCGGCGAATGATGGCTGGTCGCGGCTATTTCGAGGCCTTTTTGATCTCCATGAGTCCACCGATTTTGTCGAAATGGAAGTAGTCGGATTTGTTCTCCCTTAGCCACGAAATGCCGTTCTTTGTTTTGGCGGGAACTTTGCAAAAGATATCTCCGGCATTGCCGATGCACTCGACACCTTTTGCGAATTCTTCTTCCCAGCCCATCTTTTCCCAGAACTCCCGGATCTCCGAATCTGTGAGCGTCTGGAGTCTCGATTGGCCATTCTCGCCGTGGGTGGTCAAGGTAAAGGCATTGTTCTTGGCCTTGATGGACCAGACCGGCTCGTTTTTTTTCGCGGTGTAGTTGTGGCTGTAAATCCCGGTCAGGGAGTTGGCGCATGCAATGGATGGGAGCGCCAGAAAGGCGATCAGGGCGATCTTGAGCATTATTCAATTCCTTGGTGTGAGTTCATCACGCGTTGGATTGGACCGCCGACACAATGACCGTCACTGCTGTGATAGCTGGAGCGAACAAGATTTCTCGTATCACGGTTGAGATAGTCCTCGGCGATGCTTGCGCTCATAACGAATGAAAGGGACTTCCCTGTCCCGAGCTTACGGTGGAAGCATGAGGTTTTTCGAATCTGCCTGGAGAGCTAATAGACACGCGGGGTGTCATGAACTGGCGCTAACGGTGAAGGTAAGCTGACTGCCGCGCGGGGTGGCTGGAGGAACCCTAAAGGCGGGGGTTCGGCGGTCCGGTTGGCTGGATTGTTAGGCGATTTTGACGTGACCAATTTAAAGCTCCATCCAAGACACTTGGGCCAAATCAACGGTGTAGGCAAATGGTTTGGGCGAAAAATCCTTCTTGTAATCTTCAGCGCAGAAGGCAGAAAGAGCCTCAACGATTAATTCCTGAATTAGGCCTTGCTCGTGAAGCAAGGCCGTGGGCAATGAAACAGACGACACATGTACTGAATATTCACCAAGAGGCGTTGGCCAAGAGGCTGAGATCGTTATAGCCTCACCACGAAATTCCATGGTGAGGTCCACTCCAGACCAACCCGGCCCCCCTTGCCGTGACCGAATATGAAGCACGGCACCTGTCTGTTTTTCAAGCCAAGCAGCCTTAGTTTTATCAACTGACGATACGCCGGTCCCAGCACATGGGAGGGGCGGCTCGAACTTCAGCGATTGCGTCCAGGGCATTGCAGGCCTAACGATGAAAGTAACCGGCCGCCGCGCGGGGCGGCAACCGGAAAAAGCAAGGCGGGTGTTCGGCGGTCCGGTTGACTGGATTGTTAGCCGTTGCTACGGACGACATGTTGTCTAGACCATTTGTGGTGGATATGAAGCAAAGCCCTGTTCAAGAGAACAACTGCAATGCCATGGACAGCGCCGACTACACCGCCAACAGGAAGCAATGGCAGCAGACGGTAAATGAAATAATAGTCAAATGGCAACTTGCCAGCGGCATTCGCGTCATGGGCGTATAGCGCGCACAGAGCAAGTGCAGTAATCACAGCGCTGGCCCAGAAACCATTGAACGCTACATGGAGCATTGGCGCTTGCCCCGCCAAGATTTTGGGGACGGTCCGCGCGCCTTGCCATCCGACGTAAGCCGAAAAAGGCAATAGAACAGCGATCAGGTAAGGCAATGCGTTCAGAAAACTTGAAGCGCTGACAAATGCAACGATCGCCCAGCCGACGAAAGACACTAGCCCATCGATGATGCCGATACGTGTTGAAAGAGTGAGGGCGGGCATAAAGACGGCTAACGATGGAGGTAAGCGGGCTGCCGCGCTGAAGCGGCCGAGGAAACCAAGGCGGGTGTTCGGCAGGTCCGCTTGACCGGATTGTTAGCCGGCGGGTTACGGATAAAGGAGTCTTCCGCTGGTACGAGAAAACCGAAGCTCATGTAGTTCTCCTTTGGATAGTTCAGGTCCTTCCCAGACATAGACTTTGCGTGCCCCGGCACCGATGCCAAGTTCAGCGAATGCACGGATTTCGACTTGTGTCAGGCCGCCCTCGAGAGAAGACTGAGGATGGATGACGAGAACAGGCGCTAAGGCGAAGAAGTGGCGGGGAAGCACTTTTTTCACGAAAAGCTTCAACGTTTGTTCAGCGACCGTGAAATCAGCGATCAACGTTCTTGGATGTTCGAATCCATTGGCGACAGTGATTCGTGATAGGCGGGCTTTCGTAGTGGCCTCGTGACCGACTGCGACAACAGAGTTCTTTCCATTTTTTTGTTCGATGGCGAGAACTGGGGCATCAGCTAGTTCGTTCCCAGATTCGACATGAAGCACTGATAGTCGCTCTGGTTTGATGCGAACGTAGACTGTGCTGTGAAAGAGGTTGAGCATGGGTTGCTGGCTAGACGGCTAACGGTGAAAGTAACCGGACGCCGCGCGGGGCGGATGGAGATAACCTGAAGGCGGGTGTTCGGCGGTCCGGTTGACTGGATTGTTAGCCACCGGGCACCCCCCGGGACTGATAGTGCGCGCCGACCAGCGCAGCCGGAATTGGAACGAGAAAGTAAAGGATGAAAGTGAACGGGTCTAGTTTGACCTCGGAAACCGGAGTTAAGTACAGAAGTGCGGAATAAACTAATACAAGCGAGCCAGCAACGGTGGCGTGGAGATATGCGGCCCGACCGCTGAGCATTGCAGCGACATAGCCAGCACCGAAGTTGGCCACAAAGGCCAAACATGCAACAAACGCAGAGTAGCCAACCATTGTGGGAACAGCCGCATATGCCTCCGAAAAGGGAACTCCGCTACCCAAGGCGACGCGAACCAGCAGGTTAAATGTTAGTGAGCCAGTTACGGCACCAATAGCAATGCTGGTTGCGGCACCCAGTAAGGTGGCGTGGAGAGCGAGTGATTTGCGTACGGTCATAAGATGGCTAACGATGAAAGTAACCGGACGCCGCGCGAGGCGGAATGCGGAAAGCTAAAGGAAGGTGTTCGGCGGTCCGGTTGACTGGATTGTTAGGCAAATGCGCTAGAACGGCCACCATTTGCTTTTCCTTTGTGGTTGCATACCTTTGAAGGCCAGATAGAACTGGCTGACCGACTCGGTTTCGCCCTGAAGAAAGCGTTTCTCCACTTTAGCGAACGGATGCGCGACATTATTGCCCACCGCAATGCCCAAGTCTGCCTCGGTTTCGACCCATGTGCCATTCAACACTTGGCACATGGCCTGCCCTAGAAAACTTCCCCATACCTGAATAGTCTTCTCGTTTACTTGGCCAGCCGGCCATCCCTGAGAAATCAATTCGTCGATCTTGAGAATCGACTTCTCGTCAAAGTCGATTGAGGCGTTCATTGTCGCTTTGGCCGCGTTTCGACAGATTTCGGAAAATTCCTCAATAAGACTCAAAGTTTCAGGAGAGAGTGGTCGCATCTGTAATTGCCTAACGTGGAAGGTAAGCGGACGCCGCGCGGGAGCGGTGGAGGGCACCCCAAAGCGGTGTCTCGGCGGTCCGCTTGACCGGATTGTTAGGCCAAGTGCCTCCGCTGAGACGCTTTGGTGCCGTGGCCAGAGAGAAAGAACCCTTAAATGGGCTAGAGAGACGACTCGTCATGGATTTCAAATTCAGGCCCGAGATGTTGGCGAAGGAGGGAAAGAAGTTCCTGAGATGCTTCGCGGAAGCGAGAGCGTTCTGCTGAGGACCATGGTGAAGGATTGGGTGGATAGCTCCAGTCGATCGATGTGTCATACCAAGCCATGACATAGAGCGCTCGGCGCAAGAGATTTTCCGGGAGCTCTAATCCGGTGAGTTCTACTGGGTAATCAAACTTCGCGCGGGTTTCGTCATTAGCTGACCACAGGCAAATGCTAGAGCCGGGGTCAAAGAAATAGCGGAACACATAACGGGCCATGAATTATTGGGGCCTAACGTGGGAGGTAAGCGGACTGCCGCGCGAGGCGGGTACCGGAAAAGCAAGGCGGGTGTTCGGCAGGTCCGCTTGACCGCCTTGTTAGGCGAGACAGGGTGCGAGAACCGGAAGCCTTGGCGGTGCCCGATGGGTTTGCGGTAGCCAGATGTTTGGCGGCCCAGGCTGCGAGGGGTTTGCCCTTGGATTGCGGGGGGCGAGCGAGAGCGAGCATGACCGGCTGAGAATGCCTGGCGCTTGCGGGAACCAACAGCGATTGCCGGAGGCCGGGCGGCTGAGTTGCCCGGCTGGGTTGGCGGGAGGGGTTCTTGGCGGAGGAAGAGGCCTGGGACAT
>DASRUX010000045.1:0-4954 GCA_035655235.1 Rhodocyclaceae bacterium | reverse complement strand
AAGCTGGTGGCCATGAAGGCCAGGGTCACGGCGCCGATGGTGCCGTGGTAATGGGCAGTGACCAGGGTGGTCTGGCCGTTGATGGCGGCACCCAGGAGCAGGCCGGCGACGAAGAGCAGCAGGGAAAGGCCAAAACCCGGTGCCGGCGCCTTGGAACCGCGGCGCAGGAAAAGGAGGACGCCCAGGAGCAGGGGCATTTCCCAGCTGGTCCAGCGCATGAGCCCGGTGTAGGCGGCGAAGTATTCGCCGCTGTCCGGGCCGTAGATGAGGGGCACCAGCAGGGCCGCCCCCACCGGCAGGGCGCCCAGGAGGATGGGGGCGGCCAGCTTGCGGGGATGGATGCTCCGGGCGGCGCCGGGAGCCAGCTCCAGCCAGCAGAACATGAGGAGGCTCAGGAGGGCGAACTGCCAGACGTGGCCGCCGGCCCAGAACAGGGTCTCGAAATAGCCGTGCCCTTCCAGGCGGCCGTCGATGGCCACCCCGGCCGCCACGATGAGGACCAGGACGGCCACCACCTGGACGGCGGCGACCCGCAGGGCGAGGCCCTGAACATCGCCCACCGAGGCGACGGCGGGACGCAGGGGCCCGGCGGCGCTGGTCAGGGACTTGAGGGCGACCCCGAAGCCGAATAGGCACAGGGCGGAGAGGAAGGCCGGGCTGTCCAGCACCGGGAGGTAGTTGCTCATCAGGGGCATGGGCCGGCCCACGGACACCGACAGGGCGATGCCGGTGGCGCCGAGGGCTGCCGCCAGCCAGGCCAGGCGGTCGATGGCGCCGGGCGCCCGGGAAAGGCTCCAGAGGACCCCGGCGAAGGCCATGAACCACACCCCCTGGGACAGGTTCACATGCAGGGTCAGGGCCACCCGGTAGAACTCCGGGCCGGGGAAGAGGTTGCCCAGGGCGGGCACCCGGGCCAGGGCGATGAGGATGGCGAACATCCCGGAGGCGGCGACGGCGCAGGTGGCCAGGGCCAGCCAGAGGGTGGCGTGGCGCCGGGGGGCGACGCCGGATTCAGGGCGGGAAAGGAAATCCATCAGACGGCTCCCTTGTGGGGCGATTCGGAAATGAAGGGCACCCCGAAGAAGGTGATGAAACCCAGGACGAACACGGCGATGACCAGCCAGGCGTTGCGCTTGGGGGATGGCTTGAAGGTGACCCGCAGGTGGAGGGCGAAGGCCAGCAGCAGCCAGGTGATGAAGGACCAGGTTTCCAGGGGGTCCCAGGCCCAGTAGCGGCCCCAGGCATCCTGGGCCCAGATGGCGCCGGTGATGAGCATGAGGGTGTCGAAGACGAGGGCGATGGCCAGGCAGCGGAAGGACAGCTCGTCCAGGCGCTTGTCCTCCGGCAGGCGGTCGAATTTCCGCACGCCGATCCCGGCGCCCCGCAGCAGGATCACCCCGGCCACGCCAATGGCCACCAGCATGGCCCCCATGAACACCTTGGCCATGCCGATGTGGATGAACAGCCGGGGGGTGCGGTAGGTGGGCGGGAAGTGGCCTTCGCCGGGGTGGGACAGCATGAGCCAGCCCATCATCACGAAGAGGATGGGCATGACCACCGCCGCCGTGGCCCGGATGCGGGGAATGCGCCAGTAGGCCAGCAGGAAGGCCACCATCAGGCTCCAGACATTGGAGCTGAGGATTTCGAACAGGGTGATGAAGGGGCCGTGCTCCAGCCGGGCCCAGCGCAGGCCGATGGAGACGGTGTGAAGCAGGAGGCCGGTGGAGAGGAAGCCGAGGACGGTGCGTTCCGGATGCTTCTTCAGCACCACGCCGACGATGGAGATCACCCCGCCCAGGACGTAGGCGACGATGGCGGCCCAAAGAATCTGAAGTTCTCGTTCCATGTTAGAGCTTGTTATGGACTATTCCATGCGCACGCAGCCCCTTGGCCGGGTCGGGGGCAAGGCGCGGCGAGCGCGGTTTGGCGGGCCAAACGAGTGAAGCCGCAACGCGGCAGCCGGCCCGGCCAAGGGGCTGCCCTTCGGGTTTGGGGTTGCCCGGGCGCATCGCCGCGTTGCGGCGGCTTGCCGTAGATCACTATGGCCCGCGCCGCCGCGCCTTGCGCTGCATCCCGGGCGACCCCAAACGTGCGTATGGAATAGTTCATAACAAGCTCTATGCATCCCAGGGCTTGGCAGCGAACTTTCGCCAGAAATGCCAGCCCAGACTGAGGACCGCGGCGAGGCTGGCGGCGGCCAGCCAGGGCAGGGTCCAATCGTAGAAGACGTTGTAGCCCATCCAGGTGGTGAGGCCATCCAGCTTCAGCCGGCCGTCGGGCAGATCGACGAAGTCCCCGGGGCTGAGTTCAACCCGCTGCTCGCCGGAACGGATCACCACGCTGTATTTCTCCGGCAGGCGGAAGGCGGCCGGGCCGGCGGGGTCGAGAAGCTTCTCGTCGAACTGAAGCATGATCCAGACCGGGGAGCGGCTGCCGGGGGGCGTCCATGCCTGGGCCTGGGTCAGCTCGTTGAGGGGATAGGCGGGCAGGTGCACCGCCCCCAGCCGGCGCTCGCCCTGGTTGGGCAGCCACAGGAAGACCGGGGCGAAGCCCTTGTTGAAGCTGGTGTAGAAGCGGTAGCCCTTGAGCTTGAGGGGTTCCTGGTCGCCGATCACCGCCTGCCGGGGTTGGCCGTCCCCGTCGGTCCAGGCCACGGTATTGCGGGTATCCCCCCGCAGCAGGCCGGGGGCGTAGTCGATGGTGAAGCCCTGGTTGGCGAAGCGCACCGCGGCCAGGTCGCCGGCATGGAAAGGCCCGGCGTCGGTGGTGGTCAGCCGGCCTTCGAAGGTCGCCCCCCGGGTGAGCTCCAGGGTGCCCTTGAGGTAGGTGAGGCGGCCGGCGGCCACCAGCAGCAGCAGGGCCACCAGGGCCAGGTGGAAGACCAGGAGGGGCAGTTGTCGGCGGAAGGCGTTATTGGTCGCCACCGCCGCCAGGAGATTGGCGGAGAGGGCGAGGAGCGGCAGGGCCAGGGGCCAACTCCGCCACTCCTCCGACTGGTAGGCCATGAGGATGGCCGCCCCCAGGACCACCAGCAGGCCCAGGGTCAGCCGCAGGGAGGCCAGGGAGCGGAGCAGGCCGGTGGGGCCGGCGGGGCCGGTGAGTCCGTGAGCGGCCGGCAGGCTTGCAGCCGCCTTGAGGGAATGGCTGGTCGAGGGCATCACGGCGGGCTGTTGCAGGTGGAGGTCATCCAGTTCTTGCCCGTGCCGCCGGTGTTGCCGGTGCCTCCTTGGGAATTGGCGATCAGGCTGGTACCGCTCTTGCCGGCCGAACCGCAGTTGTTCAGGTCCCAGCTGCCGCTGGCGGAAAAGGCGGTGATCTTGAGCTTGGCCTTGGCGTAGTAGGGCCCGTTGCTGTAGTTGGCGCTGCTGCCGTTGATGGCCACCTCCTTGCTGCCCGTCTGGCCGGCCTCGGGCCCGACATCGTTGAGGTTCACCAGCAGCATCTTGTTCTTCCAGCCGTGGGGCACGGCCACATGGCACCAGGTGCAGTAGAGCTTCTGGATGCGGTCCACATGGTAATTGTGGAGGTTGCCCTTACCGTTGGTGCCGTCGTAGAAGCCCGACCGGTGGCCGGAGTCGTTGCGGGAGGTATAGACCGCCTTGTCGTGGCACTTGAAGCACAGGAAGTTGGCGGTCACCGAACCGGACTGGTCCGTGTCCCCCTTGCTGGCGCCCCAGTCGCCCTTGAGGATGAAACGGTTGGAGGAGCCGTGGGGCCCCCAGGGCTTGCCGGCGTCGGGAACCACGGAGGTAGCCGAGGCGTTGCTGTTGCCATGGCAATCGGTGCAATACATGGTCTGGGTGCCGACATCGGCGCTCCAGGGCGCCAGCCAGGGCGAGGTGCCGGAAATGCCCCGGCTGCTGGTGCCGCTGTTGAGCAGGCGGCCGGTGGCGGCCATGACCGGATGCCAGGAGCGCTTGTTGTTGGTCTGGTAGGCGGCATCGGCCCCGGTGTTGTTTCTCGACTCGTTGGGCTGGAACTCCCGGGCCTGGTTGGTGTAGCGGGTGAAATTGGTGCCGCCGTCCGGGTTGATGCCGGTCAGGGCAGCGGAGCTGTCCAGGCGCGGCCGGTCGGCGTCGAAGGCGTTGTTGTCGGTGTAGCCGTAGTCCGAATGGCACTTGAGGCAGATCTGGTATTCCCGGGTCACATAGCCCGGGGTGGTGTCGCAGCCCTGGGCGGTACAGCCGTTGCTGGTCACCGTCCCGCCTCCGGGGTCGCCCCGCTTCACGGTATAGCTGCTGGGCATGCTGAAGAAGTCGGTGCCCGTATAGGTCGGCTCCACCCCCCAGGTGCCGCGCAGGGCGCCGGAGATGGCGTTGCTGTGAGTGGCCGCGTGGCTGTGGGTGGCCCGGGTGTCGGTAGAGGTATTGCTGGCCGACAGCACCCCGGGCAGGCCATTGGCGGCCCGGATCACCCGGTGGGGATTGTGGCAGTCGGTGCACTCGGCGTGCCGGTTGTTGAGGACGCCCACCCCCAGATTGGAACGGGGCTCCACCAGGTCCTTGCCGCAGCGGGAGGTCGCCGTGTTGCAGGCGATCCAGGTATCGCTGAAATTGCTGTTGATGTCATGGACCTCGCTGCCGGCGGCCTGCTCGCTGGACTTGATGGGCATGTGCTTGTTGCCCGCCGTGGTGAAGTCGGTCTTGATGTCCGGCACGTTGGCCGTGGAATTGAGGGTGCCATTGCCGCCGCCGTCATGGCAGGCATAGCAAGCCTCCTCCAGGGCGGGGTTGCCCCCGGTCTTGGGCTTGTTGGTGCTGTCGGTGGCTTCCCGCAGGAGGCGGTTCGCCCCCTGGACGGTATGGGTGTCGTGGCAGTTCAGGCAGGCCGCCTTCCAGACCGGCAGGGCACGGGGGAATTCCCGCTGATCGGCGGCGGTGGTGCTGTAGGTCTCATCGGCCACGGTAGGGTTGGCATGGGCCGAGTAGGACCATTCCCCGGCGGTCTGGTTCTT
>DASRUX010000044.1:0-18019 GCA_035655235.1 Rhodocyclaceae bacterium | reverse complement strand
GCTTCCAGGTCCGCCGCCGCGGCCTGCACGCCGGTGGCCCCCAGGTTGCCGGCGGCTCCCTTCATGGAATGGGCCAGGCGCCGGGCCTCGTCGTTGTCGCCGGCCTCCAGGGCCAGGCGGATGGCGGCCAGGCTGGCCGGGCAGCCGGCCGCGAATTTGCGCAGCAGGCGCCGGTAGCTGTCCGCCCGCCCCCGCATGGTCTTCATGCCCCGGCCGATTTCCAGCACGCCGGCAATTCCCGCCTCGGCTTCGCCCCCGGCCGCAGCGGCCGGCGCCGGCAGGCTCGGCACCCCTTCCCGCCGGGGCAGCCAGCCCAGCAGGGCGGCAAAGAGACGATCCGGCTCCACGGGCTTGGCGATGTGGTCGTTCATCCCCGCGTCGAGGCAGAGTTGCCGATCCTCGTCGAAGGCGCTGGCGGTCATGGCCAGGATGGGAACCGACGCCCGGCCCACCAGGGCGCGGATGGCCCGGGTGGCGGCCAGGCCGTCCAGCTCGGGCATCTGCATGTCCATGAGGATGAGGTCGTAGGCGGTGCTTCGGGCGAGGTCCACGGCTTCGCTGCCGTTGCGGGCGAGATCCACGGACAGTCCCGCCTCCCGCAGCAGGGCGAGGGCGACTTCCTGGTTCACCGGGTCGTCCTCGGCCAGGAGGATGCGCATGTCGCCGTAGTTGTCCGCCAGGACCCGTTCCGCCTGGGCGGCATAGTCTTCCTCGACCATCGGGTGGGCGGCCCGGTGGCTGCGCCCCAGGCGGGCGGTCAGCCAGAAGGTGCTGCCCAGGCCGACGCGGCTGTCCACCCCGACGGTGCCGCCCATGAGCTTGGCCAGGCGGCCGGCGATGGCGAGGCCGAGGCCGGTGCCGCCGAATTTGCGGGTGGTGGAGGCGTCCCCCTGCTCGAAGGCGGTGAACAGCCGTCCCAGCTGCTCCGCCGGGATGCCAACGCCCGTATCCTGGACCTCCAGGCGAACCAGGACGTCGTCGGCGCCATCCTCGACAATCATCCCCCGTACGGTCACCGAGCCGCGCTCGGTGAATTTGACGGCGTTGCTGACGTAATTGAGAAGGGCCTGGGCCAGGCGGGTAGGATCGCCCACCAGGACCCGGCTGCGGGCCAGGGCGGGGTCCAGGTCGACGACGAGCTGGATGCCCTTGGCGTGGACCTTGTCGGCCACCAGGGAGCAGACGTTCTGGAGCACGTCCTGGAGGTCGAAATCCATCTGTTCCAGGGCGAGCTTGCCGGCTTCGATCTTGGAAAAATCGAGGATATCGTTGATGACCTGGAGGAGATGGGTGGCCGCGTCGGAAATCTTGCCCAGCTTCTCTTCCTGCCCGCGGTCCGAGGCGGTGCGGCGCAGCAGGTGGGCGAGGCCGACGATGGCGTTCATGGGCGTGCGGATTTCGTGGCTCATGTTGGCCAGGAAGGAGCTCTTGGCCCGGTTGGCCGCCTCGGCGTCATGGGCCCGGAGCTGCAATTCGGCGTTGAGGATTTCGATCTGGCGGGTACGTTCCTCCACCAGTTCCTCCAGGTGGTCCCGGTAGCGGTCCAGCTCGGCGCTGGCCCGCCGGCGTTCGGTCACATCCTGGGCGATGCCCAGGTAGCCGACCACCTCGCCGTTGGCGGAACGCATGGCGGTCACCACCAGGGTGACGGGGACTTGGCTGCCGTCCCGGCGCACATAGGTCCATTCCCGCTGTTCCCTCGCCTCGGCTTCGGTCTTGGCCACGAAGGCCTTGAAGCCCGCCACCGGCACCCCGAGTTCGAGGCCCAGTTCCCGGGCCCGGGCATCCACTTCCTCGGGGACATGGAAGCGCAGTGGGCTTTCCTTGCCCACCATCTCCTCGGCGGAGTAACCGAGCATCTTCTCGGCTCCCCGGTTGAAGACGGTGATGGTTCCCTCGGGATCGGTGGCGATGATGGCGACGGTGGAGGCCGCCGCCAGCACGTCCTGGAGGAGCCGGTTCATGTGGGACAGGGACTCTTCCGCATTCTTGCGGCTGGAGATGTCGGCAAGGACCCCGACCAGGCCCACGGTACCCCCGTTGGCGTCCGGGAGACGGCGGCCGGTGAGGCGGCCCCAGAAGCGGGAACCGTCCGGACGCCAGTAGCGCCGCTCCACATCCACGCAATCCATCTGGCTGGACATGAGGCGCCGCATGTTCTCCCGGCCGCTTTCCCGTTGGTCGGGTTCCAGCAGCTCGACGTATTCCTTGCCCAACAGGGCGTCGCTGCCGTCGCCGAACATTTCCCCCATGCTGCGGTTGGCGTGGGTGATCCGCCCTGCCCCATCCACCAGGAAGATGCCCACGCTGGAGGCGTCGAAGATGGTCCGCAGCAGCCGCTCCCGCTCGGCCAGGGCAGCGGCGGCGGCGTATTGCTCGGTAATGTTCTGCTTCACCCCCAGGAAGTGGGTGATCTTGCCGGCCTCGTCGGTCACCGGGGAAATCTGGGCCGACTCCCAGTACAGTTCGCCGTCCTTGCGCCGGTTGTGGAATATCCCCTTCCAGTTCTGGCCGTGGGTAATGGTGTGCCACAGGGTTTCGTATTCCTGGGGCAGGGTCTCGCCGGACTTGAGGACCCGGGGGGTCTGCCCGATGACCTCGGACAGGTCGTAGCCGGAATTGGCGGAAAAGGCCGGGTTGGCGTATTCGATCTGCCCGTCCATATCGGTGATGACGATGGACACCGGGCTCTGCTCCACCGCCTGCTGGAGCTTGTGCATGGTGACGGCGGATTCCCGCAGGCGGCCATTGGCGGCCACCAGGCGGCGATAGAGCAGGGCGATGGCGACCAGGGCGGCCAGGGCGAGGGCCACCGCGGCGGCGACCCGCTGGGTCCAGGCCCCCAGGACCTCGCTCTTGGCCAGTCCGACCATCACGTACCAGGGATACTTGTCGATCTTCTGGAAACTGTAGATGCGCTCTACCCCGTCCGCATGCCCCGGCATGACCATGGAGCCGCGCCGTTCGCCGGCGTCGAGGCGCTTCTGGAAGGGGTGGCCGGGATCGGGCTGGTTCATCGCCTCCGGCCAGGGCGGGATGCGGGCCACGAGCCGGCTGTCGTCGCTGCGGCGGATGAGGATGGCGTCCTTGGGGCCGAGGCCGACCGCCGACATCATGGTTTCGATGCCCTGGAAATCCAGGGGCATGGAAATGACCCCGGCGAACTGGCCGTCCCGGGTACGGAGCGCCCGGGCCAGGACGATGACCTGGCGGCCATTGATGCGGGAAGTCAGCACCTGGGAAATGAACAGGCCCTGGAAAGGGTTCTTCCTGAGCCCCAGGAAGTAGTCCCGGTCGGCGATGGAGATGCTGGCGCCCTGCTCGTCGGTGGAGTAGACCAGTTTGCCTTCCCGGTCATAGACCATGATCCGGGTGTATTCCGGGGTATAGGCCAGGAAGCTGCTGAAATGGAGCTTTTCGGAATGCCAGAACTCCTGGAAATCCCGGTCGGAATCCAGGTGGGGAATGGCCCGGGTGGACAGGTCGCTCAACAACTCGTCCGCTACCCGCAGGGGATCCCGGAGATTGGCCGCCATCAGCCGGGCGACGCCGGCCCCGGTGGCCTCGGCCTTGTCGACGGTGTCCTGGTAGCTGGCCCAGGAAAGGTACGCCAACACCAGGACAGCCATGGCCATGGCCAGGACCAGTCCGAGGTGATGTAACGGTCCGCTATGACGCCAATGGTTCTTCGAGTTTTTCACGCCCATCCCGTATTGCCTTGCCATTCTCCGGGGTATTGCCCGGAGCCCCTTGCCGGCCTGTATTATCCCCTGATTGACCTCAATCAAGCTGGTATTTCTGGCCGTGCCACCGGTATCCGCAACGACGCCCCCGACCTTCCCCACCTTCGCCGAAGCCCTGCGCTTCTGGCTCAAGCTGGGCTTCGTCAGTTTCGGCGGCCCGGCCGGGCAGATCGCCATCATGCACCAGGAGCTGGTGGAGCGCCGGCGCTGGATTTCCGAGAACCGCTTCCTCCACGCCCTCAACTACTGTATGGTCCTGCCGGGGCCGGAGGCCCAGCAACTCGCCACCTACATCGGCTGGCTCCTGCACCGGACCTGGGGCGGCATCGCGGCCGGCGCCCTGTTCGTGCTGCCCTCCCTCTTCATCCTCATCGCCCTGTCCTGGATCTACCTGGCTTTCGGCCAGCAGCCCCTGGTGGCGGGAGTCTTCTACGGCATCAAGCCGGCGGTCACCGCCATCGTGCTCCACGCCGCCTGGCGCATCGGCTCCCGGGCCCTGAAGAACGGCGTGCTATGGGGCGTCGCCGGAGCGGCCTTCGTCGCCATCTTCGCCCTCCAACTGCCCTTCCCGGCCATCATCGCCGGCGCCGCCCTGATCGGCCACCTGGGGAGCCGCTTCCTGCCCGGCAAGTTCCGCCCGGCGGGGGGCCATGGCCCGGCCCACCAGGCCTACGGCCCCGCTCTCATCGACGACCATACGCCGCCCCCGCCCCACGCCCTTTTCCGTTGGGCTGCCTTGGCCAAGGTGGCCGCCGCCGGGTCGGTGCTATGGCTCGTCCCCATGGGCTGGCTCACCCTCCGCTACGGCTGGGACCACGCCCTCACCCAGATGGGCTGGTTCTTCACCAAGGCGGCGCTGCTCACCTTCGGCGGAGCCTATGCGGTGCTGCCCTACGTCTTCCAGGGGGCGGTGGCGGATCATGGCTGGCTGACCGCGCCCCAAATGATCGACGGCCTGGCCCTGGGGGAAACCACCCCCGGCCCCCTGATCATGGTGGTGGCTTTCGTCGGCTTCGTGGGCGGCTGGGGGAAGGCACTGCTGGGCCCCGACCACCTGTTCCTGGCCGGCGCCCTGGCGGCCTCCGTGGTCACCTGGTTCACCTTCCTGCCTTCGTTCCTGTTCATCCTGGCGGGTGGCCCCCTGGTGGAATCCACCCACCAGGATCTCAAGTTCACCGCGCCGCTCACCGCCATCACCGCCGCCGTGGTGGGGGTGATCCTGAATCTCGCCCTCTTCTTCGCCTACCACGTCTTCTGGCCCCGGGGTTTCGAGGCATCCCCGGACTGGCTGTCCATGGCCGTGGCCGGCCTGGCCGCCATCGCCCTCTTCCGCTTCAAGCGCAATGTCATGGAGGTGATCGCCGCCTGCGCAGCCCTCGGGTTATTGGCGTCCCTGGCCGGGTGACCCGGTTCCCTCGAATGCTTCAGCCGGCGGCAGCCGCCACGGCTTCCCTTCCCGGCAGGGCGGCGTAGAGGGCGTAGCGGTTTCCGCCGCTGCGCTTGGCGTAGTACATGGCCTCGTCGGCCCGTTTCAGGAGGCCGGCCCCCTCCTCGGAATCGGAGGGATAGATGCTGACCCCGATGCTGGCCCCCACCCGCGCTTCCTTGCAGCAAGAGAAGCCCCGGGAAACCGCCGCCAGGACCCGCTCCATGATGTCCCGCAGCTGGTCGTCGGCGGCCACGCCATTGAGGAGCAGCACGAATTCGTCGCCGCCCCAGCGGGCCACGGTGTCGTAGCCCCGCAGGATGCCCAGGAGCCGCCGGGCGACCTCCTGGAGCACCTCGTCCCCCACCTTGTGGCCCCAGTGGTCATTGACCGGCTTGAAGGCGTCCAGGTCCATCAGGCAGACGGCGAGGGGATGGCCGCTCCGCTTGGCGCGGACGATGGCTTTCTCCAGGTCGTCGTCCAGCAGGTTGCGGTTGGGGAGCCCGGTCAGGGGATCGTGGTGGGCCAGCTCGCTCAGCTTCTGGCGGGAAATCTTCAGTTCGACGTTGAGGCGACGGCTCCTCACGTAGAGGACGGTGATGGCGCACACCACCAGGGCCAGGACGGCCAGGAGCGGCAAGGCATATTCCCGGAACACCTCGCGGAGGTCGATGCCGGCCCGCTTGTCGTAGGGATAGATGCGGTGCCGGCGCATCAGGTTCTGCACCCCCAGGTACTCCACCGGAGTCGACCAGCGGTGATAGCGGGCACTGGCCGCCGCCGGGCTGTCCGGCGGCAGGAGCAGAAGGGCCGCCACCACCTGGTTGGTGATATCCATGGGAACGTGGGGCGCCACCGCGAAAGCCCACTCGGGATAGAGGCCGGTGGACAGCAGGAAGGGGAAGGTAGGCACCACCGGGGGGGTGAGGACCCGAATCCGGGACAGGTCGATCTTCCCCTCCCGGGCCATGGCTTCCAGGATGCCGGTGCGGACGAAGCCCACGTCGGCACGCCGCTCCAGCACGGCCTTGACGCTCAGGTCCTGGGGGAAGCCGAGGAAGAGCATGCGGCAGTCCTTGTCGATATCGACGCCGCTTTCCTTGAGCAGGTCGTACTGGAGCAGGAAGCCCGCGAAGGAGGTTCGATCCCCCGAGGCGATGGTCCGCCCCTTCACATCCTTCAAGGTCCGGATGTCGTCCCGGTCGCTGCGGGTGAAGACCACCCCGCCGAACTGGTTGACCACCTGCCCCTGCTCCTTCTTCACCAGGGTGGCGACCCGGGAGACGCCATGGAGGGACTCCAGGATGATGTAGTGCTCCGGGTTGGTGATGACGAAATCCACCTCCCGGTTTTTCAGCCCGGACTCCAGCTCCGCCAGGAACATGGGCACGGCCTCGAAGCGGGTGCCCGGAATCCGGGAGGACAGGTAGGCCATGGTCGGCGCCCACTCCCGGACGGTGACCAATTTATCCCGGAAGGAGGTGATGCCGACCTGGAAGACCCGCACCGGCTCCTCGCCCCGGGCCGGGCCGGCCACCAGCGCCAAGGCCGCCGCCAACAGGCACAGGGCGCGCAGCAGGCCGCCGGGAAGCAACCGGCAAAGCAGCCTGGAGAAGGGAAGGTCTGGACGCATCACGGCCGGCACCCCAAATATCACGAGCCCATTATGGCACCGTTATTCGGGAATCGGGGTGGCCGCGGGCCTCTCCAAATCCTCCAGGCGCTCCAGCCCGTGCAGGACCCGGTCCAGTTCCAGGCTCACCGCCGCCAGGCGGCTGTCCAGGGCTTGGCTGCGTTCCTCCACCGCCCGTTCCAATTCGACGGCCAGGTCGCCGAGGCGGACGGCCCCCAGGGTCCGGGACGTTCCCTTCAGGCTGTGGGCCAGCCGGTGGGCCGTGTCCCAGTTCCCGGCCAGCAAGGCCTCTCGGAAGCCGGCGTCGAAGCCGCTGGCCCGGGTTTCCCGGAAGAGGCGCAGGAGCCGGATATAGGAAGGCACCCGCCCGCCGAGGTACCTGAGGCCGATGGCGGTATCCAGGCCGGGCAGGTCGGGCAGTCCGCTGTCTGGCGGGGGAGGCGGAGTGGGCGGCTGGCTGGCGGCCGGCGGCCGGACGGTCACCCAGCGGGCCAGGACGGCCAGAAGGTCGGCCACGTCCACGGGCTTGGCCAGGAAGCCGTTCATCCCCGCCGCCAGGCAGCGCTCCCGGTCGCCGGAAAGGGCGTTGGCGGTGAGGGCGATGATGGGCAGGTCCCGATAGCGCTGGTCGGCCCGCAGCCGGCGGGTCGTCTCGAAGCCATCCATGACCGGCATGTGGCAGTCCATGAGGACGCAGTCGGGCCTGGCCTCGGCCACCGCCCGCAGGGCCTCTTCCCCGTCGGCGGCCAGGCGTACCTTGAGCCCCGCCTGCTTCAAGAGGTCGCACATCACCTCCTGGTTGAGCTCGGTATCCTCCACCACCAGGATGTCGGCTCCCTGCAATCCCGCCACCACGTCCCGGCTGGCCGCCTGGAGGCCCCGGGCAGGATCGGGGGCCGGAGGGGCGTCGGTGATGTCGAAGGCGACGGTGAAATGGAAGGTGCTGCCCTTGCCAGGAACGCTCTCCACCCAGATGCGGCCGCCCATCAGGTCGATAAGCCGCCGGCAGATGGCGAGGCCGAGGCCGGTGCCGCCGTAGCGCCGGGTGGTGGAGGTATCCGCCTGGCTGAAGGGCAGGAACAGCTGCTCCTGCTCCTCGGGGCTGATGCCGATGCCCTGGTCGCTCACCGAGAAGTGCAGTTCCAGGCGCCCGCCGTCCCGGACGCCTTCGGCCACGGTGACCAGGACCCGGCCCCGGCTCGAGAACTTGATGGCGTTGCCCACCAGGTTCACCAGCACCTGGGTCAGCCGCATCCGATCGCCGAGAAGGGTCTGCCGGGGGATGCCTTCCATCGGCAGCGCCAGTTCCAGCCCCTTGGTCTGGGCCCGCACCGCCAGCATGGATTTCAGGCCGTCGAACACCCCGGCTAGGTTGAAGGGTTCGGCCACGATATCCAGCTTGCCGGCCTCGATCTTGGAGAAATCGAGGATGTCGTCGATGACCCGCAGCAGGGACTCGGACGACACCTTGATCTTTTCCAGGTAATTGCCGAGCCGCGCTTCCGGCCGAGTCGCCAGGCACAGTTCGGTCATGCCCATGATGGCGTTCATGGGGGTGCGGATTTCATGGCTCATGTTGGCCAGGAAGGCGCTCTTGGCTTGGTTGGCCGCCTCGGCCGCCTCCTTGGCGGCGGTCAATTCGCCGGTGCGCTGGGCGACCAAGTCCTCCAGGTGGCGGCGGTAGCGCAGCAGGTCCGCCTGCTCTTCCTGGAGGTAGCCGGTGAGCCGGTTGAAGCTGGCCAGGAGGCTGCGCACCTCCGAATCCCCCTCCTCGGACAGTTGCCGGATCGGTTCCCGGCCGCTGGACATGGCGTCGAGCTGGTCGGAAGCCTGCCGCAGGGGCCGGAGGAGGCGCCGGGACAGCCACACCACCACCAGGGCCGCCAGGAAGGTGGCCGCCACGGCACTCCCCAAGAGGAGTCTTTCCAGGAAGTGGGCCGGCTGGAAGGCGATATCGCTCGGTAGCCCCAGGAGAGCCACCCAACCGGTGGTGGGCACCCGCTTGGCCGAGTAGAGCTTTTGAATGCCCCGGGAGCTTCTGGAAACCATGGAGCCTTCGAAACCGGCCCGCAACTGGTCGATGATCTCGCTCCCCCCGGGGGGCGGCAGCGCGGTCATCACCCGGCTCTTGTCGGTGCTGGCGACGAAGACTTCGTGCTCCAGGGAAACGATATAGAGTTCGGACTTGCCGAGCAGGCTGGCATCCGTGGCCAGGCCGAGGAAATCCGGCGCCGTCAGGTCGATGATGCCGGTCATCACCGCCCGCACCACCCCGGACCGGTCCATGACCGGCGCGCTCATGGCCAGCACCGGCCGCTGCAGGGCCCGCCCCATGATGGGCTGGTCGATGTAGGGGCGGCGGGTGGCGACGGCCTGGGTGAAATAGCCGCGGTCGCCGAAATACGTGCCCTTGCGGCCGGGAACCACCGGATAGTCGGCCACGTTGCGGCCGTCCATGCCGATGATGGAAATGCCGCCGGAGAACTCCTTCTGGAACAGGTAGCGCTGTTCGAGAAAATCCTGGAGATAGGCCGGATCGTCCAGGCGCCGGACATCGAGCCGGGCAGCTTCCCTGGCCAGGCCGTCCAGGCGGAAGCGGAGCTTGTGGTCCAGGTCGGCGGCCATGTAGCGGACGCTGGCGAACTGCTGTTCCTGCTCCACCGCTTCCAGCTTGGCGCGCTGGTTGGCGATGGCGTAGAGGGTGATTCCCCAGATGAAGGCCAGGACAACGACCAGGGTGCCCGCCGTCAGCTTGAAGCGCAGGGAATGCAGCGCCGAGGCCCTACCCCGCGGCACGGAGGCGACGGCTTCAGCGGCGTTTTCCGGCGATGGCCGAGCCGAGCTGTCTTCCAGCTTCTGTTTCATGGGCATTCTCTCGGCCGGAGCGGTCCCAAGCCTTGCCGCCGGCCCCCTGGGGAGGTGATTTTGTTGTAAATATCAGGCTTTGGAATTGCATGGTCGGACAGGCACCGGAGCCTGTCAAGGGACTGTGCGGCAATGAGAAGGAAGCATCGAAGATGAACCGGGAGAAATCCCCCCCGCCCCCGGCAACCGACCGGGGAACCCGCATCGCCCTGATTTTCGCCCTGACCGCGGAGCGCCTGTCGGCCTATTACGAGCACCACCAGTGGATCACCGAAGCCCAGGGGGCCACCCTGGCCGCCGACTGGCTATCCCGGACGAAACGCAACCTGCCCCTGGCCGACCGCCGCCACCTGTCGGGCTTGAGCGACAGGCTGGCCCGGCAGATCGCCGCCAGCCTCTCCCGGGAAGCCGGGCTGTTCACCGCCCACGAGATGATGGAATCCCTGGACCCCAATTACCAGTCGGAAATCGGCCGATCCATGATGGCCGAGTGCGAACGCCTCCTGGACAGCGCCCAGGAGGCTGGCTAGAAATCAGTGCCCCCGGCCGCCGCTCAGCAGGGCGCCGGCCAGGGCGTTGAGTGGCAGGCTGCGGTCCACGCCGCCCATCTTCACCGCCTCCTTGGGCATGCCGTAGACCACGCAGGAAGCCTCATCCTGGGCCAGGGTGTAGGCGCCGGCGTCGTGCATTTCCCGGAGCCCCCGGGCGCCGTCGTCCCCCATGCCGGTCATGATGATGCCCAGGGCGTTCTTGCCGGCGTAGCGGGCCACGGAGCGGAAGAGCACATCCACCGAGGGGCGGTGCCGGTTCACCAGGGGGCCGTCCCGCACCTCCACCACGTACTGGGCGCCGCTGCGGCGCACCATCATGTGCTTGCCGCCGGGGGCGATGAGGGCACGGCCCGGGATGACCCGCTGGCCGTCCTGGGCTTCCAGGACCTCGACTTCACAGAGGCTGTTGAGGCGCTGGGCGAAGGAGGCGGTGAATTTTTCCGGCATGTGCTGGACGATGACCATGCCCGGGCAGACCCGCGGCAGGGCGGTGAGGAGGACTTCCAGGGCCTGGGTGCCGCCGGTGGAAGTGCCGATGGCAACGATGCGCTCGGTGGTCTGGGCCATGGCCTGGCTGCCGGGGGGCGGCAGCACGGCGTCGGCCGTGAGCTTGGCCTCGACCTGGCGCTGGGCGCCGGTGACGGCCCGCATGTTGGCCCGGGCGGCGGCGCGCACGGCGGAAACCACGTCGGAGGCGGAATCCTCCAGGAAATTCTTGAGCCCCAGGGTGGGCTTGGTGATGATGGACACGGCCCCGGCGGACAGGGCCTGCATGGTGGTTTCCGCCCCGGCCTGGGTCAGGGAGGAGCAGATCACCACCGGCGTCGGCCGCTCGGCCATGACCTTCTTCAAGAAGGTGATGCCGTCCATGCGGGGCATTTCCACGTCCAGGGTGATGACGTCCGGCCACTCCTTCTTCATCTTCTCCAGGGCGAAGATGGGATCGGGGGCGGCCCCGATGACCTTGATGCCGGGCGCTTCGCTGAGGATGGAAGTCATCACCTGGCGGACCACCGCCGAGTCGTCGACCACCAGGACGCGAATTTCCTTACTCATGCTTTCCTTTCGTGCCAGCCTTGCCGTATTGCCGATTCCGCCGGAATTGTCCGGCAGGGGAGAATACTACGGCATTCCGCGCCGCTCGGCGCGCTCCGGCGGCTACCTACGTAGCCGGCGGCACTCGGGAAGACGCCCCCGGGGCGGGGGCAACCGGGCCTCAGCCGGCCGGGTCAATGCGCACCACGGTATAGGTCCCGTTGACCCTGTCGGCCACGAAGCGGACCTTGTCGCCGGCCTTGAAGCGGTCCAGCCAGGCGGGGTCCTTGACCGCGAAGGCCATGGTCATGCCGGGCATCCCCAAATTCTCCAGGGGGCCGTGGGACAGGGTGATCTTGCCGGCGGCCTTGTCCACCTTCTTGACCACGCCCTCGGTGAGGCTGGCCGGCTTGGCGGCCATGTCGGCGTGGCCGGCGTGGCCAGCGTTGTGATCGGCGGCGAAGGCGGCGGGGGCCACCAGGGCGGTGAGGGCGACGGCAAAAGCGAGGGTGCGGCGCATGGGGTTCTCCAAGGGGTTCTGCATGGCTGCCAGTATGGGGAAGCCCAGCTCACCGGGAGCTGACGGCCGGATTACATCTCTGTAATCTTGGCCCGCCTTCCCAGCCCTCATGCACAATGACAGCCATGAAAATCCTGATTGTCGAAGACGAAACCAAGACCGGCGATTACCTGAAGCAGGGCCTGGCCGAGGCCGGCTTCGTGGTGGATCTGGCCCGGGACGGCCTGGACGGCATGCACCTGGCCCTCACCGATGCCCACGACCTCCTCATCCTGGATGTCATGCTGCCCGGCATCGACGGCTGGCAGATCCTCCAGGCGGTGCGCCGGGCCGGGAAGGATGTGCCGGTGCTCTTCCTCACCGCCCGGGACCAGGTTGAGGACCGGGTCAAGGGCCTGGAACTGGGGGCCGACGACTACCTGGTCAAGCCCTTCGCCTTTTCCGAACTGCTGGCCCGGGTCCGCACCCTGCTCCGCCGCGGCACCAAGGCCAAGGAGGACACCGTCCTCACCGCCGCCGACCTGGAGCTGGACCTGCTGCGCCGCCGGGTCACCCGGGCCGGCAAGCGCATCGACCTCACCGCCAAGGAGTTCGCCCTCCTCGAACTCCTGCTGCGGCGCCGGGGCGAGGTGCTCTCCCGGTCGCTCATCGCCTCCCAGGTCTGGGACATGAATTTCGACAGCGACACCAATGTGGTGGAAGTGGCGGTACGCCGCCTGCGGGCCAAGATCGACGACCCCTTCGAGCCCAAACTGGTGCGCACCGTGCGTGGCATGGGCTACGTCCTCGAAGCAGACGAGGCCCGGTGAAGGCGCCCTTCCCCCGTTCCCTTACCCTGCGCCTGGCGGCCCTCTTCGCGGCCGCCGCCGGCATCGCCCTCCTCATCCTCGGCTACGTCATCGGCGGCGCCGTGGACCGGCACTTCCAGGCCATGGACCGGGACGAGCTGGAAGGCAAGCTGGAACTCACCCGCCAGGCCCTCTCCCGGGTCCACGACCCCGCCAGCCTGGACGCCGTGCCGGCCTTCCTGGACGCCGCCCTGGTCGGCCACCACGGCCTTTCCATCCTGATCACCACGGCCGACGGCCAGCGTCTCTTCGCCTCCTACGGCACCGACTTCCCCGCCCTGCCACCGGAGTTGCAAACCGCCCCGACCGCCCCTGCCGACGCGCCCCTCCTCACCTGGACAAAGGGCGAGCGGGCCTGGCGGGGCATCGATGCCGCGCTTCCCATCGGCATCCCCGGCATGGCGCCGGTGCAGGCCCTGGTGGCCCTGGACATCCACCACCACCAAGCCTTCCTCTCCGCCTTCCACACCACCCTGTGGGCGGCTGTGGCCATCACCCTGGCCGCCGTCATCCTGCTCGGCTGGCTGGCCGCCCGCCGCGGCCTCCAGCCGGTACGGGAAATGGCCCGGGTGGCCAAGGGCATTTCCGCCGAGCAATTGCACCGGCGTCTGGGCACCGAATCCCTGCCGGTGGAACTGGTGGACCTGGGGGAAGCCTTCAACGGCATGCTCACCCGCCTGGAGGACTCCTTCCGGCGGCTCTCCCATTTTTCATCGGACCTTGCCCACGAGCTGCGCACCCCCGTGAGCAACCTGATGACCCAGACCCAGGTGGCCCTTTCCCGCCCCCGCACCGCCGAGGAATACCGGGAAGTGCTCTATTCCTGCCTGGAGGAATACGACCGGCTTTCCCGCATGATTTCCGACATGCTCTTCCTGGCCCAGGCCGACAATGGCCTGATGGTGCCCAGCCGGGAGGAAATCGACCTGGCCCGGGAGGTGGCAGGGCTGTTCGATTTCTACGAGGCCCTGGCCGAGGAAAAGGGCATCCGCCTGACCTGCCGGGGCGAGGCCCGCATCCAGGGCGACCGCCTGATGCTGCGCCGGGCGTTGAGCAACCTCCTCTCCAACGCCATCCGCTATACCCCCGCCGGCAGCGTTATCGAGGTCGGTCTGGAGAGCGGCCCCGGCGGCCGGCGAGTGTGGGTGGAGAACCCCGGTGACACCATCCCGCCGGAGCACCTGCCCCACCTGTTCGAGCGCTTCTACCGTGTCGATCCTTCCCGCCAGAAGAGCAGCGAAGGGGTCGGGCTGGGGCTGGCCATCACCCGCTCCATTATCGAAGCCCACCGGGGTCGGATCGAAGCCCGTTCCGCGGACGGGCGCACCCGCTTCGAGATCACCTTGCCTGCAGCGTGACGGCCTCAGCGCCGAACCAGTGATGCCCCATGCGCACCTCGGCCCCCAGGCGCTCGAACAGCTTGCATAGGCCGTAGAAGGTGCGATCGAAGTAGATGAGCTCGTCGGCCAGGCGGTTCAGGCCGCGGAGATCGGAAAGGCGGTTGAAGGCTTCCTTGCCCCGGGCGGTGTAGTCGCCGGGGGTGGCAAAGTCGAAACTGTCGCTCCGTAGCGGCTCCACCAGCCAGCGGCCGAAGGGGCGCAGCACGTCTTCGTAGAGCCGCTGGAAATCCTTGCCATAAGCCATGCCGACGGCGCCGTAGGCCTGGAACAGCGTGGCGGGGTCGTCGTCCCGGTAGGCCCGCAGGATACGGGGCAGGGATTGGGCGAAAGCCGGCGAGATATCCTTGACGCAGCCGAAGTCGAGCAGGGTCAGCGCCCCGTCGGGAGCGAACAGGTAGTTGCCCGGATTGGGATCGGCATGGAGCCGGCGCAACCCCAGGAGGG
Organism: Rhodocyclaceae bacterium; assembly: GCA_035655235.1. GTDB lineage: Bacteria > Pseudomonadota > Gammaproteobacteria > Burkholderiales > Rhodocyclaceae > JAGTRP01. The sequence goes on along the minus strand of DASRUX010000044.1, from coordinate 3,554 downwards.
AATGGACAAAGAGGTCGTAGAGCCCCTGGGCCACCCGGTTGCGAGCGGCCTGCCCGGGATTCGCCGCCAGCCATTGGTCCAGATGCTGCCCGTCTGCCAGGGCGGCGGTGAGTACCCGGCCTCCGCAGCGCTCCGCGACCAGGGGCGGCACCTGGGCCATGGCCGGCGGCAGGTGTCGGCGGAACCAGTCCAGGTTGTCGGCCTCCTTGCGGTAGTCCACCTCCTCCCGCAGGCGGGCATGGACATCCTCCAGGGCGTGCTGCATCAGCTGCGGGTTGGGCAGGCCCCGGGCCATCTGGCGCAGCATGCCGAGGTCGCTGTCGATGGCGGCGGCCACCCCGGGATATTGAATCTTGACCGCCGCGCGGGTGCCGTCGTGCAGGATGGCGGCATGGACCTGGCCCAGGCTGGCGGCGGCGAAGGCTTCGCTCTCGAAATGGGAGAAGAGCGCCTCGGGGGGCTGTCCGAATTCTTCCACCAGGACCTTGCGCACCAGTACCCGATTCAGGGGCGGCACCCGGTGGCAGGACTTCCCCAGTTCCCGGCGATAGGCTTCCGGCAGCAGGTCCACTTCCATGCACAGCATCTGCGCCGCCTTGAGCGCGGTGCCCCGCAACTGGGAAAGGGCCTCGAAGAGCAGGCGGGCGTTGCGGTCGTCGAGGGTTTCCCGTGCTTCCTGCTCACGGCCCGCGGACAGGAATGGCCGCTTGATGCGATGCCCGAGCTGGTTGAGGCCCAGCCTGACCGCCGTCGTGCCAGCGATGCCGGCCCGCACCAGGCGGCCCTCAGGGACGTGTCGGCTCATGGTTTCCCTCCATGAATCGACGCTTGGCGCGCCCCAAGTTTTCCCGCAGCGCCCCGAGGGACTGGAGCCGCCCCATGACATGGGTGCGGAAGATGAAGGAGAGCAAATCCATGGACTTCCCCACCAGCCCCGCCTGGAGGATGCCGGCGACGATCTCCATGCTCTGGTCCACCACCGCCGTGGTATTGGCGAAGCCTTCGGAGTCGTCCTTGAGCCAATAGGCGAGGATGGCGCTCTGGTAATCCCAGAACAGACGGGGGATCAGGTCGCCGTAGGGTTGCGCCGGAATCTCCCCGGCCTCGGCGGCGGTATCGAGCAGGTCCGCCACCATGCGGATATTGAGGTCGCGAGCCTCCTTCAGGTGCTCGTAGGCCGCCAGGGGAGAGCTGAAGGTGAAGTCGAATACCTGCTGGAGAAATTCCCGCGCCGGCAGCCAGGTCTGCAGCTCGGTCTCCACCAACTGCTGCAACTGCTCCCCAAGGGTGTATTCGTGGAAATTGTCGATGGCCTTCAAGGAGGCCATGGTCTGCCGCTGCACCTGCTCGCAATAGCCGTAGAGCAGCTTTTCCTTGGACGGGAAGTAGTTGTAGATGGTGGCGTCGCCGACCTTGGCCCGCTGGGCGATTTCCCGCATCGAGGCCGACTTGAATCCCTTCTCCGTGATGACATCGGCCGCCGCTTCGAGAATCCGGGATCGGGTCTGCTGCTTTTCCTGTTCGCTGATCTTCATGGAAGCACCAATAAGTGAAAATGCAATTCGTATACTACATATACACACCGTTTAATCAAAAGCATTTTCGCATTAATACTCGGATACTGCATTTGGCGAAGCTCTATTTCTCGTGGCGTACCGGGCAATCCCCGCCAAAGCCGACACGGCAGCCAGATTGACCGGAAGGGCCGCCATCGCTATAGTTCACCGCCTATCGGGCCGATAGCTCAGCTGGGAGAGCGCTGCGTTCGCAATGCAGAGGTCGAGGGTTCGATCCCCTTTCGGTCCACCAGATACAAAAAAAGCCCGCCGACAAACTCGGCGGGCTTTTTTTCGCCTGCGTAGCTACTGGGCCGTCTTCTGGGCGGGCTGGAATTCCGGATGGGCAACAGTCAGCGCCGTATTCTTGGCGCCGACGTAGAACACCACCAGCTTCACCGGCTTGTCGCCCAACGCCCGCCCCTGGTGCAGGGTATTAGCGACTTCGGCAAGGGCATCGCCCGGCCCGAGATGTTTCACCTCACCGGTCGCCAGGGTCACATCCAGGTTTCCTTCCAGGATGTAGGCCAGGGAAGGCACGGGATGCTCGTGCCAGCCGGTTTCTTTTCCAGCGGCGATCTCGATGACCAGGGCGGTCACTTCGGCCTGCCCTTGCGGATAGACGATGGGTGCGCCGTTCCAGGTCGTGGTGGTCTTCAAGAGCGGCGCAACCTTCACCGCGGCCGTGGCGTCGAGGGCCAAGGCTACGTGGGGCAGGCAGAGCACCAAGAGGATGCTTAGGAGTCGAAAGGATTTGGGCATGTCGCTACTCGTGTCGAAAGTGGTTGGATTGTCCGGGTTGGGACCGATTGGGTTGCTGCGGCTCGCACTGTACCGAAAAAAGCCCATACGCATAAGAATGAGGAGGTTTGCAGCCGGCTGGCCGGGATATCCAAAGCAGATACCTTGTCTTTTGCAGAGAGGATAATGTGGGTAACCTCCCGGTGAACCGGACGCTCCAACGGCTATATCGCTGGAATTCCCTACGGCGGCGCTTCGGCGCCGGCCATTTCGAACACCTAGCTTTCTTTTTGCGATGAATCCGCGCCTTCTTTCCCTCTGTAGCGAACTCGGCATTTCGAGCGACGCAATCGTAATGCGCGGCTTGCAGGCATGCGAGGAAGCCGGCGATCTTGAGGTCGCCGAAGTCGGTGCGGATGGCCGTCAGCATCTTCTGATTCCGCCGGCTGCCGAAGCTTGGCGGCGGCTCAAGGCTGCCGCTCAAGACGACGGGATTTCCCTTTTTATCGTTTCAGCATTTCGCAGCATTGAGCGGCAAGGGGAGATTGTGCGTCGAAAACTATGCGCAGGCATGGCAATGGACGACATCCTTGCCGTATCGGCACCGCCAGGTTTTAGTGAGCACCATACCGGGTGCGCCATCGATGTTGCAGTTGCCGGCGGCCCGGTGCTTGAAGTCGAATTCGATCGATCCGACGGATTCGCCTGGCTAAGCGGCCATGCAGCCGAGTTTGGCTACTATCTGTCTTATCCCATGGGAAACCAGAAAGGGTATCAATATGAACCCTGGCACTGGCTTTACCACGACGCTCGATAATCCGCTCCGAGAACCTGGTTCGCCGTAAGTCCCCACCCCTATGCCCAAGATCGTCCCGGACATTCTCAAAGACCACATCCTGCCGTTTGACTGGGATGTCCGTAAGGTATGGGGGCTCAAAGCGGACGTTGTTCAGGTTCCAACCTCCGAGTTTGCTTACCTGCTGGAACTGCCCCTTTGGTCTTCCGTTCCCAAGCAAGGATTGCTATTCGACATCTGCCCTATCGATGTCATCCGCGCCCCGGGGGTTTCCCAATATCAAGCCCAACGGCTACAGAACGTCGATTTGCAGCACCCGATAGACGTATTGGTCGCCCAGGAAAAGCGCTGGATTCTTGACGGTGTTCATCGGATCGCCAAGCATTTCATCCTCAACACATCGACCCTCGCCGTTCGTTTCCATGACGAGTCGGTCATTCCCGCCGTCATGTTGGAGTAGC
>DASRUX010000043.1:0-5029 GCA_035655235.1 Rhodocyclaceae bacterium | reverse complement strand
GTCAAGGTCATCGCCCCGTGGCGCGAGTGGGACCTGCTCTCCCGCGAGAAGCTCCTGGCCTACGCCGAGAAGCATGGCATTCCCGTCGAGATGAAACACAAGCAGGGCGGCTCCCCGTACTCCATGGACGCCAACCTCCTGCACATCTCCTACGAAGGCCGCCACCTGGAGAACCCCGCCGCCGAGGCCGAAGAGTCCATGTGGCGCTGGACGGTTTCCCCCGAAGCCGCTCCCGACCAGGCCGAATACCTGGACATCGAATACGAGCAGGGCGATATCGTGGCCCTGAACGGCTCCCGCATGACCCCGGCCCAGGTGCTGGCCAAGCTCAATGAGCTGGGCGGCAAGCACGGCATCGGTCGTCTGGACCTGGTGGAAAACCGCTACGTCGGCATGAAGTCCCGCGGCTGTTATGAAACCCCGGGGGGTACCATCATGCTGCGCGCCCACCGCGCCATCGAATCTGTCTGCCTGGATCGGGAAGTCGCCCACCTCAAGGACGACCTCATGCCCCGCTACGCCAGCCTGGTGTACAACGGCTACTGGTGGAGCCCGGAGCGTAAGGCCCTGCAGACCCTGATCGACCACACCCAACAGAGCGTGAACGGCTGGGTCCGGGTCAAGCTCTACAAGGGCAACGTCATCGTGGTTGGCCGCGATTCCAAGACCGATTCCCTGTTCGATCCGACCATCGCCACCTTCGAAGACGATGCCGGCGCCTACGACCAGAAGGATGCGGGTGGCTTCATCAAGCTGAACGCCCTGCGCATGCGCATCGCCGCCAACCTGGCTGCCAAGAAGGGCAAGGCTTAAGCAATGGGCGGTGGTTTGTTCGGATTCACCGAGGAACAGATCTCCGATTTCGGGGCGACCTGGGGTATCGGCGCCTTCATCCTGTTCATGCTCTTCATCATCGGCGAGATCGCCTGGAAGTCGAAGGCGGGCAAGACCGGCACGTTCGTGCTGTTCTTCGTCCTGGCCTTCGGCATGGTGGGCTTTGTCGCCAAGTCCGTAATCCAAAAGATTTGGGGTATTTGAAATGTCTCAGTACGACAACGTTTCCGTGATCAAGAAGGCCAATGTCTATTTCGACGGCAAGTGCGTCAGCCACACCGTCCAGCTGGCCGACGGCACCAAGAAGACCGTGGGCGTAATCCTGCCGTCCTCCCTGACTTTCAACACCGGCGCCCCGGAAATCATGGAAGGCGTGGGCGGTTCCTGCCGCGTCAAGCTGAAGGGCGAAAGCGAGTGGAAGACCTACGGCGAAGGCCAGTCCTTCAACGTGCCGGGCAATTCCAGCTTCGAGATCGCCTGCGACGAGCCCTACCACTACGTCTGCCACTTCGGGTAATCGCCATGCCGAGCTTCGACTTCACCTCCGAAGCCGACATGGTGGCGTTGAAGAACGCCATCGATGTCGCGGCTCGGCAAATCGAGAACCGTTATGACTTCAAGGGCACCGCGGCCAAGGTCGAGCTGAACGAGAAGGACAAAGTCATCACCCTGCACGGGGATTCCGACTTTCAGCTCGATCAGATCAAGGACATCCTCTTCCCGGCCATGGAGAAGAAGGAAGCCGAGAGCACCAAGCGCCTGGATCTGCAGCCGGTGCAGAAGGTGTCCGGCAACAAGGTCAAGCAGGAACTTAAGATCAAGCTGGGTATCGAGACCGAACTGGCGAAGAAGATCGTCAAGATGGTCAAGGACTCCAAGCTCAAGGTCCAGGCTTCCATCCAGGGCGACGCGGTGCGCGTCCAGGGCGCCAAGCGGGATGATCTGCAGGACTGCATCGCCCTGATCAAGAAGTCCATCACCGACTTCCCGATCAAGTACGGCAATTTCCGGGACTGACGCTCCGGATAATGCCTTGAAAAGACGGCGCCCTTGGGCGCCGTTTTCGTTCCTATTGCCGCAGGTTGGCGATCCAGGCCGAATAGAGCTGGTCAGCCAGTTTCCGCATCACCGGCAGCTTGGCCGTAATGTCGCCAAGCATCTGCTCGGGCTGTTGCACGCTGGGGTGGTGCGCCGCGGCAGCGGCTTCCTCCGACCACTGGCCGCACCAGGTGGCGATCATCTCCGGGCTCATTTCCACATGACATTGCATGCCCAGGTGGGGACCGGTGACGAACACCTGGTTGGCGCAGTGGGCATTGCCCAGGATGCGGGTGGCGCCCGGTGGGATGCTGAAGGTTTCGCCGTGCCACTGGAAGACGGTGGCGGTGCCGCCGGCCTGCTCTCCCAGCCAGGATTTGGCGGTGGGGCTGATTTCCGCCATGGCGGTGCCCCAGCCGATCTCCTTGGCCGGGTTTTTCGTCACCTGGCCGCCCAGGGCCTTGCTCATCAGTTGGCCTCCCAGGCAGTGGCCGATGACGGGAATGCCTTTTGCGGCGGCGTCCCGGATCAGGGCGCACACCGGTTCGACCCAGGGCAGGTCATCATTGACGCTCATCGGCCCACCCATGAAGCACAGTCCGGAAAAATCGTCGGCGCTGGCCGGTACGGCCTCGCCCTCGTCGATGGCGACAAGCTGCCAGGGAATGCGGTGCGCTTCGAGGAATATGGCAAAATAGCCCGGACCTTCAGTCGGAGAGTGGCGGAATATGGCGACAGGACGCATGGCGGGAAGAAGGGCTGAAAAGACGGTCACGCATTTTATGCTGCTCGCCGGCTGCTGCCTATCGGCGGCCCTGGCGCCGGCGGCGGAGGTCGGGCTGGCCGGCGTCACCTCCAGCAAGGCCGTGGTGGTTTTCGACGGCGGCGAGCCCCGCTCAATGGTTGTCGGCCAGACGGTGGAAGGCGTCAAGCTCCTTTCCCTCCAGGGGGACCAGGCCGTTTTCGAGATCAATGGCAAGAAGCGGCCCCTGCGGGTCGGCCAGCACGCCATCGGCAGCGGCGGCGGCGACGGCGGGGCGAAAGTCACCCTGACCGCCGACGGCCAGGGCCATTTCGTCACCACGGGCGTCATCAACGGGACTTCCGTGCGCTTCCTGGTGGATACCGGGGCTTCCATGGTGTCCCTGGGGGCTGCCGACGCCAAGCGTCTCGGCCTCGACGGGAACCAGGGCGAGCAGGGCTTCGCCCAAACCGCCAACGGGCAGGCCGCGGTTTCCCGGGTTAAACTGAACACGGTGCGCGTCGGCGACATCACCCTGCACAATGTCGACGCGCTCATTCACCAAACCGACATGCCCATCGCCCTGCTCGGTATGAGTTTCCTCAATCGGATGGAAATTCAGCAGGATGGCGGCAGCATGACACTAAAAAAACGATTCTAGGAGAGAAGCAGATGCCCCAACGTGATCAAGAAATAGCCCTGCTGCGGCAGGAACTCGAAATGCTGATGGGCGAACGCCAGCTGTTGCTCCAGATCGCCGGCGCCTCGGCGGCCTTGATTGCCGGCCTGGACAGCAGACACCTGCCGGTAGGTGCGGTGGAAGCGGCCGACGTGGTGGCCACCTCCATCAACCAGCTTCCCGAGGAAACCCTGCGGGATGCGCTGGATTCGATTCATGCCCATGTGGCTGTCGAGGAGGCGCCCAAGGCGGCCAACGGGCGGGCATGAGTCTCGATCTCGCCTGCTTGCGGGCCGCCCTGCTGCCGGCGCCGGCAGAGGAGCACGTCGTTCGGGAGGAGGGGGCGGACAACGTACCCCTCACCCCAGCTGCCGTCCTCTTTCCCATCGTCACCCGGGACGACGGGCACACCGTCCTGCTGACCAAGCGCACCTCCCATCTCAAGGACCATCCGGGCCAGATCAGCTTTCCCGGCGGACGGGTGGAGGAATCCGACCCTTCCCCCGTCCATACCGCCCTGCGGGAGACTGCGGAGGAAATCGGGCTGGCGGAAGGCCATGTGGAGGTTCTCGGCTACCTGCCGGAATACCGTACCGTCACCGGCTTCCGGATCACGCCCGTGGTCGGGCTGGTGTCGCCGCCTTTCGACTTGAGGGCCGATCCCTTCGAGGTGGCGGAGGTGTTCGAAGTGCCCCTGTCCTTCCTCCTGGACCCGGCCAACCATCAGCGCCAGACCATCGAGTACCGGGGCGCCCTGCGCCAGTACTACGCCATGCCTTACGGTGAATACCTTATATGGGGGGCGACGGCGGGCATGATACGCTCCCTGTTTGAGCGTATGTATGCCATCGGCGAGCTGCAGGGTTCCGGTGGATGTGATATTGTGCGCTGCAGCATTACATAATAACGCCCACTGAGGCATACAAGTCTTACCCAATGAGTCTTCTTTCGTTGATCGCCGTTTTCCTGCTTGAGCAGCTGAAGCCCTTGCCCTATCGCCGGCTGGTGGCTGACCCCGTGCGGGCCCTTGCCGATTTTGCGGAATCCCGCCTCAACGCTGGCGAGTACCAGCATGGCGTGCTGGCCTGGCTGGCGATCGTGCTGCCCCCCGTGCTCCTGACGGCGGGTATCTACGCCGCCCTCTACCGCGTCAATCCCATCCTCGCCTGGGGCCTCAATGTCGTGGTCCTCTACCTGACCATGGGCTTCAGGCAATTCAGCCACCACTACACCGAAATCCAGCTGGCCCTGCGCACGGATGACCAGGAGCGGGCCCGCCAGCTCCTGGCCGAATGGCAGGGGCGCTCCACCCAGGGTCTCTCTTCCGGTGATATTTCCCGCCTGGCCATCGAACATGCCCTGGTGGCCTCCCATCGCCACGTCTTCGCGGTGCTGGTGTGGTTCGTCCTCATGCCCGGTCCCAGCGGGGCCGTCCTCTACCGCCTTTCGGCCCTGGTGGCCGAGCGTTGGCGCGAAGGGGACAACCTGGGCCGGGGCGAGTTTGTCAAATTCTCGCAACAGGCCTTCAGCATCATCGAATGGCTGCCCCTGCGGGCCACCGCCGCCGCTTTTGCCATCGTCGGCGATTTCGAGGATGCGGTGTTCTGCTGGCGCACCCAGGCCAACCTCTGGGCCGACCGGAACCTGGGCATCGTCCTCGCCAGCGGCGCGGGCGGCCTGGGCGTCCAGCTCGGCATGCCGGTGGTGGAGGGCGGCGAGGTGACCGATCGCTCCGA
>DASRUX010000042.1:0-6764 GCA_035655235.1 Rhodocyclaceae bacterium | reverse complement strand
ACCGACTACGCCCGCCAGCGCCTTTCCGAAATCGAAGAGGATGCCCTGGACGAGGACCTGCTGGTCATGGTGCTGCGCCTGCGGGACCTGCTGGTGCCGGTGCCGGCACCCGTGGTTGAGCCAGTTCCCGCCCCCGTGGCCGTCGCTGCCCCGGTCCCCGAAGCGCCCGCGGTGCGGGAAACCCGCAATTACCTGATGGGCGCCCGGGCCTGGTAGCCCCGGGAAAACTCAGTCCCGCAGCTCCCGCCCGGTCAGCTTGATGAACACGTCCTCCAGGTTGGAGGCGCGGTGGATGTAGCGCAGGCCGCCGGCGGCGCCCAGGGCGGCCAGTAGCGGCTGGGGCTCCCGGCAGTAGAAGAAGGCAGTCTCGCCGCTCTGCTCCACCCGTTCGGCCAGGTTGCGATGGCCGTCCACGAAGGCCGGCAGGTCGCCGCCGGCCTCGTCGTACACTTCCACCACCTGGGGCTCGATGTAGCGGGCGATCAGCTCCCGGGGGCTGCCCTCGGCGATCTTCCTGCCATGGTCGATGACGATCAGGGTGTCGCACAGGCGCTCCGCCTCGTCCATGAAGTGGGTGGTGAGGATGAGGGTCTTGCCCGCCGCCTTGAGCTGCTTGAGGCGATCCCAGATCAGGTGCCGGGCCTGGGGGTCGAGGCCGGTGGTGGGCTCGTCCAGGAAGACGATGTCCGGATCGTTCACCAGGGCGCGGGCCAGGGTGAGGCGCCGCTTCATGCCGCCGGACAGGGTGGCCAGCTTGGCGTCCGCCTTGCCGGTCAGGCCGGCGAATTCCAGCAGCTGGGGTACCCGGGCCCGGGTCTGGGCCGGGGACTGGCCGAAATAGCGGCCGAACACGAGCAGGTTCTCGGTGACGGTGAAGTCCGGGTCCAGGTTGTCGAACTGGGGCACCACGCCCACCTTGGCCCGGGCCGCCTGCGCTTCGGCGGGAATGGGCCGGCCGGCCAGGCGGATGTCGCCGCGGTCCGGGACGGTGAGGCCCAGGCTGAGGCGCAGGGTGGTGGTCTTGCCGGCACCGTTGGGGCCCAGGAGGCCGAAGCAGGTGCCCGGCTCGACGGCCAGGGACAGCCCCGCCACCACCTCGGTGCCGCCGTAGGACTTGTGGAGGTCGGTAAGGTTTAGTGCCGCCACGCCCGGGTCACGATGTCGCGGATGAGGTGCAGCCGGCGGTGGAAGAAATGGTCGGCGCCGGGCACCACCACCACCGGCAGGTCCAGGGGCTGGGCCCAGTTGAGGACGTTGTCCAGGGGGACGGTCTGGTCGGCGGAGCCGTGGATGACGATGGTGTCGGCCGGCACCGCCTCGGTGTTGTACTGGCGGATGCCTTCCACATGGCCGGCGGCGGTGCCCACCAGGACCAGGCGCTGGGCGGGATGGCCGGTGTCCTTCAGGTGCTTGGCGACTCGGGTCTGGACGTAGGCGCCGAAGGAGAAGCCAGCCAGGGCCACCGGCAGGTCGCCGCAACGGCACTTGGCGTCGTGGAGCACGGCCAACAGGTCCTCGGTCTCGCCCCGGCCTTCGTCATGATGGCCTTCGGTCTGGCCGACCCCCCGGAAATTGGGGCGGATGGCGGCGTAGCCCAGGTTGGTGAAGGTCTTGGCCAGGGTGTAGGCCACCTTGTTGGTATTGGCGCCGCCGCCCATGGGATGGGGATGGGCGATCAGGGCGATGCCCCGGGGGGCGCCGGGATTCTCGACAATGGCCTCGATCTTGCCGACCGGGCCGTCGATCAGGATGCGTTCTTCTACGGTTCTCATACTTTCAGGCGCTCGACGATCCGGCCGTTGACCAGATGTTCCTGGATGATTTCCTCGATGTCGTCCTTATCCACGTAGGTGTACCAGACGGCCTCCGGGTAGACCACCAGGACGGGGCCGGCATCGCAGCGGTCCAGGCAGCCGGCCTTGTTGATGCGGACCTTGCCCTTGCCCTTCAGTTTCAATTCCTTGATGCGGTCCTTGGCGTAGGTCTGCATCTCGACGGCGCCGTGGTTGGCGCAGCAGGTTTCGCCGGGCTCCCGCTGGTTGCAGCAGAAGAAGACGTGGTGCTTGAAATAGCTATCTTGGCTCATGGTGGGGAATTCCTTGGGGAAGACGAATTATAGCGCCCGGGCCGCCCACCGCTTTTCCAGGGCGATGATGCCGGAGGACAGGGCCGCTACCGCCAGGATTTCCAGCCATTCGTCCAGGCCGATGGGGGCGGTGTGGAAAACCGCGTTCAAGGGAGCGGCGTAAGTGAGCAGCAACTGGAGGGCCAGCATGATCCCCACCCCGCCCCAGATCCAGGAATTGGAAAAGAGCCCGTTGCGCCAGAAACCCCGGGTCAGGGACCGGCAGTTGAACAGGTAGAAGGTCTCCACCAGGACGAAGACATTCACCGCCACGGTGCGGGCTTCCCGCAGGCGATGGCCCTGGTCCAGCTCCACCAGGAAAAGGCCGAAGGCGCCGGCCAGGAGCAGGAAGGAAACCAGGACGATGCGGCGGATGAGGGCTCCGTCCAGCACGGGTGTATCCGGCCGGCGGGGCGGGCGGGCCATGACCCCCGGCTCAATGGGCTCGAAGGCCAGCATCAGGCCGAGCAGCACGGCGGTGGTCATGTTGATCCACAGGATTTGCAGGGGCGTGATGGGGAGGGTCGTGCCGGCGACGATGGCGGCGACGATGACCAGCCCCTCGCCGAAATTGGTGGGCAGGGTCCAGGTGATGAATTTCACCAGGTTGTCCCAGACTCCCCGGCCCTCCTCCACCGCCGCCTCGATGCTGGCGAAATTGTCGTCGGTGAGGACCATGGCCGCGGCTTCCTTGGCCACTTCGGTGCCGCCCAGGCCCATGGCGATGCCGATGTCTGCCTGCTTCAGGGCCGGCGCGTCGTTCACCCCGTCGCCGGTCATGGCCACCACCTCGCCCCGGGCTTGCAGGGCCCGTACCAGCCGCAGCTTCTGTTCCGGCTCCACCCGGGCGAAGACGTCGATGTCGGCCACCGCCGCCTGCAGGGCCTGGTCGTCCAGTTGGGCCAGTTCCCGGCCGGTGAGGGCCTTTTCGGCAGAGAGGCCGATCTGGCGGGCGATGGCGAGCGCCGTCAGGGCGTGGTCGCCGGTGATCATCTTCACCCGCACCCCCGCCTCCCGGCAGGCCCTGACGGCGGCGACGGCCTGCCGGCGGGGCGGGTCCATCATGCCCACCAGGCCCAGGAGGGTGAGGTGGGCGACGGTATCGTCGGTGAGTTCACGCCCGCTTTCATGGCGGCAGCGGACCAGGGCCAGGACCCGCATGCCCTGCTCAGCCATGGCCTGGGCGGCGGACTCCACCTCGGCGGCGTGGAGGGCGGTGGCCTTGCCGTCCGCTCCCAGCATCGCCGAGCAGCGGGGCAGAAGGCGCTCCACGGCGCCCTTGCCGTAGAGGATGCGGTCCCCCTCGATGTCGTGGAGAGTGGCCATGAACTGGCGGCCGGAATCGAAGGGTAGCTCGTCCAGGCGCTCGAAGACCTGGCGCAGCGTCCCCTCCTCAAGCCCGCCTTTGCGGGCCGCGACCAGCAGGGCCGCTTCAGTGGGGTCGCCGGCGATGTCCCACTGCCCGTTCTTCAGGGTGAGCCCGGCGTCGTTGCACAGGGCGCCCGCCAGGAGGCATTCCTTCAGGGCCTCGGACATCCCTTCGATTCCACCTTCCGGCGCGTAGCCCTGGCCACTCACTTCATGGCTGCGGCCGCCACACCAATAGGCGCGCACCGTCATGGCATTCTCGGTGAGGGTGCCGGTCTTGTCGGAGCAGATGACGGTGGTGCTGCCCAGGGTCTCCACGGCCGGCAGGCGGCGGATAATGGCCCGGCGGCGGGCCATGCGGGCGACGCCGATGGCCAGGGTGATGGTGACCGCGGCGGGCAGCCCCTCGGGAATGGCGCCCACCGCCAGGGCGACGGCGGCCATGAACATTTCGTAGGCCGATTCCCCCCGGGCGATGCCGACCCCGAAGGTGAATACTGCCAGGCCGCCGATGGCCCACAGCAGCCAGTTGGAAAAGGCCGCCATCTTGCGGGTCAGCGGCGTCGCCAGCTCCGGGGCGGCGGCGATGAGGCCGGCGATGCGCCCGGTTTCGGTGGCGTCGCCGTGGGCCACCACCAGCCCGGCTCCCTGGCCGGCGACGATGGTGGTGCCGGCGTAGGCCATGTTGATGCGTTCCGCCAGCAGGGTATCGGCTTCCAACGGGTGGGACTGCTTCCCCACCGGCAGGGATTCGCCGGTCAAGGCCGATTCGTTGGCCTGCATCTCCTTACAGCGGAAGAGCCGCAGGTCGGCGGGCACCCGGTCGCCGGCGGCCAGGAGCACCACGTCCCCGGGCACCAGTTCCGCCGCGTCCACCTTCCGGTGCTGGCCGTCCCGGCGCACGGTGACGGGGGTGGCGACGCTCCGGGCCAGGGCGGCGAGCGCCCCTTCGGCCTTGGCCTCCTGCCAGTAGCCAAGCAGGGCATTGACCAGGACCACTCCGAAAATGACGCTGCTGTCGGGCCATTCCCCCAGGAAAGCGGTGACGGCGCCGGAACCGATCAGCACCAGCACCAGGGGCTGCACCAGCTGGTCCAGGAAGCGCCGCCAGGCGGGCTTGCCGGGGCGCTCGGTCAGGCGGTTGGGGCCGTGGCGCTGGCGCAGGCCGGGGATGTCGGCTTCCCGCAGGCCACAGTCGCAACGGGTTTCCAGGCGGCTTTCCGCCTCGGCGATGGGGAGGGCGTGCCAGTGGTTGGCCATCACCACCATCGGTTGGGGAAGTGCTGGGGATGGCGGGCGAGGACCAGGGCCGCCATGAACGAGCCAGCCAGGGCCAGGGTGTTGCCGATGGTGGCCCCGGCCCGGAGCAGCTCGGAAAATCCCCAGGCCGCCGCGAAGGCCAGCCCCAGTAGCCCGGACACCCTGGCCCAGTGCAGCCGGCGCAGGAGCCCCACCGCCTCGCCGGCCAGGGCGATGCCGATCCAGTAGTCGTCCGGGGACTGGGCGCGGATGGCGAAGCTGATGTAGGTCCACGCCCCGAACAGGCAGCCTCCGGCCAGGAGCCGCACGGTCCAGTCCAGCGCCGGGGATGGGGAATCCGTCCCGTTCATGGCTTGCGCCCGGCCAGGAGGAAGAAAGGCAGGGTCAGGAAGGGCCAGAGGATGGACACCAGCCGGGTGAGGCCGTTGAAATTGAGGAAGTGCCCCTGCCGCCAGGCGGCCAGGGCAGCGGCGGAATAGGGATTGGGCGGGGCCAGGTTCACCAGCACCGTGCCGGCCATGAGGGCCAGGGCTGCCAGGACCAGCCGGGCATTGAAGGGCAGCACCAGGATCACCGCCAGGGCCAGGCAGCCCAGGAGGAGCCCCATCTGGGCGCCCGGGGTGAGCCAGGCGAAGGCCCCGGCCGGGCTGACCAGGATGGCGGCTGCCAGGGTGCGGACCACCAGGCCGAGGAAGAGGAACAGGGGCACCACCGCGTAGGCCAGGGCGGTGCGGGCCACCAGCATGCGCACCAGGAGGCCGACGGCGACGGCGTTGAAGGCGGTGATGCTGGCTTCGATGACCATGAAGCTCTCCGCCGCGAAGGGCACGGCGGCGGTCAGGTCCAGGGCCTGGCGCAGGTCGCCGGCGCCGAACAGCAGGGTTTCCGGCGACAGGGGGATGAGGAGCCAGAGCCCCAGCAGGGTCAGCCCCAGTTCGGCGTGGGGTAAGGGTGCTATCAGCCGATGCTGCCAGGCGGCCACCCGGGCGAAGAAGCGGGGTCCGGTGCGGTAGGCCAGCACTGCGCCGATCAGGGCGCCCAGGATATTGCAGCCTAGGTCCAGGTTGGAGGGCACCCGGCTGGGCAGCCAGGTCTGCAGGCTTTCCAGGCAGAAGCTGACGCCGCCGGAAAGCAGCACCGCCAGGATGGCGGCGGTGAAGCGCCAGGGCAGCTCGGCCAGGGCCAGGGTGAGCAGGAAGCCCAGGGGCAGGTACACCAGGATGTTGGTAGCGATGTCGAAGCCCGTCCAGTAGCGGGGCCAGCCGCCCTCCAGGAAGGCGAAGGGAGAAGCGCCGGTATCCCGCCAGCCGGTGAAGGGATGGAGGCTGCCGTAAATCACCAGGCCGCACCAGGCCAGGGCCAGGTAACGGGCGAGGAGGACGGGGCCGCGGGTATTTGCCATCGGCCGAATTCTATTTGACCTTGATCTCGGTCCAAAGCCGGGAGAGCAGGCGGCGCTCCTTCGGCTCCAGGTCCCGGAGCATTTCCAGGCGCTTGAGGTCGGCGGGTTTGGGGAAGATGGCGGCCTCCCCCGCCACCTCGGGCCGGATGTAAGGCACGGCAGCGGCGTTGGGGTTGCCGGCGCCGATCAGGTTGGAAACGTCGGCGGCGTTTTCCCCGTTCAGCATGAAATCGATGAAGCGATGGGCCAGGTCCGGCCGGCGGGAGGACTTGTGGATGACGAAGTTATCCACCGCCAGCACCGCGCCCTCCTTCGGGATGGCAAAGCCGATGGCAAAGGGGCGGTGGGCGGCCTTGGCGTCCTCCCGGGCCCGGAACATGTCGTTGGAGTAGCCGTGGGCCACCCAGATGTTGCCGATGGCCAGGTCCTTGATATAGGTGCTGTTGGAGAAGGTGGCCCAGTAGGGCTTGGCCCGCAGGATGAGGTCCCGGGCCGCCCGCCACTTGGCGGGATCGGCGTCCTGGACGGAATACCCGAGGTAGCGCATGGCCGCCGCCATCAGCTCCCGGGCGCTGTTCAGCACCGTCACCCTGCCCTTCAGCTTTTCCA
>DASRUX010000041.1:0-5795 GCA_035655235.1 Rhodocyclaceae bacterium | reverse complement strand
AGCGGCCGCCGTCCTGCTTGAAGCTGGCCAGGGAGAACAGCACCTCGTGGCCGCAGTGGGTGAGGCCGTGATGCCGGCGCAGTTGGGCCACGCGCTCTTCCACCTCGGCCCGGTCGCGGCCGTGGATGACGCAGAAGAGGTTGTAGGGCCATTGGGGCAGGACCCGGGGCCGGCGGCAGCACAAGGAAACCGATGGCTCCTCGGCCAAGGCCCGGCCGACATCGCCGACCCGGCCATCGGGAATATCCTGGACCAGGAGGGCATCCCCGGTGCAGCCCTGGTCATGGTGGCGGACGACCACGCCGAAACGCTTGATGGCCCCGGCATCCAGCCAGTTGCGGATGCGGGCCATGACCTCGACTTCGGAGACGCCGATGCGCTCGGCAATCAGGGCGAAGGGCCGGATGAAGAGGGGAAGCCCTTCCTGGAGCACCGACACCAGGCGGCGTTCCGATTCGCCCGCCGGCTCCACCGGATGGACCGCCACCGCCTCCGCCCGTTGCCGCAGGTTACCTGCCGGGGGAAAGCTCCCCGGCTCCATGTGGTACTCCTCCAGGAGCGGCAAGGTCATGACGGGAAATCCGGCCGCCCGCTCGATGGCGCCCAGGCTCGATTGGAGCCGAACTTCGCTGGCAGCGGTGACGACGAACCACAGGTTGTAACGGTGATCCCGCTCATAACTGTTGTTCACCTCGGGGAAGCGGCCCACTGCCTCGGCCACGGCCGCCAGCCTCGCCGGCGGCACCGCCATGGCGGCCAAGGTGGAAGCACCGATGCGCTTGGGAGCGAAGACGGCGCCTACCCGGGAAATCTTCCCTTCCCGCCGCAGCTTTTCCAGGCTGCCCAGGAGAACCTTCTCCCCGACCCCCAGTCGGGCCGCGAGCTCGGCGAAAGGCGCGGGGCAGAGGGGGAAATCCCGCTCAAAATCGTTGAGAAGATGGAATTCCAGGGCGTCGTCCATTTTCAACCTCCAGGAACCGGCATGGATGGCAAGCAAAGGGTAATCCCGAGACAACGCCTGCTCGGATGCTGCCGGGACACTGACATCCCCAGTATGGTCGACGACCGCCCCGTTGTCATCCCGGCCACAGGGTCTGGCACCCGGCGCTTTGCCAAAACCATCGCACAACGGATACCCTGTCGACCAGCCAAGCAACACGAGCCGAACAGCACCCATGATCACCACCAAGCAACTGCCGAAAAACAAGGTCTGGCTGGTCGGCGCCGGTCCCGGCGATCCCGAACTCCTGACCCTCAAGGCCGCCCGCCTGATCTCCCAGGCGGATGCCATCGTCTACGACCATCTGGTGGGCCCCGGGATCATGGACCTGGCTCGGCCGGAGGCGCGCCGGATCTACGTCGGCAAGGTCGCCTCCCGCCACGCCGTCCCCCAGGCGGACATCAACCGGATGCTGGTGGACCTGGCCCGGGAAGGCCTGTCGGTGGTGCGCCTCAAGGGCGGCGACCCGTTCATCTTCGGCCGCGGCGGCGAGGAGCTGGAAACCCTGGCCCAGGCCGGCATCCCCTTCGAGGTGGTGCCCGGCGTCACGGCCGCCGCCGGCTGCGCCGCCTATGGCGGCTTCCCCCTCACCCACCGGGACCACGCCCAGGGCGTGGTCTTCGTCACCGGCCACCTCAAGGACCACACCATCGACCTGGACTGGCCGGCCCTGGCCCGCCCGGGCCTCACCATCGTCTTCTACATGGGTGTCGGGGCGGCGCCGGAAATCTGCCGCCAGCTCATCGCCCACGGACTCCCCGCCGACACCCCGGCCGCCGTGGTCAGGAACGGCACCCTGCCCACCCAGCAGACCCTGCTCGCCACCCTTACCGACCTGCCGGCCCGCATCGCCGAATCGGGCATCCAGCCGCCGGCCCTCATCGTGGTCGGCAGCGTCGTCGGCCTCCACGCCAAACTGAACTGGTTCGATCCTTCCCGTCCATGAAAAGACTGCTCGCCCTTTCCCTGCTTTCCCTTGCCTTCGGCGCCCAGGCCTATACCGGCAAGGAACTCCTCGAAGACTGCCAAGCCGCCGAGGCCCTGTACCAGGACAAGCGATCCGAAAATCTGTATCAGTCGGTCCAGGTGGTGCGCTGCATGTCCTACGTGGCAGGCTTCGCCGACGGCTACGCGGTGGGCGAATACCTGGGCGGCCAGGTGGGCGTCCAGTTGAACGCCTTCTGCCTGCCCAAGGCCGACGATTTGCAGTACCGGATGGTGCGGGCGGTGGTTTCCCACCTGGAAAGGCAGCCCCCGAATTCCCAGGCATCCAGCCGAATGCTGGTGGCCGGCGCCCTGTCCAAGGCATTTCCCTGTGCTCAATAGTTGAAGGGCGGATACGATTCGGGGATAATCCGGCCTCCACCTGCCGAGGTGGCGGAATCGGTAGACGCAGCGGATTCAAAATCCGCCGCCGAAAGGCGTAAGGGTTCGAGTCCCTTTCTCGGCACCAGCACCACAGAGCTACGGAACGCCCTGATTCTGAAAGGGCTCCATCGCATCTGCCAGCATCAAGGCCTCCGACTGGGGCACCTCCCCACCAAACACCGGCAAGCCGTATTCCAAATCATCCCGTGAAAGGGTTGTGCAGCCGGACGCCCGTTCCCTGGAAGTCGGCAGCATTCCGGGTAACGACGGTGAGGTCGTGAATAAGCGCGATGGCGGCAATTTGCTTGTCGATGGGGTGCTGCTGATGGGGAGACATCAGCTTGCCCCAGACCTGGGCACAGTCCATATCGAAATCGAGAATCCGGTCGGCGTACTCGGTCATGACCCAATGCAGCCAGGTTTCCAGACGCTGGGCCTGCGGAAGGTCGCCCCGGCCCCGGATATTCTCCACCCCTCGGCGAATCTCGCCCAAGGTCTGGACGCTCAGGTAGAGCTCCGCCGGGTCGGCCTCGGCCAGAAAGGCCTGAACCCCCTTGTCGGCCCGGCTGCCCTTGCGGGCTTCGCTGATGACGTTCGTATCGACCAGGAACATCAAGCGGCCCGGGCAAAGTCGTCGTCCGTGCCGACATCGGGCATGCTGGCCAGCACCTCGGCAAACGAACGGCGGGGCGGACGGGACAGGGCCGCCTTGAGGATTTCCCGGTGCTCGGCTTCCGCGCTGCGTCCATGGGCTGCGGCCGCCTGCTTGAGCGCCTGCACGACATCGGGCTCGATATTGCGGACAACGAGATTGGTCGCCACGACAGCCCTCACAAGAATGATTGCAATGATTACATTGTAGCAAGCCGCGCAATCATTGCAATCATCCGGTCAAAAGCCGGGACACTCGACATCCGACGGCTCTCCTTCAGATGGAAGAAACTGGGCTGGCGGCGTAGTGCGCCCCCTTCCCCGGCTGCCTCTCCAGCATCTCGGCAATGAGGGCCTTGACCGCCTCATAGCGCGGCCGCAGCTCCCTGGGAATGGAGGTTTTCGGGGCTTCCAGATCGCCGGCTTCGGCGGCGGCGAGACAGGCGTCGCGTACCCGCCGGTATTCCCCCAGGGCCTGCAGCAGCCGGCCGGCCGGGGAGCGTTGATCGGCGCCGACCTGGTCCCGCAAGGCGGCTACGCAGGGCTCCAGCCGGCCTTCCAATTCCCGGACCCGCTGGATGGGATAGCGTACGTCTTCGACGGTGCGGGAATTCATGACCAGGATGTTGTTGGCCCGCATCTCCTCCAGGATGTCCAGCATGGTTTCCAGATGCCCGGCCGCTCCGCCCTCCAGCTCCGCCAAGGACTGGCGGATGTCGCCGATCCGGACCTGGACGGTGCGCACCAGCTTGTCGCACCCCTCCACCGAGGCATTGGTCTGGGAAGCCAGGTCGGCGATTTCGCCGATGCTTTCCGAAATCCTCTCCTTCACCGCCGCCTGCTCCCCGGCCAACCCCGCGATGGTGCGGGTCTGCTCCACGGTTTCGGAGGAATTGCGGGTGATTTCGGTCAGCGAGGTGGCGGCCTCCTCGGCGTGGCCGGCCACCTGGCTCACCTGTTCGTCGGTGCGCAGCAGCTCCTCGTCCAGGCGATGGGTTTCGTCATTGATGCGCTCGATCATCCCGGCAATCTCCCGGGTGGCGCCGTTGGTGCGCTCGGCGAGCTTCCTCACCTCGTCGGAAACCACCGCGAAGCCCCGTCCCGCCTCCCCGGCCCGGGCCGCCTCGATGGCGGCGTTGAGCGCCAGCAGATTGGTCTGGGCGGCGATGTCCTGGATGATGCGGACGATGGCGCCGATTTCCTCGGCCCGCTTGAGGACGTTGCCGAGCTGCGCCCCCAGGCCGTGGACGGCCCCCGCTACCGTCTGGATCTGGCGGGCGGCCTCCCCCACCTTCCGTTCCCCGGCCTGGGCCAGGTCGTAGGAGCGGGAAGCGTTCTCCAGGCAGATGCGGGCGCCGTCGGCAATCTGCTGGGTGCTCGCCGCAAAGACCTGGATGGCGTCGGCGGCGTCGTGGATGGAGCGGGACTGCTTGTCCACCGCCACGGCCACCTCGGTGAAGCGGGCGGTCAGGGTGGCGTTGGTCTGGGTCAATTCCCTGCCCTGCCGGCCAAGGCGGCCCACTTCGCCACCGATGCGGTCGAGCAGCGCCAGGACTGGGGACGGCCCGCCCTCCCCGGCGGTCAGCCTGGAAAACTGCCCGAGGCGCCGCCCCACTTCCTCCTGCAGCCGCAGCGCCTGCCAGACGCCCAGGGCGGCCCGGATTTCCCAGCCGAAGGCGGCTGCCAGGGCGGCGGCCCACAGGGGCCAGGCGTCGGGCGGCAGGAGCGCCGCCCCCAGCAGCCCGGCCAGGATGAGGGCTGCCCGCAGCAGAACCACGGAAACCGGTGTGTTCTTCATGGTCCCTCCCTGTCACGCAATTCCCGGGCAAGGAGATTGACCTTGTCCGCCAGACTATCGACGCTGTCCCGGAGCAGCTTCCAGACTTCAGGCCAACCGGCGGCGGAACGGGTATTCATGGCCCGCAGCCAGTCGATTTCGTCCTGGAGCTTGTTCAGGGCATCGCTGGCCCGGCTCTGGAGGTATTCCTCGATCAGCCGCTGGCGTTCCGCCCGGAAGGCGGCCTCGTCCTCCCGGGCGAGGCGCTGCAGGGTGTCGAAAGGGGTGCCGGTACTGTCCATGGCGATCCCCGGCCGGCTCAGGCCTGAGCCTCCAGGGCGGCCACCACCCGCTGCCCCATGGCGGCGGTGCCGATGCGCTCGCAGCCCGGCCCGGCGATGTCCGCGGTCCGGAAGCCCTGGGAGAGGACGGTCCGGACCGCCTCCTCGATCCGCTCCGCCGCCCGCTCCAGGGCGAAGCTGTGGCGCAGCAGCATGGCCACCGACAGGATGGTGGCCAGGGGATTGGCCACATCCAGCCCGGCGATGTCTGGGGCGGAGCCGTGGCAGGGCTCGTACATCCCCTGCCCCCGATCGTTGAGGGAGGCCGAGGGCAGCATGCCGATGGACCCCGTCAGCATGGAGGCTTCGTCGGAGAGTATGTCGCCGAACATGTTGCCGGTGAGCATCACGTCGAACCGGGAAGGATTGCGGACGAGCTGCATGGCGGCGTTATCCACCAGCATGTGCTCCAGCTCCACGTCGGGGAAGCGCTTGCCCACGTCGGCGACCACTTCCCGCCACAGCTGCATGCATTCCAGGACGTTCATCTTGTCCACCGAGGTCACCTTGCCGCGCCGCTTGCGGGCCGTGGCGAAGGCTACTTCGGCGATGCGCCGGATTTCGGACTCGGCATAGACCATGGTGTTGAAACCGACCCGCTCGCCGTCGCGGACCTCGATGCCCCGGGGCTGGCCGAAGTAGATGTCGCCGGTCAGTT
>DASRUX010000040.1:0-3105 GCA_035655235.1 Rhodocyclaceae bacterium | reverse complement strand
GGCCCGGACCAGCACCGCCAGGAACTCACCGGTGTCGCGGGTGATGTTGAGCATGCGACGGGAACGCTCGGCAATGGCCGCATCGTTGTCGGCGCCGAATTGTTCCAGTTCACGCAGCAGTGCTTGCAGGGTTTCAGTCATGGCTTTACTCCTCGGGGACATGGCGGACTCTACAGAACCGTGTTGGGGATTTCATTCTGGGCAGGGGGGAGGTATAAGACAAATGCCAAATTGGCCGGCTAACCATCTCGTTTCGGCATGCCAAGTTTTCGACAAATCCATTACTTCCTGACCGTGGCGGACCTGGGGGGCTTCACCCAGGCCGCCGCAGCCCTGTTCATTGCCCAGTCCGCGTTGAGCCGGCAGATCGGCCAGTTGGAAGAAGAGCTGGGCTTCGTGCTGTTCGACAGGGAACCCCGAGGGGTGCGGCTGACGCCGGCCGGGGCCGTCTATCGGGACCGGGTGACGGCCATTCCCGGGACCCTCGCCGCCGCGGCGGAGGAGGGCCGCCAATTGGCCCGCGGGGAAGCCGGGGCGCTGCGCCTGCTGCACTCCAGCACCATTCCCGCCGCCAGCCTGATGGCGGTGCTGGACCGCTTCATGGTCGCCTGCCCAAAGGCCCGCATCGACCTGGACCGGGCTTCGTCCGAACAGCAGGTGTCCCTGGTCGCCAATGGCAACGCCGATGTGGGCGTCATCAGGCTGCCGGTCTTGCGCCGGGACTCCCGGGTGCGCTTTGTCGAACTCGCCGCCGAGCGCCTGTGGGTGGCGCTGCCCGACGGGCATCCCCTGGCCCGGCAGGACAGCATCGCCGTCGCCAGCCTGGAGCACGAGTCCTTCGTGTCGGCGGTCTATCGGGAGCGGGGCGGATTGGCGCGGGTGGTGACCGACCTGTGCCTGAAGCGGGGCTTTGTCCCCGGTGCCGCCCAGATCGTTTCGCCCAAGACTTCCATGTTGAATCTGGTGGGCGCCAACAAGGGGATCGCCATCGTTCCCGAACGGATGACGACCCTCGGCGGCCAAGGCATCGCTTATGTGCCCTTGAGCGATGACGATGCGAAGTCGTCCTGCGCCCTGGTGTTGCCCCTACAGCCCACGTTGCTGGCGAAACGGTTTGCCGACCTGCTGGTCCAGCAGGCCCAGCCCACGGCCGCGGAAGCCTAGGAACGGGCCGTCAAGGCAAGAATGTCGCCGGAGAGCCTGAGCTCTTCCACCGGCGCCGGCCTGGCGAAGAAGTAGCCCTGGAAGGCGTGGCAGCCCAGTTGGGCCAGGAAGTCCCGCTGGGCGGCGGTTTCGACTCCTTCGGCGATGACCAGCATGCCCAGGCTCTGGCCCAGGGCCAAGACGCTGCGGATGATGGCGGCGTCGCTGGGGTTGTCCAGCATGTCGTTGACGAAGGATTGGTCGATCTTCAGTTGCCGCAGGGGAAGGCGCTTCAGGTAGGACAGGGACGAATACCCGGTGCCGAAATCGTCCAGGGAGAATTCCACTCCCATGGCCACGATGTCGTCCATCTTGGCGATGGCTTCGTCCACCTCGTCCACCAGCAGGCTCTCGGTGATTTCCAGCTTGAGCCCGGCGGGGTCGGCGCCAGATTCGGCCAGGGCGGTGCGGACCTGGTCCGCGAAGCCGGCTTGCCGGAACTGGCGGGCGCTGACATTGACCGCCATGCGCAAATGCCGGGAGGCCGGGGCGGCCTGCCAGGCGGCCAACTGCCGGCAGGCCGTGTGGAGGACCCATTCGCCCATCGCCAGGATCAGGCCGGTGCTCTCGGCCAAGGGGATGAACTGGCCCGGCGGCACCAGCCCTTTTTCCGGATGGTGCCAGCGCAGCAGGGCCTCGGCGCCGATGGCATGGCCCGCGGCGTCGTATTGGAGCTGGTAATAGAGTTCCAGCTCGTTGTTCTGGATGGCCTTGCGCATTTCCGCCTCCAGGCGGGCCCGGGTTTCCACCACCGCCTGCATGGCGGGATCGAAAAAGCGCAGGCTGTTCCCGCCGGCGGCCTTGGCCTCGTACATGGCCAGGTCGCCCCGCTTCAGGAGCTCGTCCACGGTGCTGTCGTGGCCGCGGAACAGGGCGATGCCGATGCTGGGCGTGTTGTGGTGGTCGAGGCCGTCGAAGTTGTCGGTGGCATCCAGGGCGGCGCGTATCTTTTCGCCGATGGCCTCGGCCTGGTTGGCGGCCTCTTCCTCGCGGCTGTCCAGGCCCTCCAACATGGCCACGAATTCGTCCCCGCCCAGGCGGGCGACGGTGTCGCTCTCCCGCACGCTGGCCTTCAGGCGCTCGGCCACCAGGACCAACAGCCGGTCCCCCTGGTCGTGGCCCAGGGTGTCGTTCAGGGTCTTGAAATTGTCCAGGTCGATGAAGAGCAGGGCGCCGTGGTTGTTCTGGCGGGCGCAGGAAGCCATGGCCTGGGCAATGCGTTCCAGCAACAGCGCCCGGTTGGGGAGCCCGGTGAGCGGGTCGTAGAAGGCCAGGCGCTGGATCTGCTTTTCCGCCTGCTTGCGTTGGCTGATGTCCTGGAAGGCCGCCACGTAATTGGCGATTTCGCCGGCCTCGTTGTGCACGGCGGTGATGGTCATCCACTGGGGGAAGATTTCCCCGTTCTTGCGCCGGTTCCAGACTTCGCCCTGCCAGTAGCCCGCCTGCTTGAGGATATGCCACATCTCCCGGTAGAAGGCGTCGTCGTGGCGGCCGGATTTGAGCAGGGCCGGCGTCTTGCCGATGATTTCCTCCGGGGCGTAGCCGGTGACCTGGGTAAAGGCCCGGTTGACCCGGATGAACCGGTTCCGGGCATCGGTGATGCTGATTCCCTCCTGGGTTTCGAAGGCGATGGCGGCCAGGCGCAGCTCGCTTTCCACGGCTAGCTGCTTTCGCCATCCCCGCCAGACCTGGCGGGCCAACAGCACGGAAACCACCAGGAAGAGCAGGGCAAAGCCAATATAGCGGGCCGCCTGGAATTCCCACTCCTGGACATAATCCTCCCAGGCCTGGCCGGCGGAGATGTACCAGGGGGCGTTGGGCAGGCGCTGGAAGGTGTAGAGCCGGTGGGTGCCATCGGAAGGGTTGGTGGCCGCGTAGGTGGCGGCGGTCTGGCCGGAGTCG
>DASRUX010000039.1:0-2208 GCA_035655235.1 Rhodocyclaceae bacterium | reverse complement strand
TCCGCCAGCTCCACCGCCCGGCGGAAGCGGGCCTCGGCCTCGGCGTAGTGGCCGGCGGAAAACTCCGTACGGCCCAGGGCATCCTCAATGATGGCCTGCCAGTTGTATTGGAAGTCGTTCCAGGACTGGCCGCGCCGCAGCAGGACCAGGACGGCCTCCGCATTCCGGACATGGCGCCGCGCCTGGTCGAAATCGCCGATGCGGCGGTAGAGGTCGGCGAGGCCGGCATGTTCGCTGAGCTGCAACCCTCTCTTGTTGTCGGGGGTGATGGCGAGGACCTTCTCCCGGGCGGCGACGGCGTTGCGGAAATTGCCGCCGAAAAATTCGGCCATTCCCAGTTGCTGCCACACCCGGTAAGGCTCCGAGCCGCCCCCCAGGGCGATGGCCTGGCGCAGCTCCTCGATCTGCCGGCCGATAAGTCCCAGTTCGCCGGCCGCCACAGCCTTTTCCCGGTGGGCCTTGACCAGGGCGGCCTCGTCCCCGGAAGGCAGGGGCCGGGCGAGGACTTCCCGGGCCTGATCCAGGGTGGTGCGATTTACCGGCTGGCTGTCCAGGACCTTGAGGATGTCGTCGACGGAGTGGTTGGGGGCTGCCCAGGCGCCCGAGGCCAAGGCACAGAGGACAAGCACAAGCAGGAAGCGCAGCGCCCTCATTGCAAGCGCAGGCTAAGCCAGGGCGAACACCACCGCCGCGAGAGGCGGCAGGACCAGTTCCAGGGAGGCCGGCCGGCCCATCCACGGGCCTTCGAAGGCATCGACGCCGCCATGGTTGCCCAGGTTGGCGCCGCCGTAGTGGGCGGAATCGGTATTGACCACCTCCCGGTAATGGCCGGCCCGGGGCACCCCGAGGCGGTAGCCGTGCTGGGGTTCCGGAGTGAAGTTCATGGCCACCACCACGAAGGAGCCATCCCGCCCCCAGCGCAGCCAGGAAAGAATGGAATGCTCGCTGTCGTGGCAGTCGATCCATTCGAAGCCGGACGCCTCGAAATCCTGCTGGTGCAAGGCCGGGCAGTCCCGGTAGAGGATATTGAGGTCTCGGGACAGGGACTGGAGGCCCAGGTGGCGTTCGCTGGCGACCAGGGGCCAGTCAAGCTCCCGGTTTTCCGCCCATTCCCGCCACTGGCCGAATTCGCCCCCCATGAAGAGGAGCTTCTTGCCCGGGGTGCAGGTCTGCCAGGCGAGCAGCAGGCGCAAGTTGGCGAAGCGCTGCCAGTCGTCCCCGGGCATCTTGCCGATCAGGGAGCCCTTGCCATGCACCACCTCGTCGTGGGACAGGGGCAGGACGAAGTTTTCCGAATAGGCGTACATCTGGCCGAAGGTCAGCTCGTCGTGGTGCCAGCGGCGATGGATGGGGTCCCGGTGGAAGTAGCGCAGGCTGTCGTTCATCCAGCCCATGTTCCACTTCATGGAGAAGCCCAGGCCGCCCAGCCAGGTGGGGCGGGAAACTTGCGGCCAGGCGGTGGATTCCTCGGCCACCGTGAGCGCCCCGGGGAATTCGCCATGGACCATGGCGTTCAGTTCCTTGAGGAAATCGATGGCATCCAGGTTTTCCCGGCCGCCGTACTTGTTGGGCAGCCACTCGCCGGCCTGGCGGGAGTAGTCCAGGTAGAGCATGGAGGCCACCGCATCCACCCGCAGGCCGTCGAAGTGGAATTCGGACAGCCAGTAATGGGCCGAGGACAGGAGGAAGCTGCGCACCTCGTGGCGGCCGTAGTTGAAGATGTGGGTGCCCCAGTCGGCATGGAGCCCCAGGCGGGGGTCTTCGTGTTCGTAGAGGGCGGTGCCGTCGAAGCGGGCCAGGGCCCAGTCGTCCTGGGGGAAGTGGCCGGGCACCCAGTCCAGGATGACCCCGAGGCCGGCCTGGTGGCAGGCGTCGATGAAGGCCTTGAGGTCGTCCGGGGAGCCGTAGCGGGAGCTGGGCGCGAAGTAACCGGTGGTCTGGTAGCCCCAGGATTCATCCAGGGGATGCTCGGTCACCGGCAGCAGTTCGAGATGGGTGTAGCCCTGGTCCACGGCGTAGGGGATGAGGCGCTCCGCCAGTTCCCGCCACAGGTAGGGCCGGTTGTCCGGATGGCGCATCCAGGAACCGGGATGGACCTCGTAGATATTGACCGGGGCGTGGAGCCAATCCCAGCCGGCCCGGCGTTCCAGCCAGCCGCCATCGCCCCAGGCGTGCCTGGAGGGTTCGGTCACGTAGGCGGCGGAACCG
>DASRUX010000038.1:0-2963 GCA_035655235.1 Rhodocyclaceae bacterium | reverse complement strand
GAGCGGGTGGGGGGCAGCCGCACCATCAAGGTCGACGTGCGCATCATCGCCGCCACCCACCGGGACCTGGAGGCGGCCGTGGATGAAGGGGATTTCCGGGAAGATCTCTTCTACCGCTTGAACGTCATGCCCATCTTCCTGCCGCCCCTCCGGGAGCGCATCGAGGACATTCCGGACATCGCCCGGCTGCTGCTCACCAAGATCGGTAACTCCCAGAAGCGCAAGCTCGTCATCACCGACGCCGCACTCCGGCGTTTGGCCAACCATGTCTGGCCCGGCAACGTGCGGGAACTGGAAAACTGCCTGGAGCGGGCCGCGGTGCTTTCCGAGGAAGGCAGCATCGACGTGGATCTCATCCGCTTCCCCAGCCAGCGGGAGCGCCCTGCCCCGCGCCCAGCGCCTTCTGTCGCGGTCCCGACCCTGGAGGCGGCGCCGGTCAGTCTGGACGATCCCGACCTGGGCGAGCGGGAGAAGGTCATCGCCGCCCTAGAGCAGGCCGGCTGGGTCCAGGCCAAGGCGGCCCGGCTGCTGAACATGACACCTCGCCAGATCGCCTACCGCATCCAGACCCTGAATATCGAGGTGAAGCAGTTCTGAGGCAGCCCGGTCAGCCGCCGAAGCCCTTGGCGAGGTTCATGACCCGCCGCAGTTCGTCGTAATCGGCATCGGTGGAAGCGAAGAAACCGTTGCGGTCGATCAGTTCCTGCAACCGGGGATCGGTCATTTCCAGGAGTGCCTTGCGCAGGCCCTTGACCAGGGCAGGGTCGAGCTTGCTCCGCGCCACCCAAGCGTGGGTGGGACTGGGGTAGCGGACCAGTTCCCGCAGGTGCTTGGCCTCGGCATATTTCTCGAAGGTGTTCTGGTTGGTCGCCCCGGCGTCGAAGCGTCCGCTGGCCACGGCGAAGACCACCTTGTCGTGGCGTCCCAGGTATTCGAAGGAGGCCAGGTCCTTCCAGGTGATCCCCGCCTTGACCATCTCCGCCTGGGGCAGGTAGCGCCCGGAGGTGGAGGAAGGATCGCCGAAGGCGAAGCGTTTGCCCCGCAGGTCGGCCACCGACTTGATGGGCGAGTCCTTGGCCACCACGATGACTGCCGGGAAGCGTTTCTCCCCGTCATGGCTCTCCGAGGCCAGCAGCACCAGCCCCGGGGTCTTCTGCTTGGCCACCACGTAGCTCACCGGCCCGAGGCGCGAGAAGTCGATGTCACCGAGGGCGATGGCGTTGATGCCCTCCTCGTAGGTGGCGTAGATGCGCAGGTCGACCCGCACCGGCAGCCCCTGGGCGTTCAAGCTTTTCTCCAGGTACTTTTGCAGGGGCTCCAGCTTGCGCAACTCCTCGGACGGACGCTCCGAGGCATAGCTGCCGAAGCGCAGCACCAGAGGCTGGGCAGCAGCCGGGACGGAGAGTCCCGCCACGACGGCAACCGCCGCCAGCAGGCCGCCAAAGCAACGGCCAAGGGAACGCAGCCTGCTCATGCCTGCACTCCTGCCGGCGCCCGGATGATGTCGATGGAAGAAACCGGGTTGGCGAAGGTGAAAATGGGCGGCAGCTCCTGGAAGATGCCCGTCTGCCGCAGGGCCAGGTAGAGCCGGCTGGCATCCCGCAGGGCGCGGTAGTCCCAGTCGTCCGCCAGTGCCTTGATGACCTTGAAGGACAGTTCCGCCTCCAGGAAGGCCTGGGTCGCGGCATCCCGGCGGATGACCAGCATCCAGGTGTCGATGTCGTTGCGGCCCCAGCGGGCCCGCATGTCGTCGTAGATGGATTCGTCCCAGTGGGAAACCTCGACCAGCGGCACGGTTTCGGGAAAGAAGACTTCCAGCTTCGGGTAGTAGCGGGTGAAGAAGCCGGAATCCTTGTCCTGGGTCTGGCGGCCTTTGAGATAGAAGGAGCCCGAAGCGCAGTACTTGATGTTGTCGAAGTGGAGGTCCTCTTCCCGCTTCAGGGTGGTGTCGTGCTTCTTGTAGTCCCCGGTTCTCGTGATGTCGGGGAAGACCGTCGCCTTCTCCGGCTTGTCGAACAGCATCTCCGGGACGAAGTCGTGCTGCTTGCATTTCAGCTTGGTACGCTTGTCGGCGGCCTCGATGGCCAGGGTGAGCTTGTGGGCCTTGAGGCGCCCGTCGGCGGCATCGTAGCGGATGCCGGCGCGCAACCAGCGGTTATCGTTGGCGGTCACTTTCCATTCACCGGCCTGGCTC
Organism: Rhodocyclaceae bacterium; assembly: GCA_035655235.1. Lineage (GTDB taxonomy): Bacteria > Pseudomonadota > Gammaproteobacteria > Burkholderiales > Rhodocyclaceae > JAGTRP01. The sequence goes on along the minus strand of DASRUX010000038.1, from coordinate 769 downwards.
AGGCTTTCGACCGCCTGGCGGATGGCCCGGAGGGAGGCTTCGAAAAGGGCCTCATCGGACGGCACCGGCGCCCCCGGCCCTGTTCCGAAACATCGACCGATGTCGATCTTCATCTGGTATTCCTTGCTTTCCTGCAGGAAAACCTTCTCGGCCATTTTTGCCTCCATCCGTCAAAATAAGCGCAGCCGCCGGGGACGGCTGTAACGCAACATTCACATGAAATTTAAGTTCATTGTCATCCGACGAACTCGCGCACATTCTATTTACACGTCACAATTCGGACAATAAACCCTTTGGGATAGATCGGTGGGACAAGCGGATACGGAAAGCGCCCGGGGGCGGGGCTTGAACAGTCGGATGGCCCAGGCCATCGGGGAGCGGTCGATCGCCTGGCGCATTCTTTTCAGCGCCTCGCTGACGGTGGTTCTCGCCCTGATCATCACCGGCGCCTATTTCCTCAGCACCCAGCGCGATCTGCTGGACCGTTCCTTTCGCCTGCAGAGCCAGACCCAGACCGACTGGATCGGGGCCTTCGCCGTAGAGCACCTCATTTCCAAGGATTACCCGGCCCTGGAACACGCCATTTCGGCGGCGGGCATCAGCGACAGCAATATCGTCTCCATCGAGGTGATCCACGAAGGCTACCCGGTAGCCACTTTCAAGCGGGGCGGCGAGCGGAGCGGGGTGGAATTCGTTTCCGACATCCGTTGGCAAGGCCGGCCGGGCATCCGGCTGGGCCAGGTGAAAGCCGTCTATTCGCCGGAGGTCT
>DASRUX010000037.1:0-25221 GCA_035655235.1 Rhodocyclaceae bacterium | reverse complement strand
CTCAGACAGTCCTCGCCCGCTCCGCGAACGCCCCGCCCTCCGGTTGGCCTCTTTGGGGCTCAGCCGGACATCAGAATGCGCAGCACATAGGGCAGGATGCCGCCGTTGAGGTAGTAATCCACCTCGATGGGGGTGTCGATGCGCAACAGCAGCTTCACCTCTTGGCGGGTGCCGTCGGCCCGGGTGATGGCCAGGGTGACATCCTGCTGGGGTTGGAATCCACCTTCGATGCCGAGGATGTCGAACACCTCGTCCCCCTTGATGCCCAAGGACTGGGCGCTGTCGTTGCCCTTGAACTGCAGCGGCAGGACGCCCATGCACACCAGGTTGGAGCGGTGGATGCGCTCGAAGCTCCGGGCGATGACCGCCTTGACGCCGAGGAGCAGGGTGCCCTTGGCCGCCCAGTCGCGGCTGGAGCCGGTGCCGTATTCCTCCCCGGCGAAGACCACCGTCGGCGTCCCGGCCGCGATGTAATGCATGGCCGCCTCGTAGATGGTGGTCTGCCTGCCTTCCGGCTGGCAGAGGGTGATGCCACCCTCGACCCGGGTGCCATCCTCCCGGGGCGGGAGCATGAGGTTACGGATGCGGACATTGGCGAAGGTGCCCCGCATCATGACTTCATGGTTGCCCCGGCGGGAACCGTAGCTGTTGAACTCGTCGATGGCGACCCCATTGGCCTGGAGATACTGGCCGGCGGGGGAGGTGGGCTTGATGGAGCCGGCCGGGCTGATGTGGTCGGTAGTCACCGAGTCGCCGAAGATGGCCAGGGCCCGGGCGCCCCGGATATCGGCCACTGGGGGCGGCGTCATGGCAAAGCCCTGGAAGAAGGGCGGCTCGGCGATGTAGGTGGAAGGCTCCCAAGCATAGGCTTCGCCGCTGCCGGCAGTGATGGCGTTCCACAGGGGATTTTCCTCGGCGACGTTGGCGTAAAGCCTTACGTAGGTTTCCGGATCGGTGGCGAAGCCCAGGACTGAGTGGATTTCGGCGGGCGTCGGCCAGATGTCCCGGAGAAAAACCGGATCGCCCTTGGGAGTATGGCCGAGAGGCTCCTTGGTGAGGTCGATGGTCACCCGGCCGGCGATGGCGAAGGCCACCACCAGGGGTGGGCTCATCAGGAAGTTGGCCTTGATGTTGGGGTGGATGCGGGCCTCGAAATTGCGGTTGCCCGAGAGGACGGCGGCGCAGATGAGGTCCTGGTCGGTGATGGTTTCTTCCAGGTCCGGGTCCAGGGGGCCGGAATTGCCGATGCAGGTGGTGCAGCCGTAACCCACTAGCTTGAAGCCCAGCTGCCCCAGGTAGGAGATCAGCCCAGCGCTCTTCAGGTAATCGGTGACCACCCGGGAGCCGGGAGCGAGGGAAGTCTTCACATGCTCGTTGACCTTGAGGCCCGCCGCCACCGCCTTCTTGGCGAGCAGGCCGGCGGCCAGCATCACCGCCGGGTTGGAGGTGTTGGTGCAGGAGGTGATGGCGGCGATCAACACGTCGCCATGGCCGATTTCGATATCGGCCGGGAGTTGCTCCGGCGGCGGCACGGCATCGGAGGGCAGCAGGTGGCGGTTGTCCAGCATTTCCCGCTCGTGGCGGGCTGTGTGGGATGTGTTCCGGACATCCGTTTCGGTGACCAGCCCGTGCTCGCTCTTGTGGACCGGGTAGCGGTGGGAAAGCTCTTGGGGATTCTTGCCATAGCCGTTTTCGGCCACCGACCGGGAAAACAGGTCGGTGAAGCGGGCGCCCAGGTCGGGCAGGTCGATCCGGTCCTGGGGGCGCTTGGGGCCGGAAACGCTGGGCCGCACCTGGGAAAGATCGATGTCCACCACGGCGCTGTAGTCGATGTCGCCCGCCCGGGGAATGCCGAACATCCCCTGGGCCTTGAAATAGCTCTCGAAGGCGTCGATCTCCTCCGGCGTGCGGCCGGTGGCTTCCAGGTAGGCCATCGTTTCCCCATCCACCGGGAAGAAACCCATGGTGGCGCCGTACTCCGGAGCCATGTTGCCGATGGTGGCCCGGTCGGGGACGGGCAGGGAGGCGGCGCCTTCGCCGAAGTACTCCACAAATTTCCCCACCACCTTGAGCTTGCGCAGGGTTTCGGTGACATGCAGTACCAGGTCGGTGGCAGTGGTTCCCGCCGGCAACTCGCCCTGGAGGTGCACGCCCACCACGTCCGGGGTCAGGAAATAAAAGGGCTGGCCCAGCATGCAGGCCTCCGCCTCAATGCCGCCCACGCCCCAGGCGACGCTCCCCAGACCATTGATCATGGTGGTGTGGGAGTCGGTGCCCACCAGGGTGTCCGGATAATAGACGCCGTCCCTCTGCCAGACGCCCCGGGCCAGATATTCCAGATTCACCTGATGCACGATGCCGATTTCCGGCGGCACCACCCGCAGGGTGTCGAAGGCCTGCATGGCCCACTTGATGAAACGGTAGCGCTCGGTATTGCGCTTGAATTCCAGCTCCATGTTGAGGGCGAAGGCGTTGGGCAGGTTGTAGTGGTCCACCTGGACCGAGTGGTCGATGACCAGGTCCACCGGCACCAGGGGTTCGATGGCCTCCGGCTGGCGCCCTTGGCGCTCGGCGGTGCTGCGCATGGCGGCGAGGTCGCACAGCAGCGGCACGCCGGTGAAGTCCTGGAGCAGGATGCGGGCGACGGTGAAGGGAATTTCCGCTGTGCGGGGGGCGTTGGGCTGCCAGCCGGCCAGTTCCCGGACGTGGGCGTCGGTGATCTTCCGTCCGTCGCAGTTGCGCAGCACCGATTCCAGGACGATGCGGATGGAAACCGGCAGCCGGGAGAGTGGGATTCCCAAGGCTTCCCCGAGGGCGGGCAGGGAATAGAACTTGCCGGCGGTGCCCGACTCGAATTGGAAAGGCCGCAATGTATTCAACAGGTTATGGGACATGGCTTGCCTCCGGCTTTCACCGGTTGACCGCGGGCGCCAGCCATCCGTTCAGACGCCAGGAGATTGCCGTGACCGCTTCCCGCATCGAGAAGGACAGCTTCGGCTCCATCGAAGTCCCGGCCGAACGCCTGTGGGGCGCCCAGACCCAGCGTTCCCTGGCGCATTTCCATATTTCCACCGAGCGCATGCCGGGGGAGCTGATCCTGGCCCTGGCCCAGGTGAAACGGGCCTGTGCCCGGGTGAATGGGGAGTTGGGGCTCCTGGCCCTGGACAAGGCGGACGCCATCATGGCGGCGGCCGACGAAGTGCTGGCGGGGCTGCATCCGGAGGAGTTTCCCTTGTCGGTGTGGCAGACGGGTTCCGGCACCCAGAGCAACATGAACATGAACGAAGTCCTCGCCAACCGGGCGTCGGAAATCCTCGGCGGCCCTCGGGGCGAGGGGCGGCGGGTGCATCCCAACGATGAGGTGAACCTGGGGCAGTCTTCCAACGACATCTTTCCCACGGCCATGCATGTGGCGGCGGCCCTGGCGATGTCGGAGGGGCTGTTGCCGGCGTTGATCCGGCTGCGTTCGACCCTGGCGGCGAAGGCGGGCGAGTTTGCCGCGGTGGTGAAGATCGGCCGCACCCATCTCCAGGATGCGACGCCGCTGACTTTGGGGCAGGAGTTCTCGGGCTACGTGGCCCAGCTCTACCACGCCGAGATGACCGTTGCCGCCGCATTACCTCACATCTACGAGCTGGCGGTGGGCGGCACGGCGGTGGGGACGGGGCTCAACACCCATCCCGAGTTTGGAGATCGGGTGGCGGCCCAACTGGCCAGGCGCACGGGCCTACCCTTCAAGAGTGCCGGCAACAAGTTCGCCGCCCTGGCCGGCCACGATGCCCTGGTAGGCGCTCACGGCGCCCTCAAGACCCTGGCTGCGGCCCTCATGAAGATCGCCAACGATATCCGCTGGCTGGCCTCCGGGCCTCGCTGCGGCCTGGGGGAGCTCAGTATCCCGGAGAACGAGCCGGGCAGCTCCATCATGCCGGGCAAGGTGAATCCCACCCAGAGCGAGGCGCTGACCATGGCCTGCTGCCAGGTGTTCGGCAACGACGTGGCGATCAATTTCGGCGGTGCGTCGGGGAATTTCGAGCTCAACGTCTTCAAGCCCCTGATCGCCCATGCCTTCCTGCAGAGCGCACGGCTGCTGGCGGATGGGATGACGAGCTTCGAGGAGCACTGCGCCCGGGGGATCGAAGCGCGGCCTGAACGCATTGCCGAGTTGATGGAAAGATCACTGATGCTGGTGACGGCTCTGGCGCCCCATATCGGCTATGACAAGGCGGCGGAGATCGCCAAGAAGGCCCAGGAAGAGGGATGCACGCTGAAGGAGGCTGCGGTGGCGCTGGGCTATGTCGGCGCCGAGGATTTTGACCGGTGGGTGCGGCCGGGGGATATGGTGCATCCGGGGCGCTCAGTCTGAGGTGTTTGCGCGTCGGGCAGGGCATTCGCTCCGTCGGGCTGCGGAACTCGCCCCTACCGGGCTCAGACAGTCCTCGCCCGCTCCGCAAATGCCCCACCCTCCGGTAGGCGGTGGAGTCGGGCTACTTCTTGCTGTTCAGGAAGGCGCTGACCGCTTCGTCGTGCTCGGCCGAATGATGGGTCAAGGCTTGGTAGGCGGCGGCCAATTCAAGCAGGGTATCCAGGCGGCTGGTCTGGGCTTCCCGCAGCAGGCGCTTGGTCATGCGCAGGGCCTGGCCGGGGTTGGCCGCGATGCGTCCGGCGAGGGCTTCGGCTTCGGCGAGCAAAGAATCGGCTGGCACTACCTTGGAAACCAGGCCGATTCGCTCGGCTTCCCTGGCATCCAGCAGGTCGCCGGTGAAGGCCAGCTCCGCCGCCTTGGAATAACCCACTGCCCGCTGCAATAGCCAGGCGCCGCCGTCCCCGGGGATAAGGCCGAGTTTTACGAAGCTTTCGGCGAATTTGGCATTCTCCGAGGCGATGCGGATGTCGCACATGCAGGCCAGGTCGCAGCCGGCGCCGATGGCCGGGCCGTTTACCGCCGCGATGGTGGGAACGTCCAGGCGATGGAAGGCGAGCGGAATGGCCTGGATGCCGCGCCGGTAGTTTTCCCTGACTTCGGCCGGCGTTCCGGCGGCGAGGCCTTGCTTGTCCCGGAAATCCTTGACGTTGCCGCCGGCGCAGAAGGCGCTGCCTGCGCCGGTAAGGATCACCACCTTGACGCTATCGTCCCGCTGCACCCGTTCGCAGGCGCCGACTACGGTATCCCACTCCTCGGGGCCTGTGAGGGCATTGCGGGTTTCCGGACGGTTGAGGGTAAGGGTGACGACGGGGCCGTCTTGTTCGTAGATCAGGAAATCGCCCATGGCTCAGTTTCGGCGTTGGATTTTGGCCAGCCGCTCCCGCTCGGCCAGGAAATCGTGGATGGCTTCTTCGGTGGTGTCGGCCAGGCCACGGCGGAGTTCCTTGGCGAGTTCCGGGAGCAGAGATTGCACCGCTGCTTCCACCAGGACCGGGATTTCCGCTGCAAGGCGCTCACCCAGGCGGCGGGCGAGTTCGTGGGCGATGATGTTGAGGACCGCCGGGTCCGGGGGAGGGAGTTCGGCCGGGGCGGGCGGTTCTGCTTCGACCTGGGGGACCTCGATGGCATCTTCCAGGGTCAGGACCGGCAGGTCGGCGTCGGGATCGACCACTTCGGTCAGGACCGGCAGCTCTTCCGGGGCGGGCTGGCGCCGCCGCTGCATGAGGGCATCGGCCCGGGCGACCACGGAACTCAGGTTGCTGTCGTCCTGGTCGTCCATCTCAGTTTTCCGACAGGTCGAAGTAGCGGACCTCGTAGCCCCGGTCCTTGTAGAACTTGACCCGGTCCCGGGCGGCAAGGCGGTCGTCCTCTTCCTGGCCGACCACTTCGATCAGGCTCTGGAAGCGGGAAAAGCCGGGGGGCACGGCCGGGCCCAGGTTCATCAGGCGGTCGTCCTGGGGAATCTGTTCCAGGGAATCGGCGATGAGGATGGGGGTTTCCGCGGCCAGGGGCGAATCGGCCCGGCAATGGGGCGTGAAGCCGAGGGCGGACTGGGTCCACAGGAGCCGGTCCAGCATCCCCGCCACGTCGGGCTGGGGGGCGTAGACCAGGACCGGCTTCTTCTGGGCGCAGGCCTTGCCGAGGAGAGAACAGGCGGCGGCCAATTTATCGGGTGCGCCGTGGTAGAAGAAAACCTGGGTCAATTGAGCTTGCCGGCCCGCTTCAGCAGGAAATGGGTGAGGAGGGGGACCGGCCGGCCGGTGGCGCCCTTGTCGGCGCCGGATTTCCAGGCGGTGCCGGCGATGTCCAGGTGGGCCCAGTCGTACTTCTTGGCGAAGCGGGACAGGAAGCAGGAAGCGGTGATGGTGCCCGCCATGCGGCCGCCGATGTTGGCCATGTCGGCGAAGGGGCTCTTCAGCTGTTCCTGGTAGTCGTCCCAGAGGGGCAGTTGCCAGGCCCGGTCGTGGGCTTCCTCGCCGGCGTGGAGCAGTTCCCGGGCGAGGGCGTCGTTGTTGGCCAAGAGACCGGTGGCCACGCCGCCCAGGGCGACGACGCAGGCGCCGGTGAGGGTGGCTACGTCCACCACCGCTGCCGGCTCGAAGCGCTCGGCATAGGTGAGGGCATCGCACAGGATGAGGCGGCCCTCGGCGTCGGTGTTCAGGATTTCGATGGTCTGACCGGACATGGAGGTGACGATGTCCCCCGGCCGGGTGGCGCTGCCGCCGGGCATGTTCTCGGTGGTGGGGATGACGACGGTCAGGTTGATAGGCAACTGCATCCGGGCCACGGCCTTCATGGTGCCGAGGACGCTGGCGGCGCCGCACATGTCGTACTTCATCTCGTCCATTTCGGCGGCCGGCTTCAGAGAAATGCCGCCGGTGTCGAAGGTGATGCCCTTGCCCACCAGGACGACAGGCTTCTCGTTGGCCTTGGCGCCCTTGTGGCTCAAGACGATGAATTTGGGCGGCTGGTGGGAACCCTTGGCGACGGCGAGCAGGGAATGCATGCCCAGGGCTTCCATGTCTTCCCGCTCCAGGACCTGGCATTCCAGCTTGAATTCCTCGGCCATCTGCCGGGCCTGGTCGGCTAGGTAGGTGGGGGTGCAGATATTGGCCGGCAGGTTGCCTAGGGTCTTGGCCAGGGCGACGCCTTCGGCAATGGCTTGGCCTTGGTTCAGGGCCTCTTCGGCCAAGCCCAGCTCGTTGCGGCGCTCTACGGCCAGGGTGAGCTTGCGCAACGGCCGGCGGACTTCGTCCTTCTTGCTCTTGAACTGGTCGAAGCGGTAGGTGGCATCCAGGGCGATGGCCGCGGTCTGGCGCACCCGCCAGGCGATGTTGCGCTTCTTGAGGGAGATTTCGGTGAGGAAGATGGAGGCGTCAAAGGCCCCCGTTTCGTTCAGGGTCTTGACCGCGGTGCGGACGGCGGTGCCGTATTCCTTTTCGTGGAACTCCCGTTCCTTGCCGAGGCCTACCAGCAGGACCCGATCGCACAGGGTGCCCGGGACATTATGGAGGAGGAGGGTGGAGCCGGCCTTGCCCTCCATGTCGCCGCGGCGGATCAGGTCGGAAACGTAGCCGTTGGAGGCCTTGTCGATGAGTTCGGCGGGAAGGGTCAGCTTCCGGGGCTCGAACACCCCAACCACGACACAGGCGCTGCGCTGTTTTTCCGGGCTTCCGCTTTTTATGCTAAATTCCACTTGCCGCTCCTGGTCTCGCAATCTCAGACATTCGCAGGATTATCCCTGCATTTTTTCAGTTTCGTCAAAGCATGATATTCGACCGCGCCGTCCGGCGCGAGTTTGTCCACGCTGCGGCTGGAATCAGCGTTGCACTCCTTGCCATCCTCACTTCGACTCAGCTTATCCGCCTGCTGAATGACGCGGCGGGCGGTCGGGTCGCGCCTGAAGCGGTGCTGGTGCTCCTGGGCTTCGCATCCCTCAATTTCATGCCGGTCCTGCTGTCTCTGACGCTGTTTGTTGCCATTTTGCTCAGTCTTTCCCGGGCTTACCGGGATTCCGAGATGGCGGTATGGTTTTCCTGCGGACAGCCCCTCACCGCCTGGGTTCGGCCGGTGCTGAAATTCTCTTTGCCGGTGGTGCTGGCCATCGCCCTTCTGTCCGCTTTCCTGTCCCCCTGGGCCAATTACAAAAGCGCGGAATATCGGGAACGTCTGAGCACCCGCAATGACGCTTCCCAGGTTTCCCCTGGCGCCTTCCGGGAGGCCAAGAAGGGCGAGCGGGTGGTGTTTGTCGAGGCGCTGGCCAACGACGCCAGCCAGGTCAGGAACGTGTTCGTCACGTCCATGCTCCAGGGCAAGCTTGGGGTGGTGATGGCCGCTTCCGGCCACCAGGAGTATGCCGCCAACGGCGACCGCTTCATGGTCCTGGAAAACGGTCGTCGCTACGAGGTCGAGCCGGGGACGCCGGAATTCAAGGTGATGGAATTCGAGCGCTACGCCTTCCGCACCGAGGACGCCAAGGCCAAGCCGGCAGAAGGGGCGCCTAACCGCATGCCCCTGTGGGACCTGATCCGGGACGATAGCGATGCCAGCCGGGGCGAGTTGCTGTGGCGCATCGGCATGCCCGTCTCCGCCCTGATCCTGGGGCTGTTGGCCATTCCGCTATCCTTTGTGAATCCACGGGCGGGGCGGTCGGCCAACATGCTCATCGCCATCCTTATCTACGCCATCTACAGCAACCTCATTTCCATGAGCCAGGCCTGGGTCGCCCAGGGCAAGCTCTCCTTCTGGATTGGGGTGTGGGCGGTCCATGTCCTCATGCTGGTGCCCCTTGGCCTGCTCTTCTATCGGCGGGTGATGGCGCGCATGCCCTGGCAGCGGAGTCTCCGGTGATGCGCCTGAAACTCTACGAGCGCTACCTGATGCGCGAGTCCTTCGCCGCCATCTTCCTGGTGCTGGCAGCCTTCCTCGCCCTGTTCAGCTTCTTCGACCTGATCAACGAGTTGAGGAGTGTGGGCAAGGGCGGCTACCAGTTCATGCATGCGCTGCTGTTCGTGCTCCTCAGCCTGCCGGGGCGGGTGTATGAGTTGATTCCCATCGCTGCCTTGATCGGTGCCCTCTACTCCCTGTCCGCCCTGGCGCGCCATTCGGAAATCACCGTCCTGCGGGCTTCCGGCCTGGCGACCCGGGACTTGCTCATGACCTTGTTCAAGGTGGCCGGCGTCCTGGCCCTGTTGACCTTGCTGGTCGGCGAGGGTGTCATGCCCTTTTCGGAACGCATGGCCCAGGAAATGCGGGCCCGGGCCATGACCAACGTGATCGCCCTGCAGGGCTTCAATACCGGGCTTTGGGTCAAGGACGGCCGCAGCTTCATCAATATCCGGACCGCAACGGCGGATGCCCGCCTGGAAGGCGTCCGCATCTACCGGTTTGACGAGTCCAATGCCCTGGAGTCGGTCACCGACGCCCAGCAGGGTGAGTTCGTGCCGCCCGACCACTGGAACCTTAGCGGCGTGGTCAGCATGGTTCTGGAGGGTGACGCCGCCCGGGTGGAAAAGCGGGATTCCATGGAATGGCGCTCGGCGGTCAATCCGGACCTGCTTTCCGTCCTCATGGTGGCGCCGGAGCGCATGTCCCTGTACGGCCTCTTCAACTACACCCGGCATCTCTACGAGAATAAGCAGAAAACCGAACGTTACGAAATCGCCATCTGGAAGAAGCTCATCTACCCCTTGGCGGCCCTGGTCATGGTGGCTCTCGCCCTGCCTTTCGGCTACTCCTACAACCGGGTCGGCGGCGTCAGCCTGAAGATCTTCGGCGGGGTGATGGTGGGTATCCTCTTCCACATGCTGAACGGGCTGTTTTCGAGCCTTGGCGTCATCAATGCTTGGCCGCCTTTCGCCAGCGCTGCCGCCCCTTCCGCCCTGTTCCTGGTGGCGGCCATGGGGATGCTGTGGTGGGTGGAGCGGCGCTGAGGCCTTAGCTGGCCTCGAAGATCACCCGGGTGCCGGCGATGCGGTCATGGAGGAATTGCCGGTCCTTGTCGACCAGCGCCCAGAGGATGCCGATGCCGAACAGGGTGACACTGGGCCAGGCTGCCAGATAGCGGAGCACTGCCTGTAGAGGGCGGAGTCGGCCGCCGTCGGTATTCACAATGCGCAGTTTCCAGGTCTTCATGGCCAGGGTCTGGCCGCCGTGCAGCCAGAACCAGACGAAATACGCCAGCAATACCACTACGAAGTGCACCAGGGTCAGGGTCGGTCCCACGCTGCGGTTGGCGAAGACGCCGAGCAGGATGTGGGGCATGATGAAGGTGACCGACAGGACACCCAACAACAAGAGGATTTCATAGAGCATGCTCGCCAGTCGGCGGGCGATGCCGGGACGTTGGGTGGTCATCAGGGTTTCGGCGCTTCGGCGGTCGGCGAGATCGCCGTGGTGGGGGAAACCTGGGCCGGCTCCGGGCCGGTGCCGGTGGGGGGGGGGTCGGCCGGCTTGGCGCTCGCCTTGCCCTGCTTCAGCTTGGCCTTTTCCTCTTCGGGAAGCTTGGAATAGGTTTCCCACTTTTCCTTGACCGCCTGTTTCTTCTCGGGTGGCAACTGCTTGAATTCCTTGTAGATGTCCCGTACCTTGGCCCGCTGTTCAGGGGTCATCATGGCCCACTCGCGCATGCGCTCCTGGATACGGCGCTGCTCTTCCGGAGTCATCTTGGAAAACCGCTCGGCGATGCCCAGCCATTTCTTGCGGCGATAGTTTTCCATCTCGTCCCACTCGTTGCTGAGGGGGCTCAGGACGGTGCGCTCCTGGGGTGTGAGCTGGCTCCAGGCGGGCTGTGGCGGTGTGCCGATGACGGTGGTCGTGGGCGCATCCGCCCACGCTGGCATCGCCAGACAAGCGCAGAGCGCTATTCCGCCGAGGAGTCGTTTAGCCATGCGACAAAGTCCTGGTCAAGAAAAGCCTCCGGGGGCAGATCGTCGGAGAGTAGGGCGCTATCCACTTCTTCCAGTTCGGTGATGTACTGGTGGCTATGCCAATAGAAAGCGATCCACATGCCCAACAGGAGGGCGAGTATGGCCAGGGCCTGTTTCAGGTAAGGGGCGGAGGAGCCGAAACTGATGCTTCCATGACCGTGGCCGGCGACCGCCAGGGAAAATTGCGGTGCCGTCTGCTTCTGGCGTGCCAGGGCCAAGTGGCGGGCAGCCTCCAGGCGCCGGGAGGTGGCCGGCGAAATATCCGGCAAGCCATGGTTAAGGGCCTGCCGGACGCGGTAAGCGAAGCGTTCTTCGGTCATAGCTTGATTCCTTTGGCAGCCAGGGCTGCCGCCAACGCGTGGGTAGCACGCGAGCAATGGGTCTTGACGCTGCCTTCTGAGCAGCCCATCGCAGCCGCGGTTTCGGCCACATCCATGTCTTCCCAGTAACGCATGAGGAAGGCTTCCCGTTGACGCGCCGGAAGCTTTCCGATTTCGTCTTCGATGGTCGCCATCACCTGGGCCTGGGACACCTGGGTTTCGGGGTTGGCGGCAAACTTGGCGGCGTCCTCCGTTTCGAGGGTGTCGAGGGGATCATGATCCTCGTCGTCGTCGGAGGTGAAGGCGGAAAATACAGTAGTCCACATGGAGCGGACCTTGGTGCGCCGGTAATAGTCCCGGATGGTGTTCTGGAGAATGCGCTGGAAAAGCATGGGCAATTCCTCGCTGGGTCGGTCTCCGTATTTCTCGGCAAGTTTCATCATGCTGTCCTGGACTACGTCGAGGGCGGCTTCCTCGTCGCGGACGGCGAACATCGCCTGCTTGAATGCGCGGCGCTCGACCGATTCCAGAAAGTACGACAGTTCGTTAGGTGAAGCCAGGACAGTCTCTCCCCGTTGGAAGCCCTTGAAATGCTTATGGTTATGGCGCTGCGCCTTGACCGATAGAGGTCAGTCGATTAAGGTTACAGGTTTTTCAGGCTACAGCTTTATTGGGCGAAATAACATGATCAGCGGTGCAGAAATTGTAATCAGGTGCCTGCAGGAAGAAAAGGTGGACTACGTATTCGGCTACCCCGGCGGTTCCGTACTCCACATTTATGATGCCCTGTTCAAGCAGGACCAAGTGAAGCACATCCTGGTCCGCCACGAGCAGGCTGCGGTGCACGCCGCCGATGCCTATTCCCGTTCCTCCCAGCGGGTCGGTGTGGCTCTCGTCACTTCCGGCCCCGGCGTCACCAACACCATTACCGGCATCGCCACCGCCTATTCGGATTCCGTTCCCATGGTGGTGCTCACCGGCCAAGTGCCCACCGCCTACATCGGTCAGGATGCCTTCCAGGAATGCGACACCGTCGGCATCACGCGGCCGTGCACCAAGCACAATTACCTGGTCAAGCGCATCGAAGACCTGCCGCGCGTGCTGCATGAGGCGTTCCACATCGCCGCCACCGGCCGTCCGGGCCCCGTGGTCGTGGACATCCCGAAGGACGTCACGGCTCAGATGTGCGAGTTCGAATATCCCAAGACCGTCCAGATGCGCTCCTACAACCCGGTGGTGAAGGGGCATCTGGGGCAGATCAAGAAGGCTGTTCAGCTGCTGCAGGATGCCAAGCGCCCGATCATCTACGCCGGCGGCGGGGTCATCCTGTCCGATGCCGCCAACAAGCTGACCGAGGTAGCCCGCAAGCTGGACTTCCCGGTGACCAACACCCTGATGGGCCTGGGCGGCTACCCGGCCACCGACCGCCAGTCCGTGGGCATGCTGGGCATGCACGGCACCTACGAAGCCAACATGGCCATGCATTACGCCGACGTGATCCTGGCCGTGGGTGCCCGCTTCGACGACCGCGTCATCGGCAATCCGGACCATTTCGGCGACGAGCCCCGCAAGATCATCCATATCGACATCGACCCGTCCTCCATTTCCAAGCGGGTGAAGGTGGATGTGCCCATCGTCGGCAACGTTCCGGATGTCCTGGACGAGATGCTCAAGCTCATGGACAGCAGCTTCAAGACCGACAAGTCTGCCGTGGGCGAGTGGTGGAAGCAGATCGACGAGTGGCGCGGCCGCGACAGCCTGCGCTACAAGCAGAGCGACCTGATCATGCCCCAGTACGTGGTCGAGAAGCTCTACGAGGTCACCGGCGGCGACGCCTACATCACCTCCGACGTGGGCCAGCACCAGATGTTTGCGGCCCAGTACTACAAGTTCAACAAGCCCCGGCGCTGGATCAACTCCGGCGGTCTGGGCACCATGGGTGTCGGCCTGCCGTACGGCATGGGCGTGCTGATGGCTAATCCGGATGCTCAGGTCGCCTGTATCACCGGCGAAGGCTCCATCCAGATGAATATCCAGGAGCTGTCCACCTGCAAGCAGTACGGTCTGCCCCTCAAGATCATCAACCTGAACAACGGCATGCTCGGCATGGTCCGCCAGTGGCAGGAGATGTTCTATTCCAAGCGCTATTCCCAGTCCTACGTGACTTCGCTCCCCGACTTCGTCAAGCTGGCCGAATCCTACGGCCACGTGGGCATGAAGATCGAGAAGCCGGAAGACGTGGAGCCGGCCCTGCGCCAGGCCTTCACCGAGTACAAGGACCGGCTGGTGTTCATGGACTTCATCATCGATCCCACCGCCAACGTCTTCCCCATGGTCGCCGCCGGCAAGGGGCTGACCGAGATGATCCTGGCCGAAGACCTGTAAGGAGGGAGAAAACAATATGCGACATATCATTTCCGTCCTGCTGGAAAACGAAGCCGGCGCCCTGTCCCGCGTGGCGGGCCTCTTCTCCGCCCGGGGCTACAATATCGAATCCCTGACCGTGGCTCCCACCGAGGACCCGTCCCTGTCCCGCATGACCATCCTGACCCGCGGTTCCGACGATGTCCTGGAACAGATCACCAAGCAGCTCAATAAGCTGGTCGATGTGGTCAAGGTGGTGGACCTGTCCGAAGCCGCCCACTCCGAGCGGGAACTCATGCTTATCAAGGTGCGGGCCACCGGCAAGGATCGCGAGGAGATGAAGCGTATGGCCGACATCTTCCGTGGCCGCGTCATCGATGTCACCGAGTCCACCTACGTCATCGAGCTGACCGGCGCCAGCGCCAAACTGGATTCCTTCATTGCGGCCATCGATGCCGGCCTGATCCTGGAAACCGTGCGTACCGGCGTTTGCGGCATCGGCCGCGGCGACCGTATTCTCAAAGTCTAACTATCCGTTTAATAAGAGGATTTCATGAAAGTTTATTACGACAAGGACGCCGATCTCTCCCTCATCAAGGGCAAGCAGGTCACCATCGTCGGCTACGGCTCCCAGGGCCACGCCCACGCCCAGAACCTGCGGGATTCCGGCGTGAATGTCACCGTTGGCCTGCGCAAGGGCGGCGCTTCCTGGTCCAAGGCTGAAGGCGCCGGCCTCAAGGTCGCCGAGATCGCCGAGGCCGTGAAGGCCGCCGACGTGGTCATGATCCTCCTGCCGGACGAGAACATCCCCGAGGTGTACAACAAGGAAGTCGCCCCCAACCTGAAGAAGGGTGCCGCCCTGGCCTTCGCCCACGGCTTCAATGTGCACTACAACCAAGTCGTGCCCCGGGAAGACGTGGACGTCATCATGGTCGCCCCCAAGGGCCCCGGCCACACCGTCCGTTCCGAGTACCTGAAGGGCGGCGGCGTGCCTTCCCTGATCGCTGTGTACCAGGACAAGACCGGCAAGGCCAAGGACATCGCCCTCTCCTACGCTGCTGCCAACGGCGGCACCAAGGGCGGCGTCATCGAAACCAACTTCCGTGAAGAGACCGAAACCGACCTCTTCGGCGAGCAGGCCGTTCTGTGCGGCGGCGCCGTCGAGCTGGTGAAGATGGGCTTCGAAACCCTGGTGGAAGCCGGTTACGCTCCCGAAATGGCCTACTTCGAGTGCCTGCACGAGCTCAAGCTGATCGTCGACCTGATGTACGAAGGCGGCATCGCCAACATGAACTACTCTATCTCCAACAACGCGGAGTATGGCGAGTACGTGACCGGCCCCGAAGTCATCAACGCCCAGTCCCGGGAAGCCATGCGCGCTGCCCTGAAGCGTATCCAGACCGGCGAATACGCCAAGATGTTCATCCTGGAAGGCCGCACCAACTACCCGTCCATGACCGCCCGCCGCCGCCTGACCGCCGCTCACCCCATCGAGCAGGTCGGTGAGAAGCTGCGCGACATGATGCCGTGGATCAAGAAGAACAAGCTGGTCGACCAAACCAAGAACTAATAACGGGCGCATGCTCGACAGAGCGGCGTTGCTCGGGCTTGCCGTACTAAAGTGCTGTCAGCACGCTCGCGCCTAGCTCTGCCTTTGCTTTGGGCGGTGTCGGTTTCTGACCCGCCCAAAAGCTTTTAGGGGTATAGATGAACTATCCGCATCCGATCATCGCCAAGGAAGGCTGGCCTTTCATTGCCGGTTCTCTTGTTCTGGCTGTGCTCCTGACTATCTTCGCCGGTGCCTGGTCCCTGCCGGTTTGGCTGATCTTTGTTTTCTGCGTCCAGTTTTTCCGGGATCCTCCGCGGCACATCGCCGGCGGTCCGAAGAGCGTGGTTTCCGCGGCCGATGGCCGGGTCATCGTCGTGGAAGAGGCCGATGATCCCTACCTGGGGCGCCGGGCCCTCAAGGTCAGCGTCTTCATGAACGTCTTCAACGTCCATTCCAACCGCGCTCCCCTGGAGTCGACGGTGGTGGAGCGCTGGTACAAACCGGGCGGCTTCGTCAACGCAGCCCTGGACAAGGCTTCCTTGGACAATGAGCGTTGTGCCCTGCATCTGAAGACGACCGACGGCCAGGATGTCACCTGCGTCCAGATCGCCGGCCTCATCGCCCGCCGCATCCTCAACTATGTGGGCGCCGGTGACAAACTGGCCCGCGGCGAGCGCTACGGCTTCATTCGCTTCGGTTCCCGGGTGGACCTTTATCTGCCCCTGGATGCCAAAGTGAAGGTCGTCATTGGCGAAAAGGTGTATGCTTCCAGCACTGTGCTGGCTGAACTCTCTTAGTTTTTCCCATGACGGAACTCAAGCCCCGCAAGGTGCTCTTCAACCCCGAGCTCAAGCGCCGGGGTATCTACATCCTCCCGAATCTCTTCACCACCGCTGCCCTGTTCTGTGGCTTCTTCGCCATCGTCCAGGCCATGCAGGGGGATTTCGAGCGGGCCTCCATCGCGGTGTTCTTCGCCATGGTGCTGGATGGGCTGGACGGGCGAGTTGCCCGTCTTACCCACACCCAGTCGGCCTTCGGCGCGGAATACGACTCCCTCTCCGATATGGTGAGCTTCGGGGCAGCGCCTTCCCTGGTGATCTACGAATGGGCCCTGAAGGACATGGGGCGCCTGGGCTGGATCGCGGCTTTCATCTACTGTGCCGGCGCCGCCCTGCGCCTGGCCCGGTTCAACACCACCCTGGAAGTGGTGGACAAGCGCTTCTTCCAGGGGCTGCCGTCCCCGGCGGCGGCGGCGCTGGTGGCCGGATTCGTCTGGGTGATGCTGACCATCGACGTGGCGGGAAGCGACGTGACCTGGATCGCCTGCATCCTCACCATCTTTGCCGGCGTCACCATGATCACCAACATCCGTTACTACAGCTTCAAGGACATCAACCTCCGGAAAAGCGTGCCCTTTTTCGTGGTGGCGGCCATCGCCCTGGGCTTTGCCCTCCTGGCGCTACGGCCTGAGGTGACTCTGTTCGGGTTCTTCGTCCTTTACGGGCTGTCCGGTTATGTCCTGGCGGTCGTTGGTTTAGGCCGCAAGAAGCCGCCTACGGCAAGCTGACCCGGATCAGTGCCCCTCCCAGAGTTGGGGACTGTCCGATGCTTACATGGCCGCCATGCTGGCGGACAATCTGCTTGACGATGGCCAAGCCCAATCCGCAGCCATCGCTCAGGCTACCGGGGGATTGGTAGAAGCGCTCGAACACCTTCTCCCGTTCCTCCGGCGGGATTCCGGGGCCGCTGTCTTCCACCGTTAACCACGCCCGCCCATATTTCTCACCGCAAGCCACCGTGACTGCGCCGCCCGTCGGCGTATGGCGAAGGGCGTTATCCACCAGGTTGGCGATCATCTCTTGCAACAGCACGGTATTACCCTTGACCGTGGTGGGAGTCAGGTCGAATCCCAGGTCGATCCCTTTCTCGATGGCCCGGGGCAGCCAGGCTTCGGCGATGCCGTGAATGAGGGATTCCAGGGCAATCTCAGGATAAGGCTGGCGTTGCGAGGGTTCGGCCCGGGCTAGGGCCAGCAATTGGTCTACCAGATGGGAAAGACGATGGGCGGCGGCGAGGATGCCCTCAAGTTGGCGTCGTTTGTCCGGGGCGGCTTCCCGCAAGGCGACCTCCACCTGGGCCTGGAGGGCGGCGATGGGGGTGCGCAACTGGTGGGCGGCGTCGGAGACAAAGTGCCGCTGGCTGGACAGGGAGCGGTCGAGGCGTTGCATCAGCTCGTTGATTTCCTCCACCACCGGCTGAATCTCGTCGGGCACGACAGCGGTGATGGGGCTGAGATCCGCGTGGGAGCGGCCCGCCAATTCCCGGCGCAATCCGGTCAGGGTCTTCAGGCCCGAGCGGATGCCGAACCACACCACCGCCAGGGCGGCGGCGACCAGGAGCAATTCCGGGAACAGCATGCCGAAGAGGATTTCCCGGACCAGGGCGTTGCGCTTGACCTGGGTTTCGGCCGCCATGAAGGTGAGCGTGTCGCTCCCTTTTTCGGCCCGCAGTGCCGCCAAGCGGATGGGTTGGCCACCGAGTTGTCCATCGTAGTAGACACGCCCTTCGGACTGCAGGCGCTCCAGGTTGCTGGCAGACGGGATGGGGAGACCAGGCTCGCCGTCGATCAGTTCGCCCTTCGGGCCCCGTACCGCGAAGTAGATGCGGTCGAATTTGTCGGTGAGCAGAACCGCTTTGGCCTGGGGGCTCAGCTTGAGCTGGAATTGCCCATCGACGCTACGGGTCTGCTCGGCAATGGCCAGGGCGGCATCCAGTAGGGAACGGTCGTAGGCCAGGGTGGCGCTACGCAACGCCACCCAGTAGGCCATAGCGGCACCGGCGATGAGCAGCGCCAGCATGGCCGGCAGCAGCCGGTGCAGGAGCTGGAGGCGAAGGCTAGGCCGAGCCATCGTCCCCGACCGGCTTTTCGAGGTAATAGCCCAGACCCCGCACGGTACGGATGACGATGCCCGCCGGCTCCAGCTTGGAGCGCAGGCGGGAAATGAATTTCTCGACGGCGTTGGGGGTGATGTCCTCCTCCCAGCCGTAGAGGGATTGCATGATCTGTTCCTTGTTGACGATGCGGTTGACCCGCTGCGCCAGGAATTCGAGGGCCGACCATTCCCGGGCGGTGAGGTCGAGGGCCTCGTTGTCGAGCCAGGCCCGCTTGCCGACGGTATCCAGGGTGAGGCGGCCGAGGGTGATGGTCGGATCGGGGGATGCCTGGCCGCGGCGGATCAGGGCGCGGACGCGGGCCTCCAGTTCCACCAGGGCGACGGGTTTGACCACGTAGTCGTCGGCGCCCAGGTCGAGGACGCGCACCCGTTCCTCCAGGGCGTCCCGGGCGGAGAGCACCAACACCGGCGTGCGTTGTTTCCTGCTCCGCAGGCGTTGCAGTACCTCGCTACCGTCCAGGCCGGGAAGGCCGAGGTCGAGGATGGTCAGGTCGAATTCCTCGGATGCGAGCCAGCGGTCTGCCGTTCTGCCATCGGCCGCCGTCTCGATGAGGTAACCGGATTGGCGTAGTGCCCGGCTCAGACCGTCAGACAGGAGGGCATCGTCTTCGACTAGCAGGATTCGCATGGGTTATCGGAAGGCTGGGAAGATTGGCCGGAGCCTAAAGGCGGCAAACCTCATACAATACCACCCTGAGCGGTTTTCGGTTGATTGTCCCCCGGTGGCAGTCGCTGTGGCACATCCATTCGGAGTAAGAAATATGAAAGAACGTCTGGTCATTTTCGATACCACCCTGCGCGACGGCGAGCAGAGCCCCGGCGCCTCCATGACCAAGGAAGAAAAGTTGCGCGTTGCCCGCCAGCTGGAGCGTATGCGGGTCGATGTCATCGAAGCGGGTTTCGCCGCGGCCTCCCCGGGGGATTTCGACGCCATCCATTCCATCGCCCAGACCATCAAGGATTCCACCGTCTGTTCCCTGGCTCGGGCCAACGAGAACGACATCCGCAGGGCGGGCGAAGCCATCAAGCCGGCCAAGTCGGGCCGCATCCACACCTTCATCGCCACCAGCCCCATCCACATGGAAAAGAAGCTGCGCATGACCCCGGACCAGGTGGTGGAGCAGGCGGTCAAGGCCATCGGCTGGGCGCGGGAATACACCGATAACGTGGAGTTCTCCGCCGAAGACGCCGGCCGCTCCGAGCTGGATTTTCTCTGCCGCATCTTCGAAGAGGTCATCAAGGCTGGTGCCACCACCATCAATGTGCCGGACACCGTCGGCTACAACATCCCCTACCAGTTTGCCGAAACCCTGCGGCAACTGATCGAGCGGGTGCCCAATTCCGACAAGGTGGTGTGGTCGGTCCACTGCCACAACGACCTCGGCCTGGCCGTCGCCAACTCCCTGGCCGCCGTCCTGGCCGGTGCCCGCCAGGTGGAATGCACCATCAACGGCCTCGGCGAGCGGGCCGGCAACGCCTCCCTGGAGGAGGTGGTGATGGCGGTGCGGACCCGGGCCGATGTCTTCCCGGTGGAAACCGGCATCGACGCCACCCAGATCGTGCCGGCTTCCAAGCTGGTTTCCCAGATCACCGGCTATCCGGTGCAGCCCAACAAGGCCATCGTCGGCGCCAACGCCTTTGCCCACGAGTCGGGTATCCACCAGGACGGCGTCCTCAAGCACCGGGAAACCTACGAGATCATGCGCGCCCAGGATGTGGGCTGGACCCAGAACAAGCTGGTGCTGGGCAAGCACAGCGGCCGCAATGCCTTCAAGACCCGCCTCCAGGAGCTGGGTATCGAACTGGACGGCGACGAGGCCCTCAATGCCGCCTTCGCCCGCTTCAAGGAGCTGGCCGACAAGAAACACGAAATCTTTGACGAAGACCTCCACGCCCTGGTCTCCGATGAGGTGGTGACCCCGGACCAGGAGTATTACAAACTGGTCTATTCCCACGTCTGTTCCGAAACCGGCGAGATGCCCAAGGCCAACGTGACCCTGGCCGTCGGCGGTGCCGAGAAGAAGGGCGAGGCGGAGGGGGGCGGACCCGTCGATGCCTGCTTCCGGGCCATTGAAAGCATCGTCGGCAGCGGCGCCGAATTGCTGCTCTATTCGGTGAATGCCATCACCACCGGGACCGATGCCCAGGGCGAGGTCACCACCCGGCTATCCAAGGGCGGGCGTATCGTCAATGGCAATGGGGCGGATACGGATATCGTCATCGCTTCCGCCAAGTCCTACCTGAATGCCCTGAACAAGCTGCATTCCAGCCTGGATAAGGTCAAGGCCCAGGGCGACGTTTGATCGTCTTCCCGGACTGAACAGAGGCCGCCGTCAGGCGGCCTTTTGCTTTGATGGGCGGGTGATGCGGGCGTAGGCGACGACTGCAGCGAAAAGCACCAGGGAAAGGACGGTCTCGGCGATGGCGAGCATCTGGGACAGGCCATGGTCGCTGGTGGCTCGCACCAGTCCCTCCATGACGTAGAGCAGGACGAACAGGGAGGTCCACTGGTAGGTATAGCGCCTGCCGCGCAGGATGCCGAACAGGGGGGTGAGCAGGAGTACCGCCTTGATGGCCAGCCAGGAGCCGCCGGGGCGCAACGGAGCCAGCCAGAGTTCCCAGGAGAGGCAAAGGAAGATGAGGGCGATGAGGCTGCCGGCGGCGAGCCATTGCAGGCGGTTGGTCGTCATGGTCGGCTATTATACGGCCCCATGCGATCTCCCTCCCGAACCGGCGCCGGTGTCGTCAGGACCATCATCCAGCGTTTCCGCACGGAAAACATGGCCCAGACCGCCTCGTCCCTGGCCTTCACCACCCTCCTGGCGCTGGTTCCCCTGATCACGCTGGTCGTTTCCGTCGCCGACTCCATTCCCTTCTTCGACAGCCTTATTAAGCGCCTGGATACGCTTCTGGTGGAAACGCTGCTGCCCACCGGCGCGGGCAAGACCATTGCCGGCCATGTCGCCCAGTTTTCCCACAAGGCCCGCTCGCTGACCGTGCCGGGGATCGCCATGCTGGGCGTGACCGCCTTCCTGCTCATGCATACCATTGAGCGTGCTTTCAATCACTTGTGGCATGTGAAGCCCAGGCCCCTGCTGGCCCGCCTGAAGCTCTACGCCTTCGTGATGGCCGTGTGGCCCTTCATGCTGGGGGCGTTGGCCGGCCTGATGTCCTATGCGGTGACGGTGTCCCTGGGCTTCGTCCAGGAGTCCAGCTGGATCCGGCCGGTGATCCTGAAGGCGGTGTCCATGGTGCTGCTGGGGCTGTTCTTCGCCTTCCTCTATTACGCGGTTCCCAATGTCCGGGTCGGGAGAGTCGCAGCCCTGGTGGGTGGCGGCTTCGCCAGCCTGGTATTCGCGGCAATGCAGAAGGGCTTCGAGCTTTACCTGGGCAGCTTCGGAACTTTCAAGAGCGTCTATGGCGCCTTTGCCGCGTTCCCCATCTTCCTGGTCTGGCTCCACCTGTCGTGGGCCGTGGTCTTGATCGGCGGCTTGGTTGCCGCTACGGCCTTTCGTCCGGCTCGACGCTGAACACTTCCACGCAGGAGGTGCGCTCGTCCAGGTAGGTGGCGCGCAGTTCGAGTACGGCGACATTGTCTTGTCCGGTGACCACGATCAGCTTTTCTTCGTGGTCGTCCACTGTGCCGGTGGGTACCACCAGTGCCTGGGATGGACGCAGGGGCGGCGCCTTCGGCAGAAGGAGGGCGGAGGTCCCCCCTTTGGCTTTGCGGCGAGGTTGGGTGAGGGTGGCGGGAATACCCCGGGTCGATAGCACCTGCAAACCCAGCTCGATGTGTTCCGGGTTTTCCGACAAGGCCCAGCGGACCATGCAGATCTGCCAGGCATTCTCTCCAGAGAACTCCTTGCGGCGGGGGTGGAGGGCGACGATGTCGCCAATCCTCAGGTGCTCGGTGGCCCCCGAAACATGCATCATGGCGTAGCCGTCGGGGCTCTCGTTGGTGATCATCCACTCGCTGGTGGCCGGCCCAATCAGACTAGGGGGGGCGAGGACTTCCAGCAGCTGGTCGAAGCCGGCGCACAGGTCGGCCCGGTAGGACTGGCGCCGGCGGGGGAAGCGGCGTTTGGCCGGATGGCCCCAGAAACTGCCGAGGCGTTTGAGCACCCCGAGGCCTGCCGGTGTTCCCGCGAAGGCGGGGAGATTGAGTTCCGTCGGCGAGCGGCCGGATTCCAGGGCGTTCAGATGCTTTTCGGCCTGGTGGGCGATGGAATCGCAGACGAGATAGAGTACCGGCGTCTCGGGCGGGGGGAGGCGCCGATTCAGGGCATTGGGCGGCGCATCACGCTCCTGGTCGATCCAGAAGACTCCCCGGCGGCCGCTCGGCGCGCCGTTAGTCAACTTCACGCCGTCGGCGCAGCGTTCGATGTATTCCCCGATGAACTCCAGTTCCAGGGAGGTGAAGGAGGCAGGCTGCACCACGGAGAGAAGCAGGCTGGCAAGGTAAATATGCTCGATGGAGCGGGTGCCGGGGGCGGAGGGCTGTGCTTCAACGCCGAAATCGTGGGCGATCCGGAAGGCGGCGTGGAGCAACTGCCAAATGCCCGGGGTGGTCGGGGCGGCAACCAGATGGCTGATGGTCATGTGCCACGACAAGCACTGTGCCGCCGGACAGAGGTCATCGACGGGCGGTCGCACTGAATCCTTCGAGGTGTTGCCAGTGAACGACTCCAGGTACTCCTGGGCCAGGATCTCAAGGGAGTCCTGAATGGCGCGGACCAGTTGCCGTGTCCGTCGGGAGACCGGCAGGGTGATTTCCTGGAGTGCAGGCAACTGGGCTGCCGTTATCTTGGCCGCGTGGGCGTAGAGCATGTCCAGGAGCTTCGCCTTCTGCTCGGCTGGCAACAATGTTGTCCTCAGGGTAGCGAGTCGGCGCTTCAGGCCGATCGCATCTTCCTGGCTGCTGCGGTTGGGGGCGAGCGCCAGCCACTCCAGGATGGACTGGACGTTCTGCTCGCTGTTTTCCTGCGTCGATTCGTTGGACATGGGCTGTATCGCTTTGTCCGGCGAGGATACCCAATAATCGGATTTTTCTCCATGACGGGCTTGCCGGTCCCTGACGATGCGGCATCTACGCCATTCGATAGTTCGCTGCATCATTCAAGTGGCTTGTTTTTCCGATATAAATGGACCATAATTCAGCCCTTTTTCTAGCACGGAAAGAATTGCGATGGTTGTTATTCGTCTCGCCCGCGGTGGCGCCAAGAAGCGTCCCTTCTACAACATGGTCGTGACCGATTCCCGTAATCGCCGCGATGGCCGTTTCGTTGAGCGCATCGGCTTCTACAACCCGGTTGCCGCCGAATCCGAGGAAGGCCTGCGCGTCGCCATGGATCGCCTGACCTACTGGCAACAGCAAGGCGCCCAGCTGTCCCCGACCGCTGCCCGTCTCGTCAAGCAGTACGCCGCCAAGCAGGCTGCCTAAGCAGTATTCGAGCCTTGACCGGTAGCGATATCGTCGTATTGGGGCGGATTGCCGAGCCCTACGGCATTCGAGGCTGGGTCAGGCTGCATGCCTTCGGTGACGATCCCATGGCCTGGGCAGAAATGTCCGTCTGGTGGATCGGCCGGGAAGGCGAAGGATGGCGCGAAACCAAGCTGAAAGGCTTTCGCGCCCATGGTGACGGTCTGGTGGCCCTGTTCGAAGGTGTCGCCGACCGTAATGCCGCCGAAGCCCTGAAAGGCATGCTGGTGGGGGCGCCGCGGAACGCGTTGCCGACCACCGATGAAGATGAGTATTACTGGGCCGATCTCATCGGCCTGGAAGTGGTAAATACCGCCGGCGAGTCCCTGGGTCGGGTCGAAAGCCTGATCGAGACCGGCGCCAACGATGTGCTGAGCGTCGTTGCCGAAGGTGGCAAGAAACGTCTGTTGCCCTTCGTGGCAGCGGTGGTGCTGGCGGTAGAGAAGGATGCGGGCCGTATCCGGGTGGAGTGGGGTAGCGACTGGTGATCCAGTTCGACTGCGTCACCATTTTTCCGGAGATGTTCGCGGCAGTGACCCAATGCGGCATTACGCGGCGGGCCCTGGAGGACGGACGCTGGGGCTGGCACGGTTGGAATCCTCGGGATTTTGCCGAAAATGCGTGGCGGACCGTGGATGACCGGCCCTACGGGGGCGGTCCCGGTATGGTCATGCAGCCGGGGCCTCTGGAAAAGGCCATTGCTGCCGCTAAGGAGCGGCAGCGGGAAGCCGGATCGGCGCGGAGCCGGGTGATCTACCTGTCTCCCCAGGGCAGGCCCCTCACCCATGAGCGGGTGATGGAGCTGGCGACCGGAGACGAGGGATTGATCCTTCTCTGTGGCCGCTATGAAGGCGTCGACGAGCGGTTGATCGAGCGCTGTGTCGATGAGGAAGTCTCGATCGGAGATTTTGTGCTCTCCGGCGGCGAGTTGCCGGCCATGGCGTTGATCGACGCCATCGTCCGGCAGCTGCCGGGGGTGCTGAACGACGCCGCTTCGGCGGTGGAAGATTCGTTTGTGGCGGGCCTGCTGGATTGCCCCCACTACACGAGGCCCGAGGTGTACGAGGGTCAAGGAGTGCCGGAAGTGCTGTTGTCTGGCAACCATGAAAGAATTCGCCGCTGGCGGCTGAAACAGTCGCTGGCGCGGACCCGGAAGCGCCGTCCGGATTTATTGGCGCACCGCGCGTTGAGTGCGGAGGAAACGCAACTCCTCACCGAGCTGGATAAAGAGGCTTCGGGAGAGGAGCAATGCGGTGAGTAATATTTGAACTAAGGATCTCACATGAACCTGATTCAGCAACTTGAGCAAGAAGAAATCGCCCGCCTGGGCAAGACCATCCCTGAATTCGCCCCCGGCGACACCGTCGTCGTCCAGGTGAAGGTCAAGGAAGGCAACCGCGAGCGTCTGCAGGCTTACGAAGGCGTTGTCATCGCCAAGCGTAACCGCGGCCTGAACTCCGCCTTCATCGTCCGCAAGATCTCTTCCGGCGAAGGTGTCGAGCGTACTTTCCAGACCTACTCCCCGCTGGTGGCTTCCATCGAAGTCAAGCGCCGCGGCGACGTGCGTCGTGCCAAGCTGTACTACCTGCGTCAGCGTTCCGGCAAGTCCGCCCGTATCAAGGAAAAGCTCGAGCGCAAGGCTGGCTAATCTTAGCCTTGAGGTAGAAAGAGAAAGGGCGCCGTCGGCGCCCTTTTTTATTTCGA
>DASRUX010000036.1:0-7692 GCA_035655235.1 Rhodocyclaceae bacterium | reverse complement strand
CAGGGTCTCCAGGGTGGCCTTGCCCAGGTAGCCGAGGAATTCCGCCCCGGTCTCCGGCGGTAGGAAGGCGGCCAGGAAATGGCCGATGACTTTGATGTTTTCCGGGGCGAAGAGGACGCCCGGATGCACTTCCGCTGCCCGGAATAGGGGCCAGAGGATAACCACGGCGGCCAGGGTCCAGGCCAGGCGCCGGGGGCCGGCCGGATCGTGGTCGGCCGGGGAGGTCGCGGGGTTCAGCAGCATGCAGCGCGAGTGGCGGCGTCGTTGGCGGCGGCCCGGGGATCGAAGCGGGATTCCGTGGCCAGGGTGGGCAGGGCTTCCCCTTCGCCGGCGTAGAGGTCGTGGAGGAGGGCGTCGCCCACTTCCCCGGCCGGCAGGTCGAAGGCGATGCGCCCGGCTTTGATGCCGACGATGCGGGGGAAGCAGCCGAGGGCCAGGTCAACTGCGTGGAGGCTGGCGACCAGGGTGGCGCCCCGGGATTCCGCCTCGGCCGCCAAGAGCCGCACGGTGGCGAGCGCCAGGGCCGGGTCGAGGGCGGAGACCGGCTCGTCGGCCAGGATCAGGTCCGGCCGCTGGTACAGGACCCGGGCGACGCCCACCCGCTGGAGCTGGCCGCCGGAAAGGCGGTCGCAGCGTTCGAACAGCTTGTCGGCCAGGTCGAGGCGGCTCAGGGCCTCCCGGGCGCCGGGAACATCCAGGGGATAGACCAGGGACGCCAGGGACTTCCACACCGGCCACTGCCCGGCCCGCCCCGCCAGGACGGCGGTCACCGCCCGCTGCCGGGCCGGGATGGGGGGCGCCTGGTGGATGGTGCCGATGCGGGAGCGCAGGGCTTTCAGCTTGCCAGCGCCCAAGGTCGCGGGTTCCTCGCCCAGTAACGAAAACTGCCCCGCGGTAGGCGCCAGGGCGGTGCCCAGGACAGAAAGCAGGCTGGTCTTGCCGGCCCCGGACGGGCCGATCAGGGCGATGCGCTCCCCCTGGCCGGCCTTGAGGTCGATGCCGTCCAGGGCGGTGAAGCCGTTGGCGTGGGTCAGCCCCACGCCTTCCAGGGCGAAGCTCACTTCAGGAGGCCGGCGGCGTGGGCGGCCTGCTCGATGCCCTCGTAGTTCTCCTTCTTGGTGGGGATGAACTTCGAGGCCCGTTGCAGGGCCATGATTTCCTTGTGTTCCGGGTTATTGGGATCGAGCTTGAGGAAGGCCTCGGTGAGCTTCTTCACCAGGGCCGGGTCCAGGTCGCCGCGGACCGTCCAGTTGTAGTCGAAGTAGGTCGGGGTGGTAGCGAAGACGCGAACCTTGGCCGTATCCACCTTCTTCTGCTCGACGAGCTTGTCCCAGACGGAAGTGTTCAGCACCCCGGCGTCGGCCTTGCCGGCGGAAACGAAGGCCACGGTGGCGTCATGGGCGCCGGAGAAGGCCACGTTCTTGAAATCCTTTTCCGGGTTGAGGCCGGCCTGCTGGAGGAAGAAGCGGGGCATCAGGCTGCCGGAGGTGGAGGAGGGGGCGCCGAAGGCGAAGGTCCTGCCCTTCAGGTCGGCCAGGGACTTGATATTGGGGTCGGCGGTGATGAACTTGGAGGTGAACTTGGCATCCTCTTCCCGCTGGACGATGGGGGTGGCGGTTCCATTGGTGCGAATCTTGGCCTGGACGAAGGTGAAGCCGCCCAGCCAGGCCATGTCTATCTTCCTGGTGGCCAGGGATTCGACCACCGCGGCGTAGTCGGAGACGGGCACGAAGCTCACCTTCATGCCGGTCTGGGCCTCCAGGTACTTGCCCAGGGGGGCGAACTTGCGCTGCAACTCGGTGGGGGCCTCGTCCGGGATGGCGGAGACGCGCAGCACGGTATCGGCGGCGAAGGCAGGCAGGGAAACGGATGCGGCAAGGGCGCAAAGAAAAGCGCCCTTCAGCGCCAGGCGGCGCGAAGCGGAAATGGTCACGGAAAACTCCCGATAAATTCAACCGCCACCGCGCGGAAGCCGCGGCGGCTTACACGGCGCCGGAGCGCCAATCAAAGGGCAGTACGCAGACTGCCGAGGGCGGGATTATAGATCGGCCGGGCGGACCCAGTCCCGGGGGAGCGTGCCGGATCGGGAGGCTACCGGCGCGAGTAGTAGCGGGCGACCGCTCCCATCTCCTCGGTCGTCAGGTGCCGGGCGATATTGCGCATCTGCTGGTGGATGTCGTTGCCCCGGCTGCCGTTGGCGAAGGCGCTCAACTGGGCGTGGAGGTAGGTCTCCGGCTCCCCGTCCAGGCGCGGGCTGGCGGTCTTGTGGTCGATGCCGCCATGGCAGGATTCGCAGGCGGGGATGTTGCGCATGGGCGCCCCGTGGCGGACGATGGCCGGCGCCTGGGCGGGCGTGGCTTCCTCGGGGGGAGTCTCCCGGGGCAGGTAGGCGTAGTAGGCGGCCAGGTCCCGCATGTCCTGGTCGCTCAGGTGCTGGGCCAGGGGGGCCATGACGGCGCTCTTCCGGTGTCCCGCCTTGAAATCCCGGAGCTGCTTGTAGATGGCCTCGTCGTACTGGCCGGCCAGGTTGGGGGAATCGGCCTGGCTCATGCCCCGGGCGCCATGGCACATGGTGCATTGCAGGGCCAGGGTGGCGCCCCGGCCGATGGAAAGGCTGTCGGCGGGCTGCATCATGCGGGCGGTGACGATCACGTCGCTGGCCCGGGCCACCGGCGAGGTGGGCTGCTGCTGGGGCCGCCACGGCTGGACCACGCCGGCGGCGCTGCAGATGGCGTTCCACAGGCCGCTGATGCGGGTGTCCCGCTGAGCGCCGGGAATCCACACGTAGCCGATGAGGGCCGCCACGATGGCGAGGCCCGCCAGGATGGCGACGCTCGCCACGGGCCAGCGGCTATCGGCCTTCATCGCCCCGCCCCGATGGGAACCGCCGGCACGGAGGTCTGCTTCAGGCTCATGAGCTGGGCGATGGGGAAACCGTAATTGACCACCGTCAGGCCGATCATGAGGGCCAGCCACAGGGCGAAGCCGTTGAGGGCCGCCGGCAGCTTCCCGGCGGGATGGGCCGGGGTGCTGAACTGGAATTCCGGCAGGCTGGTCCGCTCGGCCAGATGGCCCCGCACCAGGATGAGGATGAACAGCACCACCGAAGCCACCAGCAGCAGGCCGCCAATGAAGGTGATGGTCACGGCGACGGCCTGGGGGGCGATGGCCGGGTCGCCGTAGTCGAAATAGGCCATGCGCCGGGGCATACCGAGGATGCCGACGAAATGCCAGGGCAAGGTCACCACCAGCATGCCCACGAACCACAGCCAGAGCTGGGCCCGCATCAGCCGCAGGTCGTCCAGGGCGCGGCCGGTGAGGTGGGGCCACAGGTCGTAGGCGATGGCGAAATACATGATGACGATGGCCCCGCCGAAGATGAGGTGGAAGTGGCCGGTGATCCACTGGGTGTTATGGACGGCGAAGTCCATCTGGTAGCTCATGTTGATGATGCCGCCGGCGCCGCCGAAGCCCAGCAGCACGAAAGAAAAGGCCACCGCCAGCATCATGGGGTTCTGCCAGGGCAGGGCGGCGATCCAGCCGAACAGGCCCCTCCCTCCGCGCAGTCGCCCGGCGATCTCGGCCGAGGCGCAGATGGTGAAGATGGTGAGCAGGGTCGGCACCGACACCATGCCGGTGAAGGCGGCATGGACGAATTTCACCCCGGCCCCCACCTGGGGGTCCTGGAAGAGGTGGTGGATGCCGATGGGCATGGAGAACACCAGGAAGAGGACGAAGGCGATGCGCCCCATGGCGTCGCTGTAGAGCCGCCCGCCGATGGCCCGGGGCACCAGGGTGTAGAAGGCGATATAGGTGGGCATAAGCCAGAAATAGACGATGGCGTGGAGGGTCCAGGAGAAGAACACCCGGGCCAGGCCGGCATCGATGGTGGCGGTGAAGCCGAGAGCCGCCGGCAGGATCTGGAACAGCAGCTCGATGGCCGCCCCCAGGGAAGTCCAGGCCCACAGGTAGGCGCCGGCCACGTTGGCGAACATGGGCAGGGGCACCGATTCCCCGGGATGGCCCTTCTTCCAGGCCCGCAGGTTGATGGACATGAGGGCCACCCAGATCCACGAACCCACCACCACCAGGACGATGCCGATGTAGTAGAAGGGATTGGCGATCATGGGGGGATAGAAGGTGTAGAGCACCGAGGCGAGCCCCAGGGATACCGGCGCCATGGCCGTCACCACCCCCAGCACCACCAGGCCGAAGCCGGCCCAGGCCCAGCGCACGCCGATGAGGCGCTGCTTCAGGGCCAGCTCCACGATGGCGTAGCCGAAGCCCATGGCGATCAGGGTGGGCAGCACATAGCCCATGGCCGAGCCGTGGGCGGTGACCGAGCGGTAATAGAGTTCGGGATTGTCGATCCAGCCATGGCCGGGGGCGCGGACGTACATCTGCCACTCCCCCAGAAGGGCGGCCACGGCGAACGCCGCGAATCCCAGCCAGAAATGGGCGAGCACCAGGCGGCGGGTATCCTCATTCAGCACAGGAAAGCCTCCTGCCGTTGGCGGCCCGGCGCAGGAAATCGGCCTTGTCCACCACCTTCACATGGGCCCACATGCCCGCATGGCCGACGCCGCAGAACTCGTGGCAGGGCATGACCAGGTCGGCGGGCTTCTTGAAGGCGGTCTTGAAGACGGAGATGTAGCCCGGCTCCAGCATCACATTCACATTGGTCTGGGCGATGTTGAAGCCGTGGACCACGTCGGCGCTGGTGCCCCGCAGGGTGACCGGCGTATCGGTGGGCACCAGCAGGCACTGGGGGGTGAAGGAATACTGGTTGGCCACCAGGCGCACGGTGACCGAACCGTCGCTCTCCACCGCACTGCCCAGGTTGTCCTCGGTGAATTCCCCGGCCAGGTGGAGGGTGGTCGGATCCACCGTCTCCAGCCGCCTGGGGGGCATGGTGGCCCAGTGCAGGCTCATGTACACCATCATGCCGATCAAGAAGGCGATGATGGCCAGGCTGACGGTGGCCCAGCGCATCTCCGCCCGGGCGGCAACCCGGGCGCTGTCGTGGCTGTTGGCTTGCGGCATGGCTCAGGCCCTCGGGAGATAGACGAGGAAATAGAAGGCCAGCCAGATGGCGACCACGATGGCGGCGGCCGTGCCCGCCAGGGCGAAAGCGCCTACCGGCCCGCGGCTGACGATCTCATCCACGGCGGCTTGGTCGGCGGGGGGAGTGGAATCAATCAGCATGGCTCAATCCAGGGTGGCGGCCCGCAGGGCATTCACTTCCCGCGCCGTTACCGGCGCTCCGTGGTTGCCCCAGGCGGTGCGGATGTAGGTGACCACGGCGGCGATGTCCCCGTCCGACAGATGCTGGGCGAAGGGCGGCATGCCGTAGGGCATGGGATTCCTGCGGGTGCCCGGGGGGTAACCGCCGTTCAGGACCATGCGGATGGGATTGACGGCCGAGGCCATCTCGATGGACTGGTTGTTGGCCAGCGGCGGGTAGTGGGGCAGCTTGCCCAGGCCGGTGCCGCCGTGGCAGCTGGCGCAGTCCCGGTCGTAGATGCGCCGCCCCTCCGAGAACATCTGGGTGGATTCGGCGACCAGGGGCGAGTTCTCCGGCTCGGGGACGGAGGCTTCCCGGGGCGGCAGGCTCTTCAAATACACTGCCATGGCCCGGATATCCTGGTCGTTCAGGTATTGCAGGCTGTTGTAGGTGACCTCGGCCATGGGGCCATAGACCGCTCCGCGGTTCGAAATCCCCGCCTGGAGCAGGTCCATGATGTCCTCGATCCGCCAGTCCCCCAGCCCCGCCTCCCGGTTGGAGGTCAGCGACGGGGCGTACCAGTTCTGCATGGGGATCAGCCCCCCTTCGAAGGCCGCCGCCTCGGAGGCGCCGCCCAGGGCATTGATGGGGGTGTGGCACATGGAGCAGTGGCCGAGCCCTTGTACCAGGTAGGCGCCCCGGTTCCATTCCGCCGACTTGGTGGCGTCGGGCCGGTATTCCCCCTCATTGAAGTACAGGGTGCGCCAGCCGATGAGCAGGGCCCGGTTGTTGTAGGGGAAGTGCATATCGTGGGGCCGGTTGGGCTGGCGCACCGGCGGCACGGACTTGAGGTAGGCGAAGATGGCGTCGCAGTCCTCCCGGGTCACCTTGGTGTAGGCGGCGAAGGGCATGGCGGGATAGAGGAGGGAACCATCCCGGGAGCGGCCGGTGTGCATCATGTTGTAGAAATCGTCGGCGCTCCATTGGCCGATGCCGGTTTCCGGATCGGGGGTGATGTTGGGGGAGTACAGGGTCCCGAAGGGGGTCGGCAGGGGCCGGTTCCCGGAAAAAATCCGGCTGCCCGGGATGGTGTGGCAGGCGATGCAGTCCCCCGCCTGGGCCAGGTATTTCCCGCGCTCCACCAGGGCAGCCGGGGCGCCGCGGGAGGGGGCCGCAGCCGGCACCAGTCCGCTCAGGAGCGCCAGGGCGGCTCCCAGAAGGATGGTTCGGAAAGGTCTGGGCAGGATTCCCATGGTCGGAGGCATGGCTAAGGCCGCTGGCTGCCGCAATCGAGGGGCAGACGGGTCGGGGTGCTCCGCAGGGGGCGGACGCCGGGGGCCGCCGGCAGGGACGACAGCCAGGCCGCCACGGCGGCGACATCCTCCTCGGTCAGGCGGGCGGCGATGAGCTGCATGCAGTCCGGAGCCACCGCCGTGCGGGTTCCATAGCGCCAGGCGCCGAGCTGGGCGCTGATGTAGTCCGTGCGCAGGCCCAGGAGGCCGGGGATGCCCGGTTCCCGGCCGCTCAGTTCCGGCCCGTGGCAGGCCATGCAGGGGGGGATGTCGCGGCGGGGATCGCCGTTGGCGACCAGGTTCTTCCCCCGGCGCAGGATGGCCTGGGAGACGGTGGGCGCCGCCGGGGTGAAGACCGGCATGGGCTGATCGGCAAAGTAATCGGCCATCTTTCGCAGGTAGGCATCGGGGAGGTAGGCCAGGAGGTAGTTCATGGGCGTGTACTTGCGGCGCCCCTCCCGGAAGGCGAGCAGTTGGTTGTACAGGTAGCCGGCAGGCTTCCCTGCGAGGCGGGGGAAGTAGACGTTGCCGATGCCCTTTCCCTTGTCCCCGTGGCAGCCGGTACAGGCCTGCACCCGGGCTTCCATGGTGTCGGGGGGCTTGTCGGGGCCAACCGATGGGGCGTCCTGCGCGCCGGCGGCAGCGCTGATGGCGGCGCAAAGGGCCGCGGCAAGACGCAGGTTTCGGATCATGCGGGTTCCGTAAGGCGACCGAGGAAGATCGGGGGGCCGATCGGTGACGATTTCTAGACTCGGCAGCCGGGGAAAAGTCTTTTCCCTACCGCGGGATTGGGGTGGGGCTAGGGGCTGGAGCAGGTGATTCCGGTATCAGCGGCCGCCGCCCGGCACGGCTACCGGGAAAGAATCCAGCCGTCCTCTTCCCGGAGGGCTCCGGCGGCCAGGAGGTCGGCGGCGAGCCGATCCGCCAAGGCGGAATCGTCCCAATCCAGATAGCGCCGATTGACGCTCTCCAGGAAGGGCATAGTCGCCAGGGTGGCAGGCAGCTCGGCCCGGCGCACCCGGCGCTTCTCCATGAGGTGGAAGGAGACGATGACCTTTATGGCGTGCCAGGCCAGGCGCTCGATGTCGGCCTCGAAGGACTGGAGGCGGCGGAAGGCCCGCTCCAGGGCTTCATCCAGGTTGCCGAAGGGGCTGCCGTGGCCGGGGATGACGGTGT